>JBBPYD010000215.1:0-24767 GCA_038200305.1 Bryobacterales bacterium
CCCTTTTCGCTTGAAATTATTAGCGGCACCCGGCCCTCCGTATACGTCAATCTTGGCCCTCACCCGCCCCGGCTCTGGCCGGAAGATGTGGACCGTTTACACGACATCTGGCTTAAGCTGAGTGGTGAGGAGAGCGTCGGGTCCAAACTTCATCATCGGGATGTGATCGGACTGGCGTTGCGCCGCCTGGAGCACGACGTGTCGGATGGAGATCGCGAGCGGCTGGTCGAGGAGCTCCAGCGCGAAATGCGGCGCACGTGAGACACGCTCAATCCGGTCTGCCGCTAAACTTTCTTAGCCCGGCCCCACGCCTTTCTCACAGGTGCAGGTTGGGGTTCCGGCGCCGGCGCCCCATCCGGCTGATGTCCATCTGCCGCAGCGGCAGCTTCCGGGTCCACGGTCGAAAGCACGGCATTGAACAGTTCCAGTTTCTTCAAGTCCTTCTTCGAAGGGGGGATCTGTTCATGCTGATAAGTATGGTCGTGATAGCACGAGCGGCACCGTACCTTCACTACTTCTTCGTTTACGATCGAAACAATGGCGTGATTGGTCAGGCGCCGGCATTTGATGCAGTAGTCGTCGATAATATCGCCGAGGCGCAAATTGCTCATAATAGGCTCGCAGGTGCTTATGAAGTATACCAAAACCAGCGTTAAACCCCGAGGTATTGGGCTGGTCTTGGGCGCGATTCTAGTGCTCGCTGCTATTGCCGCCGGAGTGCTTTCAGTGGTCTGGCGCGAGCACGTCCAACCGCAACCCCGGAAAGTAACGGCTACTCAGCCTTCCGTGCCCGTGGGGACGGAGGTGAGCCTCATCGGCAGGATTCAGGCGCAACATACGGTCATGGTTTCTGTGCCTGTCCAGGGCAAGATTGACGTGTTCCACGTCGAGATCGGCCAGGAGGTTTTTGAAGGCCAATTGCTCGCCCAAATCAAGAGCGAGTCGCTCACAGGCGCTGAAGAGCAGTCCACTCAACTCGCCGAACGGGCTCGCGATAAGCTGAATGATCTTGAGGCCGCTCTCATTACGGCGCGGCTGGAAGCATCTCGCGCCCGGGCCGTCGCCATCCGCTCCCGCAGCGACTACGACCGGTCGGAGAAGGCGTACCAACGCCAGAAAATGCTGCTGGGCGCGGGCGCAACCCCGCGTCTGATTTTCGAAAAAACGGAAAAGGAGTACCTGACGAATCAGGCCGAGTCGGCCAGTTTGGAGACTCTCGCCCAGCAGGCCGAAGGACGCGTCGACTCGTTGCAAAAAGATCGGGACTCCGCCCAAAAAACGTTGGATGAGAACAATCGGGAATTGGAGCGGGTGAAAGTGGACCTGTCTTCCGCCGAAGTCCATTCGCCTGTGGATGGCGTCGTCGTGGGCCGCCGCGGCAATGCTGGGGATGACGTCGATCGAACCATGAAAGACCTCTTCCAGATTGCCACCGGACTCAGCCAACTCGCCGTCGTTGTCGAACCGGAACCGCGTGTTCTCGCCCGCATCCGGCCCGGCCAGCCCGCTGTGGTAACTATCACGGAAGCGCAGAACCAGCCGCTCGCCGCCGAGGTGAAGAATGTGGAAAAAGGCCAGGTCACTGTTGAGTTCACCAGCCCCGATCCATCGGTCAAGCCCGGCCTCACGGCGCAAGTGAGGATCAAGTTAACATGAGTGTTCGGAGCACAATGGAATTCCTAACTAACAGCCTGATTGAGTTGATCACCCAAACCTCCACCAACCTTCCGCCGGACGTCCGCGCCGCCATGGGACTCGCCATCGCGCAGGAAACTCCGGACACACAGGCCAGTCAGGCCCTCAGCATCATCGCCTCCAACATCGACATGGCGGTTGACGATGAAGGCCCCATTTGCCAGGACACCGGCATGCCCACCTTCGTTGTCCATACACCGGTTGGCGTGAACCAAATCGTCATCAAGAAGGCAATCCGTTCCGCCGTGGCGGAAGCGACAAAACGCGGTAAACTCCGTCCCAATTCCGTCGATTCCATCACCGGCGAGAACAGCGGCGACAACCTCGGCCCGGAGACTCCGGTGATCCACTTCGAGCAATGGGAAGAGGACGAGATCGAGGTCAAACTGATCCTCAAAGGCGGAGGCTGCGAAAACAAGAACATCCAGTATTCGGTTCCCGCAACTCTGGAACATCTCGGCCGCGCGGACCGCAACCTGGAAGGCGTGCGCAAGTGCATCCTGCATGCAGTGTGGCAGGCACAAGGGCAAGGCTGTGCGCCCGGAGCAGTCGGTGTATGCATCGGCAGTGACCGCGCTCATGGTTACGTGCTTGCAAAGAACGAACTCTTCCGCACTCTCGACGACACCAATCCCCATCCCGAACTGGCCAAGCTCGAAGCGCAAATCATGGACGAAGCCAACCGCCTGGGTGTCGGTCCAATGGGCTTCGGTGGCAAAGCTTCGCTGATCGGATGCAAGATCACTGCGGCCAATCGCCTGCCCGCCAGTTTCTTCGTCTCGGTTGCCTACGATTGCTGGGCCTACCGCCGCCTCGGCGTCCGCCTCGATGCCGGGAGCGGAGCCATCACGAAATGGCTCTATCGCGATCCCGCCCGCACCGTCGAGAAGATGACCCAAGCCGAGGGTTTCCCGCTCACCGGGCGCGAGGTGGTCCTCACATCCCCTCTTACCGAACAGCAGATGCGCAGCCTGAAGGTGGGAGATGTGGTGCTCATCAGTGGCGAAGTGTACACCGGCCGCGATGCAGTCCATGCATACCTGATGAAACATGCGCCACCCGTCGATCTCAACGGCGCGGTGCTCTATCACTGCGGGCCCGTGATGCTGAAGGAAGACGGCACGTGGAAGGTGAAGGCCGCTGGCCCGACCACCAGCATTCGCGAAGAGCCCTATGAGGCTGACGTGATCCGGAATTACGGCGTACGGGCGGTCCTTGGCAAAGGCGGGATGGGTCCGAAAACACTGGCGGCGCTCAAGGAGTGCGGAGCGGTCTACTTGAACGGCATCGGCGGCGCCGCCCAGTATTACGCCCGGTCGGTGGAGCAGGTTCTAGGAGTCCATCTGCTAGAGTTCGGCATTCCCGAAGCCATGTGGCATTTAAAGGTGAACAACTTCGTCGCCATCGTGACCATGGACGCCCACGGTAACAGCCTTCACGCCGGAATAGAAAAAGAGACAGGAGAAGCGCTGGAAAAGTTACAAACCGTTTAGGGTCTGTTAGACTATACACTTGGCGGCCAGGTAGCTCAGGGGTAGAGCGCAGCCCTGAAAAGGCTGGCGTCGGCGGTTCAATTCCGTCCCTGGCCACCATATTTCGGCGATATCTTCAATTGAGAAGAGGACTGGCATTTCGCTCATTGGCGCTCGCCGTTGTAGTCGCCGCGATGCTGCGCGCCGATACAAAAACGGTCTGGAGCGGTGTTTATACTTCGAAGCAATCCGCGCGCGGGGCCGCGGCGTACATGGCGTCCTGCGCCCGCTGCCACCGGGAAGATCTCAGCGGCTACACCGGCCTGCGCGGCGCAAAGTTCATAAACAACTGGCGCGAAGATTCCCTGAGCAGCCTTTGGATTCGGATGTCTAAGACCATGCCGGTGGGCGCTCCAGGCAGTCTGGACCAGAGCGAGTACCTCGACATTCTCGCCTACATCTTGCAGGCGAATGGCTTCCCGGCCGGTTCACAAGAATTGAACGCCGGCCTCCTCTCCGATATTCGTTTCGAAGGGAAAGCGGGACCGGAGCCAGTACCGGATTTTGCGCTTATCCAAACCGTAGGGTGCCTTTCTAAGGATCCGGATGGGATCTGGAGAGTGAAGCAAGCGAGCGAACCAGTCAGGACCCGCAATCCGAATGGCTCTTCCGCCACGGAATTGCAATCGGCGGCCGTTCAGCCGCTTGGCAGCCATTCCTTCCGGATACTGGATGGCGCCAACCTAAAAGTGGATTCGCACGGCGGCCGGAAAGTGAACGTCAAGGGCTTTCTGATTCGAAAGCCGAATGGCGATCGCCTCAATGCCACCTCGATCGAAGTGATGGGCGCGGTCTGCCGGTAATCGAATAGTATAGTTGTGCCTCTTATGAAACGAACTGTAACGCTGCTATTGCCGGCACTGGCGCTGACTGCCGCCCTCGCGCAAAACACTCCGAAATCGCCGCTCGCTCCGCTTCCCGCTCCTCTCTCCGTACCGAAGCCGGGGCCCACCAACGATGCTCCCTATGCTCCGTTGCCCATTCTGCAAGGCGGCGTGGTGGTTCCTCTCTATCCGCCTGGCTCGCCCTTCTTGAAGGCGGAGCGCGTCCGCGAGGCCGAACAGTACAACATGAGCCAGACCGTGCCGGGGCGGATCAACAGCATCGTCAACATTCATAACCCCTCCATCGAAGTGCACACGATCGACCGGGGCCTCAATACTGGCGCCGCCGTGATTCTGGTGGCGGGCGGCGGACACAATACCCTTAACGTCGGCACGGAGGGCGCCGATTTCGTTCCCTTTTTCTACAACTATGGCGTCAACACCATCATCCTTCGGAATCGCCTCCGCCGCGATGGTTACAATGCTCAGACCGACGCGGTGAACGATGCCCTCCAGTCCATCCGCATGGTGCGCGCCTACGCGAAGGAATGGAACATCGATCCCAACAAGATCGGCATTATGGGCTTTTCGGCTGGGGCGGAATTAGCCGCTCCGGCGGCGGTTTTGTTTGAGGACTTCGACAAAAAGAACAACGGCCTCGGCGATTTCTTGGCGGGAATCAGTTCGCGGCCCGATTTCGTGGGTATTATCTATCCCGGTCCTACTCCCTTCGCGCGCAATCGCATCGCTCCACCGATTCCGCGCAATGTTCCACCCGCCTTCCTGGTCTGCGCCGGCTCCGGCGACCGGGTTCATGCGGTCTGGGCAATCGAATATTTCACCGCGATGCTGACTATGGGCGCGCCAAACATCGAAATGCACATTTACGGGAATGGCCGCCACCCCGGCGACCCCTTGAGCGACGGAAGCCGCATGACAGGCGGTTTAACGGACCGGAACGGCATTCCGTTTGGCACTTGGCAGTACCGGTACATCGACTGGTTCCGCGATCTCGGGTTCCTGCAAAAGCCCGGGGTGGAAACCAAAGCCGCGAAGGATATCGCCGCTTTCCTGGGTCAGCCGGCTAAGTCATCGCCTGGCCGCTGAACACCTCGCGCCGATTCCGGGCGTCCACCAGATTACCTGAAAGCTCTCTGCGGGAATGCGTCTAACGACTGAAACGTAATCATCCTAAGGAGGTTTTATGGATTCCCCATTGAGCGGTAAAAAAATCGCCATTCTGGCGGCAGATGGATTCGAACAGGTGGAACTGACCGAGCCCAAGAAGGCCTTAGAGCAGGCTGGCGCCAAAACGGAGATCGTGTCTCCGGCGCAGGGCGAAGTGAGGGGTTGGAAGGACAAGGATTGGGGTGACAAGTTCCGCGTTGACGTCCCGCTGGAATCCGCCGATCCCAGTTCCTACGACGCGTTGCTGTTGCCCGGCGGGGTGATGAACCCGGACAAGCTGAGGACCATTCCCAAGGCGGTCCAATTCGTGAAGGCTTTCTTCGATTCCAACAAGCCTGTGGCGGCTATTTGCCACGGGCCATGGACGCTGGTGGAAGCGGGAGTTCTTCGTGGCCGTACCATTACGTCCTGGCCATCACTTCAAACGGACATCCGCAACGCGGGTGGAAATTGGGTGGATAAGGAAGTGGTGAACGACAACGGACTGGTGACGAGCCGGAAACCGGATGACATTCCGGCATTCAACGCCAAGATGATTGAGGAATTTGGCGAAGGGCGGCATCAACGGAAAGCGTCGTAGACTGGCCGGCGGCGGACGTAGAAATGTTGTAGAATTCTGAGTGTCCGGCACAAGGAGTCCCACGGATGCGCTCCATCACGGTCAGTTGTCTGGCGGTAGCCGCCACAGCGTTGCTCAGCGGTGCTGAGCAACCTAAGAAGGCCCAGCCCGAGGCGATGTCCCCGGACCGGTTTTCAGAGGCGCATGCGCCGATTTTCCAATCCGCGCCTTCCAAAGACGCGGGGGCACTGACGGAGAAAATCGCCGCCGCACTGCCCGGCGGCAAGGCCGAACAGAAGTTCACGCCGATTGCACGGCGTAATTTCATTGACCAGTACGTGTTCGGCAAGATGGAGCGCGACCATATCCCGCACGCACCGCTTACGGGCGATCCCGAGTTCCTGCGGCGCGTTTCTCTGGATCTGACTGGCCGTATTCCGACTGCCGATGAGTTGAAGACGTTTCTGGCGGATACGGATTCCGGCAAACGGGACAAGCTGGTGGGCAGGTTACTTGCGAGCGAAGCGTATGTAGACAAATGGGCCTACTACTTCATGGACCTGTTCCGCGCGAACGGGAAGATGGGGCGCGGGCAGGATCTGTTTCATTACTGGATGAAAGAGAACCTGCGCGTGGACCGGCCCTATGACGACGTCGTCCGGTCGATCATTTCCGCCGCGGCTAAGAGCAACCACGTAGTGGCGGCATCCAACGTGATCGCGCGGGAACACGTGCAGGGCAAACCGCAGCCCGATAACGGCGCGGACCTTGGCATGGTGCAGCAGTTGGATACCGACGACGAGCTGGCGGTGCTGTATGGAAAGACGTTTCTTGGAGTGAACCTCTCTTGCATCTCCTGCCATGACGGCAAGGCGCATCTGGAAAAAGTAAACGTTTGGCTTTCGCAGCAGAAGCGTTCGCAGTTTTTTCAGAACTCCGCTTTCCTGGGCCATTCGCGTTACCTGATGTATTGGGAAGACGGGAAACCGCAATCGGGTGAATTCCTGATTGACGATCACAATCCCGGTTACAACACGAAGGGCGGCAGCATGATTCGCGTGCCCCGCTTTGGCGGCCCCAACGATCCGGCATTCGTACTGACCGGAGAGAAGGCGAAGCCGGGGGCCGATCCGCGCGATGAACTGGGGCGGATGCTCACAGCGCATCCGCAATTTGCGCGAGCGGCGGTGAATCTTTTTTGGGCTCGGCTGATGTCGTTCGGCATCGTGGAACCGTTCGATGAGTTCGACTTGGCGCGGCAAGACCCGAAGAATGTTCCGGAGGGCTGGCAACTGCAGCCGTCTCATCCGGAGTTGCTGAACGCTCTGGCGGACGAATTCCGCAAAAGCAATTACAGTATCCGTCATCTATTGGCGGCCATTTGCCAGTCCAACGCGTACCAGCTTTCAGCGCGGTTCAATGGCGAGTGGAAAGACGCTTATACGAAATACTATGCGCGTAAGTTTGTGCGTCAACTGACTGCGGAAGAGCTGCACGATTCGATTGCGATCGCAACCGGCCGGCCTGGAAGCTTTACTTATGGGAGCGACAAGCAGGGGGCGAAGATGGGCATGGCGATGCAGTTGAGCGGTCCGGCCGGCGGTGGCGACGTCAAGTATTTCATGCAGACGTTTGGTCAATCGAACCGGAGCAATCCGCCGCGAACACCGACAGGGTCTCCGCTGCAACCGCTGCTGTTGATGCAGTCGTCCGTGGTGAATGACCGTGTTCTGGCGGCGAAGGACAGCAAGGTGCAACGGTTGCTGGATACTTACAAAGATAATAACGAGCGCGTGATCGATGAGATGTTTCTGGCTACTCTTTCCCGTGCGCCATCCGAGCCGGAAAGGCACGTGGCAATGGAAGCGATGGCGAAAGATCGAGTGCGCGGGGCGCAAGATTTACAGTGGGCGCTGATTAATCAAGTGGAATTCGTGTTCAATTATTAGGCAGGCGACGATGACGCATAGAACAGTTGGCGACGTGACGCGCTCCAGACGCGATCTGTTGAAAATTGGAGGCATGGGGTTGCTGGCGGCTTCCGCCGACGCGGTGTGGCCGCTGCAATTGCGGGCCAGTGGCGCTAAGGTGCAACCACGCGGCACAGCCCGGAATGTAATCTTCTACGAAATTTCAGGCGCCATCAGCCATGTGGAAGGGTTTGATTTCAAGGAGACTGCGGGCACTCCGAAAGACTTGGACGTCCACAAGGTGAACGCGGAGCTGTCTCTATCGAGGCTGCTGTTCCCGCGCCTGGAAAAGCATGTGGACAAGCTGGCGGTTGTGCGGTCGATGCTCAGCCACGAAGAGGTTCATTTTCGAGGACAGTATTATCAGCAGACCGGGCGGCAGTTGAATCTGGCTTTCGCGCGAGAGATTCCGTCCATCGGTTCGGTGATCGCAATGGAGCTGGAATCGCGGCGCCGGCCGGCAGACACGTTTCCGACTTACCTGTCTTTCTATCTGGAAAAGGGCGCCGCGGGCGCGCTATCTACTGGTTTTCTGCCGCCGCGATTTTCGGTAGTGGACATCAATCCCGAGTCGGCGGTAAAAGGGAATGCGCTGGATGCGAAGGCCGTGGAACTGCTGGAGGAGCGCTGGCGGCTGTTGCAGGAACTGCGGGATGCGAGGGCGATCCGGCCGGCTTCGCTTGGCCGTGAGATGGCGGGTTACGAAGACTACTACGAGACGGCGCACCGGTTGATCTCCGATTCGCGATGGCCGGACGCATTCAAGATTGCAGAAGAAGACCGGAAGCGTTATGGGAACAACCCGGTGGGAATCTCCTGCATTCTGGCGCGTAACGTACTGGCGCAGGACGCCGGCACGCATTACATTCATATCTGCCATCCCGGTTGGGACCATCACGTGCAGATTTGGGATCGGAAAGCGGCCTCCAATCATTACGTGCTGTGTTCCGAGTTCGACCCGGCATTTGCCAGCCTGCTGGAGGATCTGGCCGCGACAAAATCGAAGTCGGACCCAGGGAAGACCTTGCTGGATGAAACGCTGGTGGTCTGTATGAGCGAGTTTGGACGGACGCCGGGAGCGCTGAACAATATGGCGGGGCGAGACCACTACAACAAGTGCTATCCGGCGCTGTTCGCCGGCGCCGGTGTGAAGGGCGGACGCATTCTGGGGCGCACGGACGCGGAGGGCGTCAAGTGCCTGGAGACGGGGTGGGACCGCAAAGAGCAGCCGCGCATGGAGAATATTCTGGCTACGATGTATTCGGCTCTTGGCATCGACTGGAGCAAGGAAATTCGCAATACGCCTTCCGGCCGCACGTACCCCTATGTGGATCCGCTGGGGCCGAACGGGTACATACCGACGAATGAAATTTCGACGATTTACGGCTAGTCTACTCTGCTGGCTGTTCCTGGGAATCGCTTATGCGGCGGAGCCTGGGATGGTCTTCATTCCGGCGGGCGGCTACTTGCGAGGACGCTCGCACAAACTACCCGACGATGGGTTGAAGTGGGTTCCGGATCTGATGAAGGACGACCGGCCGGTGCGGCGCATTTACATCGACGCGTTCTATCTGGACGACTACGAGGTGACCAACGAGCTGTACGCCGCGTTTGTCAAAGCCGCTCATCATCGCGCTCCCTACAATTGGCCGCAAGGGAAGTATCCAGATGGCAAAGGCAAGTTCGCGGTGGTGGACGTGAGCTGGGACGATGCTGCGGCGTACGCGAAGTGGGCGCACAAGCGGCTGCCGACCGAAGCCGAGTGGGAGCGCGCGGCTCGCGGGTTAGTGGAGGGCGCGAAGTATCCGTGGGGCGATGGAGCGCCTACTAAAGCGGATGCGCGGTTCAATGTTCCCGATGGTCCGGGCGAGGTGGCGAAGTCGAAGCCGAATTATTTCGGAGCCTATGACATGGCGGGAAACGTTTGGGAATGGTGCTCGGATTGGTACGACAAGGATTACTACGCGAAGGCGCCGGAGAAGAATCCACAAGGCCCGGATGACGGTATGTACCGGGTGTTGCGGGGCGGGTCATGGGCGGACGTTCCGAAGTATCTGACTTGCGCCAACCGGAGTTGGGCGCGTCCGGCGGAACGCAGCCCGAACATTGGTTTCCGATGCGCCCGGAGTTTTGGTCCGTAACCTCGCGAGATTCCCAGTAGCATCCGCAGGGGGAACTTCATACACTGTAGTTCCCCCATGACGAAACCGCTGGCGATCGTGCTGATCGAGCCGAACCCACCCGACGCACGTTGGTTCGAACTGATTCTGGAAGAGGGTGGCTTTCCCAGTTATCTGACTCACTTCAGTAGTGGGAGACTCGCCGTGCAGGGCCTGCCTGAAATGGCTCCGCCGGGTTTGATTGTGATCGAATCCCGATTGCCGATTTTGTCGCTGGCTGAAGCGATGGAGCAAATCAGAAATATCCCCGATTTTTGCGATGTGCCGATTGCTGCGACGGTGGATGACTTTCACCAGCAGGCAGAAGCGCTCCGGTGCGGGGCGATTCGATGCCTGACGAAACCGTTGGATGTGGAGCAGGTCCGATCTCTTATTGAAAAGATTGGCGCTTGATTTTGCACGTCCGCGATTAATTTCAAGTAGAATGGCAGCTTCCATGATGAAATCCGCCATTCTGTTTCTATCTGCCGCGGCTGCGGCCGCGTTCGCGCAGTCCGCGAAATTGCCCGCTCCTTATGCGACGCCATCGGCTTCCAATGGAGGCAAGCTGGTGCCGCGTCCAGAAGGCGCCGAGCTGAAGCTGCCGAAGGGATTTGCCGCGGAAGAATTCGCCAGCGGCTTTGAACGCCCCCGGTTCATGACGCTGGGGCCGAACAAGGAGATTCTTCTCAGCGACATGGTTCCGAATGGTTCGGTTTACGTGCTGACGGACAACGGCAAAACAAAGAAGAAGCTTCTGGAAGGCTTGGACAGGCCGTATGGCCTTGCCTTTTGGAAGGATTATCTTTACGTGGCCGAGACCACTTCGTTGAAGCGCTACAAGTACGATGCGAAGACGATGAGCGCGGGGGCTGGCGAAGAGGTTGTGGCGATGAAGGATTTCGGCAAGGGCCACATTACGCGGACGATCCTGTTCGACGAGAAAGGCGGCAAGATGTATCTCGCGATTGGATCGTCGGCGAACGTGATTCTGGGAGACCCTTCGATGCGGGCGGCGATCAATCGATTTAACCCGGATGGAACCGGTCATGAAATACTCGCGTCGGGCATTCGCAATCCGGTGGGCTTGCGCTTCTACCCCGGAACGGACACGATCTGGACCAGCGCGCAAGAGCGGGACGGATTGGGCGACGATCTGGTGCCGGACTACTTCACGCATGTTGAGGCGGGCGGGTTTTACGGCTGGCCGTATTCGTATCTGGGTAAGAACGAAGATCCGAGGATTACAGAGAAGCGGGCAGACCTGGTGGAGAAGGCGATTGTTCCCGACGTAGTGTTGGCGCCGCATTGCGCCGTGCTCGATTTCGTTTTCTACAGCGGTAATCAGTTTCCGGCGGAGTACCGGGGCGGCGCCTTCCTGGCAAACCATGGGTCTTCCAATCGCGCACAGCGGTTAGGATATTCGATCAGCTTTGTGCCGTTTAAGAATGGAAAGCCATCGGGGCCTGTACGTGACTTTCTGACGGGCTGGATGACGGGAGCCGACCGGCGCGAAGTGTGGGGGCGGCCCGTAGGGCTGTTGCAGTTGCAGGATGGCAGCCTGCTGGTTTCGGACGATGGCGGCAAAGCCGTGTGGCACGTAACGTACGATTCGAAACGTTGACGCGCGGTGGTGCGCCTGGGGGCTTGAAGCGGCCGGCAATTAGTGATACACCCAGTGTCAGGAGGTTTCGATGACACTGAATTTGCTGATCGCTAGCTGGTCCGTGCTCATGGCAGCTCTTATCGCGCTCTTTCTTTACCGGCGGCAAGTGGGCCGGCGCGAGGATGATTTTGTCCATCTATCCGCGGCGGACGCGCAGGTGCTGACCGACCAGGCCTCAATGGCGCAGCGGCTGGACGTATTGGACCGCTGGATGAGAATTCTGTTTATTGTGGTGATTGCCTTCAGCCTGCTGGTGGTGGCTGCGTATTTATACAACGTTTGGAATACGGGTCCAGAAATGTAAGAAAACGTGTTATTCTCTTGGCAAGTACTTTTAGGTACAAAGCTAGAGGCCTTTCTGATCAAGCGTTGGTTGTCGAGAGGTCTAAAAGTTGGGATTACCGGCGGTGTTTTGTTACTGGTATTGCTGGCTGTCCTTTGGGTAGAACACAGCGCGCCCCTGGAACTATCGGTTCCTACCGGCCCGTTCGCCGTCGGCCGTTTAACGACGGCGTGGGTGGATGAGGAGCGAATCGATCTATTTGCGCCCTCGGCCGAGCAGAAACGGGAGCTCGTTGTCTGGATCTGGTACCCGGCGGCGGCTGGGCAATCAGCGCCGATCATGGACGACTATCTGCCCGCTCCGTTGCGAGCGGAGGTGGAACGCAGCCGCGGCGCGCTGATTAGCAAATTTTTAACGCGAGATCTGTCGAAGGTCCACGGGCATAGCACCCGGAACTCCGGCGTAGCGCCGCAACATCGGTCATACCCTGTGGTGATCATGAGAGCGGGGGCTTCTGCTGAAATATGGAATTACTCGACGCTCGCCGAGGATCTGGCCAGCCACGGCTACGTCGTCGTGGGCTTCGACGCCCCGTATCGAACGAGCGTCGTCGTTTTCCCTGACGGCCGGGTGATGAGAAGGATTCCGGAGAATAACGTGGAACTCTGTTCCGGCCAGGAGCAGGCCCGTTGCGTGAACAAATTGCTGGATGGGTGGACCGCCGACATCGCGTTCGTACTCGATCGGTTGGAGCGGCTGAACACCTGGGATGCATCCGGAAAGTTCGCGGGGCGGCTCGACATGACACGGGTGGGAGTATTTGGCCACTCTTTCGGCGGGGCGGCAGCCGCACAGTTTTGCCACGATGATTTCCGGTGTAAGGCAGGCATTGATGTGGACGGTGCTCCATTCGGCAGCGTGATTCGGGAGGGCATCGGCCCGGCCATTCCTGTTCCTTTTGAGCGACCACGGCCGCGAGTCCGACCCGGAAAGCCGTCAGATCTTGGCCAATATCCAATCGATCTACGATCGTTTGCCTCTGGATGGAAGGCTACGCATCGCGATCCGCGGCGCGAACCATTTCCTCTTCAGCGACGACGGAGCCCTGTTGAAGAGCCATATCGTGCTGCGAACACTCCGTACGTTAGGTATTGCCGGTATCGACGGACGCCGCCAACTTGCCGTTACGGCGTACTGCGTGCATAGCTTTTTCGACGCCTACCTCAAGGGGGAAAGCGTTTCACGGCTCAAAAGTTCATCTCCGCTGTACCCCGAGATCCAATGGGTGCCGTGAGATGACATCTAAAGTGAGCCGGAGAGGCCCGGGGGTGGGTTCCTTCGCCTCCTACGCGCGGCGGTGCTGGCTGGGGCGGTGGGCTCGATCGGTTTGACACTCCATGCAGGCCGCCATAATGGTGAGACGGTGAATCAGTATCCCGCTCTTCACCGTTAGCTGGCGGCGCAACCTCTCACCATAGACGGCTTCCGCGTCCTACAAACCGGAGTCCCGGTGCAGACGCCCGTGATACAAACGACGCTCGATATCGAAGAAATCACGGCCTCGCCAGCATTACACAACCTCGCTGAGGAGTGGTCGCGACTCTGGCGCCGTTGTCCGGGCGCAGGGATTTTCCAAACTCCGGAATGGAATCTCGCCTGGTGGGACCATCTGGGGCATGGCCAACTTTGGACGCTTGCATTACGGCGTTTGGGAGAGTTGGTGGGATTGGCGCCGCTCTTTATCTACGTGGACCCGCAAGGTGTGCGCCGGGTTCTGTTGGTGGGGACCAGCATCACCGATGAGATGGATTTGTTGCTCGATCCGCTGCATGAAGAAGACACCCTCTATGCGATTTGCAAACACCTCTCCATTCATTCGGACCGATGGGATGTGTGCGATTGGCAGGAACTCAACGCGGCATCCATTTTGCTCAGGCTAAAGACTGCGGAACCATTGGCTTTGTCGATAGAGCAGTCGGATATCTGCCCAATTATTCCGCTGCCGTCCACCGTCGAGATGTTCCGTCAATCGCTATCGCCAGGGCTCCGGCGCAATCTGGTCCGCTACCGCGAGAAGCTGCGGGGGGAAGGGGAAGTTCGATTCGAAACCGTATGTGAGCCCGCGAGGTTAGATGAGTATATGGAGGCG
The DNA here is from genome assembly GCA_038200305.1 of Bryobacterales bacterium. Lineage (GTDB taxonomy): Bacteria > Acidobacteriota > Terriglobia > Bryobacterales > Bryobacteraceae > JANXXV01. The sequence continues at coordinate 14,026 of JBBPYD010000215.1, forward strand.
TTAATCCGGTTGCACCAGGCCCGTTGGCAGGACGATCCGGAGCAGGGCATGTTACGCACCGGAAAGATTCGGGACTTTCATCGCGCCGTGGCGATTGCATTAGCGCGAAGTGGATTCCTTCGTTTCCATGGATTGTGGGCCGGCGAATCTCTAGTGGCCATTGTATATGCGTTTGTGGGCCAAAACCGGGCTTATAGCTATCTTGGTGGATATCAGCCGGAGCTGTCTCAATACAGCCTGGGCACTCTGATCATGGGCTACTCGATTGAGCAGGCGGCGCGGGAGGGCGCCCGCGAATGGAATTTCCTGCGCGGCAGCGAGCCGTACAAATACACTTGGGGCGCGAGAGACCGGCTGAACTATCGCTGCCTCGCGTGGGTGCGTTGAGCGGTATGCCGGGCGATTACGATGGCTTCGCGTGGCTCTACAACGATTATTGGCATTGGGATTTCCATCAGCTTGCGATCCGTGCAATCGAAGGATTCCTGTTGCCAAAATTGCCGGCGCATGCGCGCGTGCTGGATGTTTGTTGTGGAACCGGACGCATGGCGCAAGAACTGAGTGCGCGAGGCTTTGAGGTAACCGGGCTCGACCGCTCAGAAGAGATGCTGCGATGTGCAAAACGAAATGCGCCGGGTGCGCGGTTCCTCACTGCGGACGCGAGCAGATTTGCTCTACGGAACCACTTCCACGCAACCATCTCCACGTTCGACAGCATGAACCACATCTTGAGCCGGGAAGCTTTGCAGGCCACGTTTCAAAACGTGCATGACTCCCTTCTGGATAGCGGTTATTTCCTGTTCGATCTGAATCTAGAAGAGCAGTACCTCGCCGACTGGGACAAGAGTTGCTCGATTGTGGAGGATACGCACGCCTACATCGTTCGCGGCGGCTACGATCCCGAACAGCGGATTGCGCACACCGCGATCACAATGTTCCGTTTGAATGGAAACTGGCAGAGGTCGGACGTCATCATCCGTCAGCGATGCTACTCCATAGAGGAAGTGAAGACTCTGCTGTTGCGAACCGGATTCCAAACTGTCGGGATTTGGAATCCAATCGCCGACGCCGGATGGAGCGGCAGCCTGGGGCGCGGCAGGGCCTTTTTGCTGGCGATGAAATGAGGTAGGCTGCAACATGCGAAGTCTGTTGAAAACGAATGACGATGTGGTTCCGCTGATCCTGCGGGTTCTGTTGGCAGTGGTGATGTTTCCGCATGGAGCGCAGAAGGTGCTGGGCTGGTTTGGCGGGTCCGGCTTACCGGGCTCCATGAGCTTCCTCACCGGGATGGGAATTCCGGCTGCGTTCGCGGCGCTTGCCATTGCGGCGGAGTTCCTGGGGTCCATCGGGCTCTTTATTGAATTGTTGACACGCGTCGCGGCATTCGGCATTTGCGTGGAAATGGCTGTGGCGGCGTTAAGGTCCATTCCGTGAATGGGTTTTTTATGAACTGGACGGGGCAACAGAAAGGCGAGGGTATTGAATATCACGTGCTGGTTATCGCGATCGCGTTTGCATTGATGATTAAAGGTGGAGGCGCGCTGTCGCTGGATGGTTTGATTGCGGGAACGAACGCCCGCACGTTCCGTTCGCGGGCGGCGCGGGTGTAGATGATGTTGTGGGTCAGACCTGCCAGCCGCCGCCCAGAGCACGATAGAGTTGGACAATGGCAAGCAACTCTTCGCGGCGCAATTGGGCCAGGAGCAACTGCCCTTGAAACAGGTTGCGCTCGGCGTCCAGCACTTGCAGGAAACTGTCCAGGCCGCCGCGATAGCGAAGCGTTGAAAGGCGCTCGGTCTCACTAAGAGCGGTGACCAGAAGTTCTTGTTGAGCGCGTTGCTCGCCGGTCTTGTGATATCCGATGAGCGCGTCCGATACCTCCCGGAATGAACTCTGGACGGCACGCTGATAGCCGATGAGGGACTCCCTCTCCAAAGCTTCGGTCAACCGGACATTCGAGCGCAGCCGGCCCGCGTTGAATATAGGAAGGGCCGCGGCAGGCGCGAAGTTCCAAGAGCGGCCGGGGCCGGTGAAGAGGTCGGTCAATGCCCTGCTCTGTGCGCCGAGGAAGCCGGTTAACGTGATCTGCGGAAAATATTGCGCTTTGGCGGCTCCGATCCGCGCATTGGCTGCGATCAGATTCTGTTCCGCGGCTCGGATATCCGGGCGGCGTTCGAGCAAAGAAGACGGCAGGCCGGGCGGCACCAGGGCAGGAATAGTAAAATCGTTCAACGCCTTTCCGCGCGCTACGCCGCCCGGGCTTTTGCCCAGCAGCAGGTTGATCGCATTCTCCGTTTGCGCGATGGCGCGTTCGATCGCTGCGATTTGCGATGTGGCGATGTAGAGGAACTGTTCGGCCTGATGCACGTCAAGGCCGGTGGCAACGCCGCGGTTTCGCCGGACCGTGGTGAGCCGCAGACCGTTTTCGGCGATGCCGCGCGATTTCCGGGCGATGTCCAGTTCGAGATCCAGCTCGCGGAGTTGGAAATAGACGCTACTCACGTCGCTCACCAGCGTGGTTACTACGCCGCGGCGGGCTTCTTCCGAGGCCAGGTATTGCGCTCTGGCGGCTTCCGTGAGGCGGCGGATGCGGCCCCATACGTCGAGTTCCCACCCTAAAGTAAAGCCAGCCTGGGTGTAGCTGACATCGCCAAAGAAACCGGAGCCGGCGGGCAACCGGAACTGCCCGATTTGGGAAGTGCGGTTGGTGGTGAATTGTCCTGTTCCGTTTACGGTGGGAAACAACTCGGAACGGGTAATACCCAGTTGGGCGCGAGCTTCCAGGACGCGCTCGGCTGCGATGCGCAAGTCGAAATTGTCCTGCAGCGCGGTGGAGACAAGCTGTTTCAAAACGTCGTCCTGAAACAGATCGAACCATTTGGTATCGGCGATGGAGGTTGGATCGTTTGATGGCGGCGTCACCACACCGCGGAAAGATGGGGGCGCCGCGGCTGCCGGCCTCTTATAGTTTGGCCCGACCGCGCAGCCGGCGAGCAGGGAGGCGGCGATGAGTAATGGAACACCGCGGTTCATCGCAAGCCCTCCGGCGCAGGGGCGGGCATCGGGGCGGCCACGGTCTCTTGCTTCCCCCGCTCAGCGAATCGCTGGACTACCACGTACAACACCGGGACGATAAAGACCGCGAGCAACGTGGCCGCGTTCATACCGCCGAACACAGTGGTTCCAATGGCGCGGCGCGAGGCCGCGCCCGCACCGGTGGCGATGAGCAACGGTGTGACACCCAGAATGAATGCGAACGAGGTCATTAGAATGGGGCGAAGCCGGAGGTGAGCGGCTTCCATAGCCGCATCGTAAATGGAACGGCCTTCTTCCCGGCGCAACTTCGCGTATTCGACGATGAGGATGGCGTTTTTGGCTGAGAGTCCAATTAGGGTGACAATTCCGATCTGCGTGTATACGTCGTAGGCGTACGAACGCATGTAAATGGCGAGAAGCGCGCCAAAGAGGCCAAGCGGCACGGCGAGGATGACAGCGAATGGAATAGCCCAACTCTCATAAAGCGCCGCAAGGAAGAGAAACACCAGAATGGCCGCGAATCCGAATATGAAAGGCTCTTTGCCCTCGGCCAGGCGCTGTTGAAAGACGGTGCCGGTCCATTCATAGCCGAAGCCGGGGGGCAGGTTCTCCGCACCGACCTGCTGCATTGCGTTCGCAGCCTGGCCTGAACTGTATCCTGGGGCATTCTGCCCGATGATCTTGGCGGTCCGAAAACGGTTGTAACGATAAACGACTTCGGGGCCGGTTACACGCTTGGCAGACACCAACGTGCTGAGCGGCACCATGTCGCCGCTGCTGGTGCGGACGTAGAAGCGATTGATGTCATTCGGCTGGTCGCGGTAGCTCGGCTCGGCTTGCATCATCACTTTCCAGGTTCGCCCAAAGCGGTTGAAGTCGTTCACGTAGAGGCCGCCGAGGAAGGTTTGCAGAGCGTTGTAAACATCGGTGATTGGGATACCGAGTGTTTGTGCCTTGTCCGTATCGAGGTCAACCTTATACTGAGGAACGCCGTTGCGGAAACTGCTAACAACGTTTTGCAGCTCGGGTTCCTGGTGAGTCGCATCGACGATGGCTTGGGCTGCATCGGCCAGTTGATCGGTTTCGCCGCCCGCCCGATCCTCCAGCATGTATTCAAAGCCGCCGGCATTGCTGAGCCCAAGAATAGGAGGAAGGCCGAAGCCGAAGACGAAAGCCTCCTGCACCTGGCTGAATTGCTTCTGTGCTTCCCCCAGGAGTGACGTGAGCTGCAAATTTTTCGATTTCCGTTCTTCCCACGGGGTCAGCGTTGCGATGAGGGTTGAGACGTTCGAGTTGTTGGTGGAGGTGGTGATGTCCAGCCCGCCGAGAGTGGTGCAGGCTTCCACGCCGGGAAGAGCGAGGATGATTTTCTCCACTTTATCCACGGCGCGACGGGTCCGTTCGAGCGATGCTCCGTCTGGAAGACGGACGGCGACAAAGAAGACGCCTTGATCCTCATCGGGCAGGAACCCCGCAGGCAATGTCTTGAACAAACCTCCTACAGCAAGGAAGAAGACCAGCAGGCCGGCGAGAGCGAAAACCGATTTCCGAATGAGACCTTTCACTCCGGAGAGGTAACGATTGGTGGTCCAGTCAAATGCTCGATTGAAGACACCGAAGAATCGCGCAAGCGGGCCATGAGATTCCTTTTTTGGCCGGAGAATCATGGCGCTCAGTGCGGGGCTTAACGAAAGCGCGCTGAATGCGGAGATCAATACGGAAGCGGCAATTGTGAGAGCGAACTGGCGGTAGATCTGTCCGCTGATTCCGCCAAGAAACGCAACGGGAATGAAGACAGCTCCAAGGATGCAGGCAATGGCGATGACTGGTCCGGAGACTTCGTTCAGAGCGTGAATAGTGGCATCGCGGGGGCTCATTCCGCGATCGATATTTAGCTGCACTGCCTCCACGACTACGATTGCGTCGTCAACCACGATACCGATGGCCAGGACCAGACCGAACATGCTGGTCATGTTGATGGAGAAGCCGAGCAAAGGGAAGAGCGCGAACGTACCGATGATAGCGACCGGAACGGTGAGGAGCGGAATTAGGGTAGCACGCCAGTTTTGCAGGAACAGGAAGACGACCACGATGACCAGGAGAACGGCTTCCAAAAGAGTCTCGAGCACATCCCTAATGGCAGCACGGACAAACTTCGTAGAATCGTAAGAGACTCCGTAGGCGATTCCCGCCGGGAACGTCTTCTTCGCCTCATCCAAATACGCACGTACACGGGCGCCGGTCTCCACGGCATTTGCACCGGGTGAGAGGTACACGATGAGCACTGACGCCGGTTTGCCGTTCAGGTTGCTGAAGCTCTTGTAATCCTGTGCGCCGAGTTCCACGCGGCCGACGTCGTGCAACCGGAGCAGAGAGCCATCCGGTTCGGCACGGATGACGATATCGCCAAACTGCTGAGGGTCCAGCAATCGTCCCGTTGCATTCACTGGATACTGAAAATCTGTGCCGTTGGGCACTGGCGACTGTCCAATGGAGCCGGCGGGATTTTGGCGGTTCTGTGCCTGAATGGAGTTATTGAGATCGGTGGCAGTGAGGCCGAGCTTGGCCATTTTGTCCGGGTTGATCCAGATCCGCATGCCGTAATCCTGCCGCGACGCCAACCGGGAATCGCCAACGCCTGCAATGCTGCCAACCTTATCCAGAAGATTGATGGTGGCGAAATTATTCAGAAACAGCGAATCGTAGCGATTGTCGGGGGAAGAGAGCGTGATCGCCATCAGGAAGGCGGATGAGACCTTCTTTACCGTGACCCCTTCGCGCTGGACTTCCGGCGGCAGAGACGGCATGGCGAGGCTGACCTTGTTCTGCGTTTTTACGGTTGCCAGGTCGATATCGGTGCCAAGCTGAAACGTTACGTCGAGCGTGAGGGTGCCATCGTTCGAACTGCGCGAAAAGAAGTAGAGCATTCCATCGAGTCCGACCAGTTGCTGCTCAATCGGTTGAGCGACGGTTTTTTCGAGATCCTGGGAGTTGCCGCCGCGATATGTGGCGATGATCTGGACTACAGGCGGAACGACTTCCGGATAGGTGGCGATGGGCAGGTTGGGAATGGCCACGGCGCCAACAATGACGATGACGATGGCGATCACAATCGCGAAAATGGGACGATCAATGAAAAATCGGGCCATGGCTCAGCTTCCCGCTCTCGTGTTGGGCGTGGACGCGGGTATTGGCGGCTGCTTATAGGGCTGCGGATTCACCAGTAAACCCGGACGCGCCTTCTGCAAGCCTTCGACGATAACGCGGTCGCCAGGCTTGAGGCCTTGCTCAACGATGATGCGCTCGCCCACGCGGTCGCCTGTGACCACATTGCGGGCGAGCACCTTATTATCCGGGCCAACGGCCATAACGGACTGCAAGCCCTGCATCTCCTGAATGGCCTTTTGCGGAACCAGCAAGGCGCTCTTGCGATCGTCTACTTTCAACCGGATGCGTCCAAACTGGCCGGGCAATACGTTGTGCTTCGGATTTGGAAAAGCAGCCTGAAGTTCGAGGGTTCCCGTCTTCGGGTCCACCTGATTAACGGTGTTTTCGATGTGGCCCGGATAGGGATGGACGTTGTTGTCGGCGAGGACTAACTGCAAGGGCAAGAGCCGGATCGATTCGCGATCCGCGCGGCGCTGATAGGCAAGATACTCGCCCTCGCTGACTTTGAATCGTACCCATATCGGATCGAGAGGAACAATTGTGGTGAGCGGTTGCGGGGAGTTCTTCGATACCAGTCCGCCTACCTGGATAAGACTGTCGCCGATGCGTCCGCCGATGGGTGCGCGGATGGTGGCGTATCCGAGATTTAGTTCCGAGGTTCGTAACAGGGCGCTGCTGGATTCCACCTGTGCCTTCCCGGTTGCGATCTGCGCCTTGGTGGATAACTTGTTCTGTTCGACGTTGGCTCTTTTCGCGGTTACGTTGGCTTGGTTTGCCTGCAAGGCTGCGAGGGCATTGTCCAGATCCTGCTGAGAGGCGGCGTCTTCTTTAACAAGAGGCTTCAGACGGTTCACGTCCTGATTCGCCTTGGCAAGGTTCGCTTGTGCCTGCGCCAGGTCGGCTTCGGCTTGTGCCAGCGCCACTTGCCGCTTCGCAAAATCGAAGTTCGCTTCGCTCTGGGCAACGTCGCCCTTTGCCTTTGCCACATCCGCTTCGTAAGGACGGAGATCGAGAATATAGAGCACCTGCCCTGCCTTCACGTCCGACCCTACCTGAAAAAGACGCTTCTCGATAAAGCCATCCACGCGAGCCCGGACTTCCACCATGTCCCGCGCATAAGTCTGCGCCGCATAGTCATTGTAGATAGGTACGTCTTCGGGATTCAGCGTGGTTACGGAAACGCCGGGGGGCGGCGGGCCGGAGACCTTCGCCGCGTTCGAAGTGGACTGACAAGCCAGCGTGGATAAACCGATAACAACAACTAAACAAACACCAGGGCGAACCAACTGCATTCGTTTGCGCACTCCTCTTTCCTTCACACGACTCGGTGCTATAAAAACCTATGGATGTGCGAAATTGCGCCTGGGATTCGAGATTCGGTTACTTGGGGTCGATTAAAGGCCGGTACCAGATATTGCGGAAACGCATAAACGTTTCTTTCACGTCGGGGTGGTAATGATCTTGCAGGCGAAGCGGACCGGCCTCGCAGATATGGCCCTGCTCCCCGCCTCCGGTCACACCTTTGATCTCCACGTTGTCCTGCACCAGCACTCCATTTTGGAGAAGGGTGACTGTGCCCGGCTTTGTCACTTTGCCGTCGGCGCCGCAAGCAGGAGCATGGAAAACGATGTCATAGGTCTGCCACTGGCCCGGTGGCCGGCATACGTTCACAAGCGGCGCATATTGACCATACAGTGCGGCACAGGAACCGTTTGCGTACGTTGGATTGTTGTACGAATCGAGAACCTGGATTTCATAGCGGCCCTGAAGGTAGATGCCGCTGTTGCCCCGTGCCTGGCTCTTGGCTTGTGGCATCAGGGGCGTGGCGAACTCAACGTGAATCTGCGCGCTACCGAACTTTCGTTTGGTGAAGATGTCGCCCGTGCCGCTTTTGCAGGTCATCGCCCCATCGCTTACGGGCCAGGCGGCAGGCCGGCCATCCCGGTATACCCATTCAGACAGATCTTTGCCATCAAATAGGATAACCGCGTCTGATGGAGGCTGGCCGGGTTTACCCGGATCGACGACCGGCGGTTGCGGGCCTTCCTGCGCGTGTAGCGCGCCTGAGGAAATGGTACATAGGACGATGATGGACAGGGTGATACGGGTTTTCACGTGGATATCGGCCTTCAAGAGGGAGTATACAACGATCACCTGGGTGTGCTGACACATGTGCGGGGGCAGTCAATCCCCGCAATCCACCCATTCGGAAGGAAATCTATACTTAGGAAGAAAAAAAACAAAAACAAACTTTCAATTAGTACTAGACAGAGTGTACTATAGGGTTTCTCGATTCGTAACGTTTTGACGATCGTCTTACACGGAGATTGCATAAGTGACGTCATTCACTAGTGTTTTGCAACTTGAGCAAGTTCGGCGTGGGACCGGGGTGTCGCTGGAAGCTATCTCGGAAATCACCAAGATCGGCACCGGGTATCTGCGCGCCATCGAATCCGAAGAGTTCGATAAATTGCCAGGTGGTGTGTTCAACACCAACTTCATCCGGCAATATGCCGCGGCCATTGGCTTTCCAGAGACGGAACTTCTGGCGTTGTATAACGCCAAGAGGATCGCTCTGGAAGAGAGCATCGCAGCCGCTGAAGCTGCGGCCGCCGCAGTGGTTTTGTCTTCTCCTTCAAGTGGGCTCCTCCGGTCCTGCCTCAATTGGCTTAGAAATCCGTCCGTATTGGCGCGGTAGCTTCCTTTTTGCTTTCACCGCTTTCGCTCTCGCGTGCCTTGGGCCGATTCTCTCCGCCGCAGTGGTGAAGGGCGCCGTTCTGGATAACCGTACGGGGCGTCCCCTTGCGCGGTCACTTTCAGAATTGTTTGGCATAGGTCGTCAACATTATTTGGCATAGCTGGTCTTCTTGGTTGATGCCGACCGGGCGAGGAGCCGACAGACCGTCGCAGGATGAATTTTGAACAACCGCGCCGCGTCGGCAGCCGTTTTGTCGCCCTTGGAAACCATCTTTCGGATCTCCGCCTGTTGTTGGGGGGACAGCTTGGGGCGGCGTCCGCCTATCCGCCCTTCCTCGCGAGCTGAATCCAAACCGGCCTTTGTTCGCTCCTTGAGCATGGCCCGTTCGAACTCCGCGAACGCTCCCACCATCTGCATCATCATTCGACCAGCGGGAGTGGTCGTATCGATTGCTTCGGTCAAGCTACGGAATCCGGCTCCGGCTTCCCCGAGCCGTTCCATGATCGTCAGGACGTCTCGAAGGGAACGCGATAGCCGGTCCAGTTTCCAAACTACAAGCACGTCACTCTTTCGGAGTTGATCGAGGAGGCGTTGCAGTTCAGCCCGATCCCAGCGACCACCGGATGCCTTTTCTCGAAAGATACGCTCGCACCCAGCCGCCTTTAACGCCGCCACTTGCGTGGCGGTTTCCTGATCGTTGGTTGAGACTCGGGCGTAACCTATAAGCATTGCAATAATCTATTGCCATTAGTCTATATTAAGCAATACCTTTTTGCAATGCAGTAATCCACAGAAACAGGGGGTTGCGGAGATGTTGCAGAAACGAACGTTTGTGCAATGCCAATCTGCCGACGAATCGGTTGGTACGGTGTCGCTCTTGGTACCACTGCGCGACAAGGCGGGAGCTATCAGCTTTTCGACTTGCCGGAACGCCTATACTTGGTGCAGTTCCTGTTCGGTTTGCGCACAAGATAAGGAAGTGATGCCTTGGATACCCTGCTGATCAACGACAAGTTTTCGCGGTCAAATAAATACCATCCCCAGTGGACGATTTCGAGCGCAAGCGGCGGCGCCAATGCTCTGTGGCTAACGGAGTGGCTGTCCATGGCAGTCGATCTGCGCCCTGGAATGCGCATCTTGGATTTGGGCTGTGGACGAGCGATGTCGTCGATCTTCCTGCACCTGGAGTTTGGTGTCCAAGTCTGGGCCGCCGACTTGTGGTTCAGCGCTTCCGAAAATCTCCAGAGAATTCGCGATGCTGGCGCGGAAGGCGGTGTTTACCCGGTCCACGCCGGGGCCCGGGGACTCCCGTTCGCCACGGACTTTTTCGACGCCATCCTTGCGATCGATTCTTTCCCCTATTACGGAACCGACGAGCACTACCTCAATTACTTGGCCCGGTTTGTCAAGCCAGGCGGTGTGATTGGAATCGCCGGAGCGGGGCTCATGCGTGAGTTTGAGGAACAAGTTCCGACTGCGCTCAAGGCGTGGTGGGAGCCAAGCATGTCGTGTTTGCATTCCGCGGCATGGTGGCGCCGGCACTGGGAGCGAACGGGAATCCTAGCTGTTGATCTGGCCGATTCAATGCCCGAAGGCTGGCAGTCATGGGTTCAATGGCAAGAAGCCGTGGCGCCGGACAATCACGTCGAGTTGGATGCGGTCAAGGCTGATCGAGGCGACTATCTCGGATACGTGCGCGTCACTGGACGACGGAATGCTGACGTGAAGTTGGATGACCCTATCGAATCGATCTCCGTGCCCCCGAAATACGTCTCGCAAATGCTGCTTCGAGGTGGGCAGTAGTCCGTGACGTTCGAGCGGCAGACTCCTCCCTAACGGC
>JBBPYD010000216.1:0-40220 GCA_038200305.1 Bryobacterales bacterium
CCTTCGATCTGGAATGGCGGGGCGGCTTTGGAAACGATAACCGGCCCGGATACGATAACCGGCCCGGAAACGATAACCGGCCCGGATACGATAACCGGCCTGGAAACGATAACCGGCCCGGAAACGATAACCGGCCCGGATACGATAACCGGCCTGGAAATGATAACAGACCGTACAACGATAGACCGGGCGATAGGGGCGGTAATCGTTTTACGGCCGCGCAAGCGCTGAATGTCTGTCAAGACGCCGTTCGGGAAAGGGCACGCAGGGACGGGTACCGGGATATCGAGATCACGCGCGTCAACGCGGACGATGCTCCTGGGCGGAATGACTGGATTATCGGCACGTTCGATGGTTGGAGGGGCAACGGCCGCCGCGGCAATCGCGATAGTTTCCGTTTTTCCTGCTCGGTCAATTTCAACAACGGCAACGTGCGTTCCGTGCAAATAGACCGCCGCTGATGAGGTGAATACCTGGCGGCCCCATGTTAAGGTGTTGAAGTAGTGTCATCATCGCTAAACTTCCACCTCGAGCAGTACGAGGGGCCGCTCGATTTGTTGCTGGATCTCATTCGTAGGCAGCAGATCAACATCTACGATATTCCGATTGCGTCGATTACTTCGCAATACATGGAGTACATCGAAAAAGCGGCTGCGCTCGACATGGAACTTGGCGCCGAATTCGTTTATATGGCGGCGACGCTGATCCATATTAAATCGAAGATGTTGCTGCCTACCGATCCGGAGTTGCAAAAGATCTCGCCAGAGGAAGATCCGCGCAAGGAACTGGTGGACCGGCTCGTGGAGCACGAAAAATACAAGGGCGCGGCCGAGATGTTGCAGCAGAAGCGGATTATTGAGGAAGCAGCCTGGTCTAATCCGCAAATGCAGTCGTTCATCGATCAGGACGAAATTCCTGGTCTATCGGTGTCTCTCTTCGATTTGGTGAAGACGTTCCAGACCGTGCTGGAGCGTGCTAAGAATCGGCCCACCTATGAAGTGGATAAGGAAGAGGTGACAGTGCCGGAGATGATCCGGTTTCTGCGCACAATGCTGGATCAGGTGGGCCGCCATGAGACTGTCTCCGCCGTCGAATTGTTCGAAAAGCAGACGAGCAGGCGCGCGATGCTCTGCCTATTTCTCGCCATCCTGGAACTTGTGAAGCGGCAAGCGGTGCTTTTGCAGCAGACGGACGCGTTTGGTGAAATAGCAATCAAACGCAGTAAATTTTTCGACGACGCCTTTGGGCCGGAGATGAACATTGACGCCGCGGAAGAGGAATATAGTTAGCGCTGGCTGGGTACTCGATGGAACAAGAACTTATTGAAGTGACAGCCGTGACGGCTGACTCGCGGGACGCAGAATCACTACTCCTGGAACCCGAATCTGAGGCGGCTCAGCAGCCGGCCACGGATACAGAGGAAGCGAGGAAGCTTGCCATTCTGGAGGCCATCGTTTATGTAACCGACGAGCCGCTCACCGTCGCACAGATGGCGGGAGCCATGGGCGAGCCCGTTGAATTCATCAAGAGTCTGCTGGATAAGCTAGTGGCCGAATACGAGCGGCCTGAGCATGGTCTGGCGGTACGCGAGGTAGCGGGCGGCTACAAAATGGCGACCAAGCCGGAGCATCACGAGGCGGTCCGGGCCTTCGTCAAGAATTTGAATCCACCGCTGAAGTTGTCTCTGGCGGCGCTGGAAACGCTTGCGGTAATTGCGTACAAGCAACCTATGACGGCTCCGGAAATTATGGAAATTCGCGGTGTGCAGGGAGCGGGCGTGCTGAAGACTTTGCTTGATCGGAAACTGATCACGACGGCTGGGCGGAAGAACGTGGTCGGCAAACCGATTCTGTACAAGACCACGAAGGAATTCCTGGTCCAGTTTGGATTGAAGGATCTGCATGAGCTTCCGAGTTTGAAGGAGTTTGAGGAACTTCGGCGTTTGGCGTTCCAGGATGTGGATGACCCGATGCTCACCGGCGATCCCGAACCTCCGCCAGCGCCTGAACCCGGCACTGACCCCGAGCCCGAACCTATACTCGTGCCGGTGCAGGAGCCTGAACCGGAGCCTGAACCTATCGGCGATCCCGAGCCCGAACCGCAATCATGAGTGAAGAGCGGCTTCAGAAGATTCTCTCGCGGGCGGGCGTGACCAGCCGTAGGAAAGCGGAGCAATTGATGACGGAAGGCCGGGTGGCGGTTAACGGCGAGATCGTCACCCAGCTCGGAAGCAAGGCGGACCTCGATCGCGATCACATCAAGGTGGATGGCCGGCTGCTGCATCCGCCGAAAAATCTGGTTTACATCGCATTGCACAAGCCCAAAGAATGCATCACCACTTCGCACGATCCGGAAGGCCGTGAGACGGTAATGGATCTGATCAAAGGCGTGAAGACGCGGGTGTATCCGGTTGGCCGTTTGGATTACCATAGCGAAGGCTTGCTGCTGCTGACCAACGACGGGGAGTTTGCAAACCGGATCACGTCGGCCGCGAGTCATGTCCAGAAAACATATCTGGTAAAGGCGAATGGGCCGCTCACTGAGGATCAGGAAAAGCAGTTCCGGACAGGCGTTTCTTTGCATGGCCAACGGACCGCTCCGGCCGAAATCAAACTGGTGAAGAAGGCCGACAATCCGTGGTATGAGGTGCGGATTTACGAAGGCCGGCAGAACCAGATCCGCATCATGTTTAAGAATTTCGGCCGTTTGGTGGAGAAGCTGAAACGCGTACGGATTGGGCCGCTCGAATTGGGCACGCTGAAGGGCGGCGAGTTCCGGTATTTGACCACGAAGGAAGTGGACCGGTTCAAGAAGCTGCTCAAAATGGACGCGGATGCCGGCGAGTAAGGACATCCTCCGGATGGCCCGGACCATCGCGGTTGTTGGACTTTCCCATAAAAGGATGCGGCCGAGTTACGGCGTATCCGAATACATGCAGCACGCCGGCTATCGCATTATCCCAGTGAATCCCGCCGAGACGGAAGTACTCGGCGAGAAAGCATATCCAGACCTGGAGTCCATTCCAGAACCGGTGGATGTTGTGAATATTTTCCGGCGCTCGGAGTTCGTAGGGCCCATTGTGGACGCCGCGATTCGGATCGGCGCCAAGGCTGTGTGGATGCAGGAAGATGTGGTGGACGAAGCCGCGGCGGAGAAGGCCCGGGCCGCCGGACTAGCAGTGGTGATGGACCGCTGCATTCTGAAAGAACACAGAAAGCTTTGATTTGCTGTGGAGTCTTACTTGTTTCCGATCCCGCCCTTCAAATCGTGTAAGACGCTGAGCACCCCAGGCACAAGCGTAATCACAAACAACACCGGCAGGATAAACAGAATAATAGGGAACAGCATTTTGATTCCGGCCTTGGCTACAGCGGCTTCCGACCGCAACCGCCGGCGCGTGCGGAGTGAATCGGCGTAGACTTTTAACGCCTGGGAAAGGCTGGTGCCGAATCGCTCGCTTTGCACGATCATTGCGGAAAGCGACTTGATGTCTTCAATCCCCGTCCGCCGCACCAACTGCTGGAAAGCTTTGCTGCGATCCTGACCAGCTTTCACCTGCATTACGACCGTGTAGAACTCTGACGCCAGCTCCGGGTATATGTGCTGCATCTCTTCGCTGACCCGCAGCAGCGCCTGATCCAGAGCCAGTCCCGTGCCGAGCACGATTCCCAGCAGATCCACCGTGTCCGGCAACGCCTGTTGCAATTTTTGGCGGTACCGTTTTACCAGATGATGCAGCACCTGCGGAGGCAGCAGATATCCCAGTAAACCAGCCGCCATGACGCCGCCAAATTTGTTGGAAATGGGGTTGTCGCGTTGCAGGTAAAGCATGCCGCCCAGAAGTATAAGAGCAAAGATCAACTGGCCGATGGCATAGCGCGCCAACGCGCTCCGGTTGCGGATGCCGGCTTGCGCCAGTTCCTTTTCCGTCTCGCCCAGCCAATCTTCGCCGCCCGGCATCAGGCTGATCACATACAGAAAACTATTGAGCAAACCGCCACCCGCCTTGCGCCGTGGTGCGCGGGAGGCGGCCACCATGGCGTGCGCCTGTAGCTCCTCCAACCTATCGCCGAGCGGGTCCTGCTGTTCCTGAAACAACTGAAGGCCCGACCACGTCATCGCCACCAGGATTGTAAAAGCGAGCAGGAAAAAAACGATTCCAAATAGCATCCGCGATCTCCTATAACTTCGGATTCGCCAGTTTCCGGATCACCAGAATGCCGACGATTTCCGAGATGATGGCATACGTCAAAAATTTGCTGCCCGTTTCGTCCGTGTACAGCAGCTTGATATATTCGGGCTTCAGGAACCAGAAGCCAATCCCGACCACCAGCGGTAACGAACAGAGAAGGCCGGCCGAAAGGCGCTGCTGGGCGGTGGCGGCGGTCAGCTTGGCCGCAAGGTTCAGACGTTCGCGGACCAGCGTCGCCAGATTCTCCAGAACCGTCACCATGTTCGCGCCGGTCTGCCGTTGCAGAATCAGCCCGGTGATGAAAAATTTGAGATCGATCAATGGAACCCGCGAACCGAGATTGTGCAGCGCCGCCTCAATCTGCGATCCGAGCGCGAGTTCTTCCAGCACCTTGCGGAATTCCATGCGGACGGGATCGAACGTTTCCTGCGAAATGGTCTCAAGACCCGCGTGAATGTTATGCCCCGCGCGCATGGAACGGTTGAACAGATCGATCGCGTCCGGCAACTGCTCTTCAAACTTCTTGAGCCGCCGCTTCCGCTTGAAATTCACATACAGAATCGGGATAGACCCAAGCGCGGCAGCCAACAGCAGCCGCAGGACGAACATCGAGATCAGAAATCCGAAGAGGATGTAGAAAAATACGGCGACAATCACAGTCAGAGTAAATACTTCGGCTGCGCGATACTTGAGATTCGCCTGATCGATATTCATTTGCAATCTGCGAAGTATTCCGATCCACGATACGAAATCACCCAGTGCCGCAAGGGGGCCGCGCTTCTCGCGTTTGAAGAGATCGGGAGTGGATCGCGCGCGGACACCGGTGCGCGCGCGAAGCTCGCGCAAACGGCCCGCCAGCACCTCCTGCGATTCCTGCCGCGGGACGTTCCACACCATGTAACCAGCGAAAAACAGCGCCGCCGCAAAGATCGGGAATGCAACGAAGAGAAACATCTACTTGTCTTTCACTTCCATTTCCTCGTTGAAGATGGAATCCGGAAGGCGGACGCCATACGCCTTCAGCCGCTCCAGGCAGCGAGGACGGTAGCCCGTCGCCCGGAACTTGCCCAACGTTTTCCCGCGCGGACTCAATCCGGTGCGTTCAAACACGAAGATATCTTCCATGTTCACGTGCTCGTCTTCAATATCGGCCACTTCGCTGATGCTCATGATCTTTCTGCTGCCGTCGTTGAGCCGGCTCGCGTGAATCACAATATGCACCGCCGACGTCAGCATCTGGCGCACTACTTTATCCGGAATGCTCGAACTTGCCATCATCACCATGGTTTCCAAACGCGAAAATGCATCGCGCGCCGAGTTGGCATGGCACGTAGTCATCGATCCGTCGTGACCCGTATTCATCGCCTGCATCATATCCAGTGCTTCAGCGCCGCGGCATTCGCCAATCAGAATGCGGTCCGGACGCATACGAAGGGCATTGATAACCAGGTCGCGCTGCGTAATGGCTCCGGCGCCCTCAATGTTCATCGGCCTGGTTTCCAGACGGACGATATGCGACTGCTGCACCTGCAACTCCGCCGTATCTTCAATGGTGACGATGCGTTCTTCTTCCGGGATGAAGAGCGAAAGCGTATTCAGCATCGTGGTTTTGCCGGAACCGGAACCGCCGGAAACAACAATGTTCAAGCGGGCTTCGGTGCAGCCACCCAGAAAATCGAGCATCCCCGTGGTGAGGGACTCATTCTTCAAAAGATCTTCGGTGGTCAGCAGTTTCTTGCCGAAGCGCCGGATGGACAGAATGGGTCCAATGAGAGACAGCGGCGGAATAACGGCGCACACGCGGGAGCCGTCAGCCAGGCGCGCGTCCACAATGGGAGAGGAGTCGTCGATCCGGCGGCCGATGTTTGACACGATGCGGTCGATGATCATCCGCACATGCGCCTGATCCTTGAAGCGGACATTGGTTTCCACCAGCTTGCCGCCGCGTTCGACATAAATGCTGTCGAAACCGTTCACCATAATGTCGCTGATGGTCGGATCCTTCAGCAGTGGTTCCAGCGGTCCAAGTCCAAATACTTCGTCGAGCACTTCTTCGATCAGCCGCTCGCGCTCGGCCAGAGTCATCGGAATGGATTGGTCGGCAATCAGACGCTCCACCACGTTCCCAATCTGTTCGCGGACGCCTTCTTTATTCAGCGCGCGAAGCTGATCGGGCGAGAGCGAATTCAGCAGCTTGGAATGGATCTGCGTCTTTACCAAAAACCAACGGTCTGCGCCGGTAGCTGGTCTGACAACGGGGCGAGTGCCCATCTAGCGGGTGCTCCAGTGTGCGAAACAGGTCATTGATTATGCCGATTGTGCCACAGTCTTTTTCGCCGCCGTTGCTTTATCCACGAACAACCGGAATGCCTTGTCGAACTCGGGCGCCAGTTGGCGATCCGCCACCAGAGGCCGCGCCTTATTGACGGATGTGAGCAGCGCCGGCGTGGACGGAATCCCATAAAACACGGACTGATTCAGCGTCTGCTGGATCTGTTCCAAGCTCGAATAGTTTGGGCTGTTCCGTTTCTGATATTGGTTGCACACTACCTTGATCTGATCCTGGCTGAAACCCATACGCATCAGGTACGCAATGTAGCGTTGGGCATTTCGAATGGACGGAAATTCTTGGGTGATTACCAGGAAGATCGTAGTGGATGCCTGCAACGCACCAAGCACAATGTCATCAGACACGGACCGCCCGGCATCGACAACAATCGATTCATACTTTTCCACCAGAAACGTTCCGAACTCGCGGAACATGGCCTCGGAAAAGTATCCCCGCTGCTCAAGCGCGTCCGGCGGGCCAACAAGAAAGAAGCCCAGCGGATCGCGCGTTACGAAACCTTCAAACAACGCCTGATCCATGCGCGCAAGATTTTCGCCGACTTCCTGCAGCGTGTACTGCGGCGCCGCGCCCAGTTGCATCGCCACATCGTTTCCAATCGCATCGAGGTCGATCAACACGGTCTGCTGTTTACGTTGCGCCAGAACCGAAGCGAAATTGACCGCGAGACTCGTCGCGCCCACTCCGCCCTTCGTTCCAAGAAAACTATAGATGCGCCCCAGTTTACTTGCGCCGGTATTCGCGCGCCGGGGGGTCTTCTCTAACTTGGCGACGGCATCCTTGAAATCGCTGCGCCGCAAGGGCAGCAACAGGAAATCGTTCGCGCCCGCGCGAATGGTGGCCACCACCGCTTCGCCATCGCCGTTATAGTTGGCGGCCATGATGTACAAGTCGGGCGCCGCCGCGCGTACTTTCTCCAGGATGCGCAATCCTTCGTCCGTGTCGCCGCCGATATCGAGTATCAGGGCCGCTTCCGGGTAGCGCTCCAGATCCTGCAGCACGCGAATGTACAGGTTCGATGCGACTTCCGCGTATTCGGACAGAACCTTGGCGTTCGGCTGATTCAGAAGATTTTCGCGAATCGATTCGCGAAACTGTTCGTCCGTGGACGCGACTAAAAGTGAGATCGGCATATTATGGCAGGCACGCGTTCTGCTCGGGATCGCAGCCTGCCCCCTCCATTGGCAGAGAAGTACGAAAATCGGGCAAAGCCACTGGAGGCAGCCCGAGAAAACTCATGAACCGGGTGAACTGATAGCTGTTGATGGTTACGGTGACTGCATCGGGAACACAAGCCGTGCTGCATTCGCCATCGCAATTGAAATCGGCGAGTGAACCGGTATCGGGATCGCGCGAGAAGTACTTGACGCTGATGTCGGCTTGCCCGTTCCGGAACTGGTCCACGTCCACCATCATTGGAACGTGGCTCCTCATATAACTGATCACGTTGCCGCCGGATCCCGTCCAGCAATGTGTGGTCGCATAGCGCGCCCCGTCGCGCGTGTAATCCACAATGCTGTGCCACACCCATAGCAGTTGCGCGGTAAAGATGATCATGAACGTCAGCGGCATCAGCAGGCCGGCGAACGTGATCGCATACTCCACCGTGGCCTGTCCCGATTCTTGGAGCCGTCCGCTGCGCCGCGCCATCATGTGCCTCCGAATGGCACGCGAACACGGGGCTTGAAGAGAATTGGGTCGTTGGCCAGATACGGAATAATCGGCCGGATGGAGTAGCCTTCGGGAATGGAAACAACGATGAAATCCGGCGATTGCCCGCCAGCGCCTAAATCGCATCCGGTTATGGAACAGGTGCATTCGCCGATTTCCTGAGCGCCTGCCGAATATCGCTCCAGCCGGACCTGAATCATGTCGGGAGTGAGATTCGCGAGGATCGAAGTATTGCTGGTGTCGGTGCTGCCGGAAATAGCGAAGTTCTTGGCGGCGGCGATGATGGAATCGGCATTGTCACAAAAGTTCACCCCCTGCTGCGTGCCAACGTAGCGTGCAAGGTTGTAGATGATTTTGTGAAGCGTGTAGTATGTGTAGGTCACCCGCGCCAGTTCGGTCATCCCCATCAGTAACAGGATGAGCAGCGGCATGAACATTGCCATCTCCAGCATTGCGTTGCCGCGGCGCCTCATTGGTGCAGCACCACTTTGCCGGGCCCGTTCGTGATCTGACAGCCGCTGAAACTCCCTTGCCTCACCGGGACCGCGCTTCCGATATAGAGTGCATTAAAGCGGGCATCGGCATCCGCCGGATTCACGGTCACATTGTTCGGATTCGGCTCCACCAAGAACTGCCGGAACCCCAGCACGCTCATGGTGCCGGTTCCAGATAGCGTATCCACAATTGGAATCGTAATCACGCGCCGGCCGTTACCCGTGTAAGCGGTGTAGTCGTCCAGATCGGTGAAGTCAACATCCCCGATTTCGCCGGCCGCAATCGTGTCCACCTCAGCCACGTTCTGGCAAGCCGTGGGGACGATAGTTGGATCGAAGCGCGCGGCCAGGCCGCAAACGAAATTGGAGGCTCCATTCGGGGGCCGGTTCTGGTTGCATGTGAGGGGGACGGCTGTCGCCCACACCAACTCCGCGGCGTTCACCGACACACACGCTTTCGCGGCAGTGGGGCTTGGCGGAAGACCCTGGGCGCCGATGCGGTAGAGCTGCGATGTCTCGTCCGGAAAGAGCGTGGCATCGTTGTCCAAACGGTTCAGCAGCAGGTAGGGTATGCGGCGCGCGCTTGCTCCTAACAGACCGGGTTGCGGAGCGCCAGTGCACATGTAACCCAGCGTGTAGCGGGTTTGCAGCGTGAAGCCGAAGTCCGTACTATCGCCGGGGTCGATAGCCGCAACCGCGACTGGCACGATGCCGCAGGCAGTGCAAAGCGGCGCGCTCCTGCCGGCCACGGATTGCGCCGCAACGCTTACCTTTCTGGCTTGACCGAGCGTAAGAAAGCTCCAGAAGGTGAGCGGGGCATCGGCGGTGATGTTGACGCGCACGTGTTTTGCCGTAGATCCCGAAGCTTCCGATCCGCTGCCCTCTCCTCCCACCGCATCCACAACGGTTTCGAAATAAGAAGGGTCTGGCGCCTCGCTCGCCAGAATTCCTGTGGTATCGCCAATCGCCGCACCGCCAAAATCGTAACGGTTGTTGAATCCCGAAGAACTGTTGATGGTAAGGCGAGCCGCGCTGGTGGCGTCAATCATGCTCGCGTCGGTGCCGGTAAGCCTCTGGGCCGCAGCTAGAGCCATGGAGTTCGCAGCCGTCTTGAGTTCGCCCCGGATCAGGTACAGCCGCCCCAGGTCGATCGCGAACCCCATGAATCCGAAGAACACCGGGACCAGGATCACCACGATCTGCATGGATATAGAGCCGCGCTCGAACGTGCGGCCGGTCCGCCTGGTCCGGAATCGTTTAATTTGGTTCTTCGTGTCCACGCGGTCCAACAAAGGTGGGATCTTTCGCACCCTTCTTTTTCTTCTTCTTCGAAGCGGACGCCTTCTCGTCGGCGGTGGAAGGCAGAAAGGCCTCCGCCATGTCAGGCAGCTTTACTCTTTCGTCAACAGGAAGCGGGCGGACCAGATGCGGCGTGATCACCACCAGCAACTCGTCGCTCGATTTCTTTACCGAACGGCTTCGGAAGAGCTGCCCCAGGATCGGGATATCGCCCAGCCCCTTCACGCGGTTCAGTATTTCAATCACGCGGTTGTCAATCAGTCCCGCAATGGCGAAACTCTCGCCATCTTTCAGGATCACTTCCGTTTCCGCGCGGCGCGTTGAGACGGCGGGAATCAAAAAGCCTTGCAAAGTGACGGCATTCTCAAAATCAAGCGCACTCACTTCAGGATGCACCTTCAGATGAATGGACCCGCCCGGCGTAATGGTTGGCGTGAAGCCGAGTTGCACTCCGAACTTCTTGAATTGCACCGTGATCACCGGCGCGGTGGCCCCGCCCGTGGTGGTGGCCGTCAGAGTCGGAAATGGGAATTCGCCGCCTGCCAGAAAGCTTGCTTCACTGCCTTCGAGCGCGATCAGGTTCGGCTCGGCCAGAATCTGCAAAAGATTACGCGCCTGCAACGCGCGAATGGTCGCGCCAATGTTCAGGTCCGGCCGGAACACGAATAGGTTCAGAAGATCGGAAAAGTTCACGGAGGGCGTGTTTGGATTGCCATTCTGGTTCTGCAACTGGCTGAATCGCGGTTGCGGGAACTGTTGCGTGCCAACGCTGCCGATACCTTTGGCGTTAGTGGAAAAGAGGTTGAATCCTACCTCGGACAGCGCGACGCGATCGATGGTAGCGAAACGAACTTGAAGTAAAATCTGTTTCGGATCGGCGTCGGCCGGCATCTGCAGCAGGTTCACCACGTTCTTTGCGCGCGTGGAAGCGAAGGCGGCGGCGCGCTTCGATTGCGCGGCGTCTTTTACGGCTCCAGTGAGTACCAGTGTTTCGGCATTTCCAGTCACGGTAACCGTGGAATCGGGAAAGCCGTCGTGCATCTCTTTGCGGAAGGAATCAAAATCGCTTCCATCGGCGATGCTGCTGATGTTGTAGCGGGCGGGCGCCGATCCGGTTTCCCAAACGATCACCGTAGTCTTGCCCGGCCCCTTAGCGTTGATCATCACCTCGCGGGGGGAGACCACGATGGCGTCGGCGATTTTCGGCTCCGCCACAACCACGCGCAATACATCGCGATCGAACTGGAGCAATTCACCCTTGCCAGACACGATAGCCATGTCGCGCGAAGGCCCGGTCTGTGCGGCCGCCGGCAGAATCAACACAAATGCAAAGCAGATGGATGCAATGCGGCTACTCATTGAAAGATTTCCTGGACGTGTTTGTCGCCGCGATAGACATCGACAACCAGTCTGGGTTTGGGCGGTTCCTTCTTTTCTTTTGCAGCCGGCTCTGCGGCGGTGATCTGGTTCCACACGCCGTTGTCGCGAATGTTCGGCGCTCTTCCACCACGCGCATACTTGGCTGTGCCCGCGAACATCGCCGGATCCAGTGATTCGGCTGTTGCAGCTTCATTGTCGGATACCGTTTTGTCTAATGGATTGCGGAGCGCCAGGCTGATTTTCCCCTGGTTTCTTGCGAGCTCAAGTTTCTGCGCGTCTTCCGGAGTTACCAATAGCGTTGCGGCCTGGTTGAGCGGCCTGGTCACTTTCACGTCGACCGTTTGGCCGGCTTCGGTGAGCCGCCCAATCGACAACACAATCACGTCCTGAAGAATGGTGGTGGTCAACGCTTCCCGCAGGGACCCGGTCCGCGTGAAGAGTACGTCTACATGCGAACGCGGCTGGATTAATCCGCCTGCGCTGGTGGCGTCGGTAACCAGAACGGACACGGCACGCTTCCCCGAATCGATGGTGGCCGAAAGTCCTTCAGCTCCGAACATGCTGGCAAATTTGTTTTTCGCAAACGGTTCGTTGGTGTTGATCGGCTGCAGCAGCACCTGATCCAGAGCAGCGGTTTCCTCCGTAATGGCCAGCCTGGGCACATCTCTCTCGGCAATCCTCATGTGCTTCAGGTCCGCTTTTCTAAGCCGCGTGCCGGCCGGCATGTCGCGGGAAGCGGCAATTACGCCGGTGAGCGTTTCGGTCCGGGGCGCAGCCGCTTTTGCGTACACCAGCCACGTAAGCAACGCGGCGGAGATCCACGCGCCCACGAAGATCATGAGCATTTTCTGGCGATCCATAATCAGTGCTTCTCCAATAGAGTGGCCGTGCCATCTTTATATAACTGCTTCCAGCCGAGCTGCCGCAGAGCGGGAATAAGCGAATACTGGTTCGGTAGCAGCGCATGCGTGAAGCGGCCACTCCGCAACTGGTCCTGCCAGTCCGGCCGCACTTCAACCAGGCGAATATAGTCTTTCATGTACTGGCCGCCGTAGAAGTCGCTGCGGCCGTCAAAGAAAACGAGCCGCGCCCCGTTGAACCGGTAAATGAGATAGCCGCCAAATTTGTCTGGAGCAAGCAGTCGAATGCCGGCGGGCAACTTATCAACCGCACTCGCCGCAGCCACAGGAAAGTCGCTGGGAGAAAATCCGGTTCGCGCCTGAATCGCTGGTGCATGAAGAGCTGCGAAGGCCAGAAACACAGCTACCGGCCCCAGTGCGATTCCATTCAGACTTGCGTCCAGGGTGCGCAAATTCCTCGAGTAACGTAGGAAATCTGAGATGCCGTGTTGCACCGCGGGCTGCAAGCCTTCCATCGAACCAAGCGCCCGCGTGATAGCTGCATTCGCAAGCGGCAGCACCAGCAGCGCAACCAGAGGCAGTCCGCGCGCCGAACGTAGCGCCAAACCGGTAAAGAGGACAGCCACGCCAAAGTGCGCTAGATTTCGTTGACCCAATGCAAGCACTCCGCCCATTGCCGCGATCCCAAGGCACAGCAGGATCTGCGTGGATCCCTCCACGTGGAAATTGAAGCTTTGGAATTCGCCGATGCGATCGATCAGATCGCTGTTGCCGAGATACGCAAGCACATGCCGGTGCAACTGCCATCCATATGGATTCAGGAAGCCGCCAGCAAACGCCGCACCGGCAACGCAGGCAAAGAATTTCGCGCGATCCCACTCGGCTTGGCGATCCAGCCGCCAAATCAGCGGCCTCAATAAATGCGAGCACGAATAAATAAGCGCAATCACCGGCGCAAGAAAAAAGCTTGCGTGAATGTTCGCCCACAGCACAGCGAAGCAGGCAACCGCAACCGCGTGAAAGGCTGTAAAATAGCTATCCGTCTTTTCCGCGAACCACAGGGCAGCCAACAGGAAAATCCAACTGAACACATGCGGACGGGCCAGCCAATGCAGATTGGCGGTGGAAAGCATCGGGATCGCCATGGCACACGCGACAAAAAAATTTCCGCCCGCCGCCCAGTGCAACTGGAACCAAAGCCACGTACACACCGCGATAGCCAGACCGTATAACAGCGCCACTCCACTGAGCCCATCCAGACGGTGCGCCGCACCCATCAATACGTCACCAGCCCACTCCCAGGCAAACCACGGCTGGCCGTTGCGGAGCAGCGAATAGGGATCGGTGCGTGGAAGTCCGGCGCCGGAAAGAATGGCTTCGCCCGTGCGAATATGCCAGCCGGTATCGGAATCCCTAAAGAGCTTTTGTGTGCCGTCGAAGAAAAAAAGACAAAGGAATAACGTGAGAATGGAAATCAGCAAAGCGGCATCGGGCAAGAACCATGAGAGCCGCGAAACACTCGCCGGCGTGCCGTGGCCCATTACGCTGTGACCGTTAAGTGAGCAGGTCAAGTCCATCGTTTGCCGCGCTTGGTATTTTCGGATGTAGACCCGCTGGGAACCCCTACTGACCCGAAGTGCCGATGCTTGCGAGGCCTCCGGTGATGCTGGTATACAAACTGGCCACAGCGGTGGACAATGTGTTCACCGTGGTGATCAGCGCCAGCCCGACAGCGGCGACAATGAGCGCGTATTCCACCAGATCCTGGCCTTGCTCGTCTTTAAGTAAGCGAATAAAAAAGCGTTTCATGGCGACAAGCTCCTTAATTATTTGGAAGCGGTTTTCACGGATTCCTCCGCGCCGACCGGGTCTTCCGTTCCCAACAACACCCTTTTCAAACCACCGCCGAACCTTCTCCAGCGGGATGCCTGAACATGCGGCAGAACGGCGAAAGGCTTGCCGTCCAGCTCGGAAACCAACTGTAAATTGCTCAGCGCCGCTGGATGATCGTTCCTATATCCTAGCGCTATGTTCAATTCCGTGCGCGCCTCCGAGTACAGACCCTGCTCTATCAGGACAGCCGCCAGATTATTGTGCGCGGTGGCCGGATCGCTCACCGACTGCATATGCAGCACCGCTTCCTTTGGCTGAGAAGCGAGCGCAATCCCCAGATTATTACGTGCGATCTGCGAATGCGGTGCAATCGCCAGAGCCTTGCGGAGCTCATCGGCGGCTTCCGTTTTCTTGCCCTGCAGCAGAAGATTATAACCGAGATTATTATGCAGAGAATCCGATTTGGG
This sequence comes from Bryobacterales bacterium, assembly GCA_038200305.1. GTDB lineage: Bacteria > Acidobacteriota > Terriglobia > Bryobacterales > Bryobacteraceae > JANXXV01. The sequence continues at coordinate 14,544 of JBBPYD010000216.1, forward strand.
ATTTACCGCCAGGGCGGCGCGATAGCTTTCCTCAGCCTTCGCCAACTCGCCCGCCTCATCTTCCAAAATGCCAATCCAACTCAGGACTTCACACGGAACAGCGCCATGCGCAGCCCGGAATTTCGCGAGAGCAGTCATGGCTTGCCCAGGCAAATCCAGATTCCGCAGCAGGCGAGCCTGCCCCACCGCGATGTCCGCCGAATCCGGAAACTGCACTGCCGCTAACCGGTAATGTTCGGCGGCCAGCTCCGGATATCCGGTCTGCTCGTAGTGACGCGCCAGCTCGATCCGGATTCTGACGTTATTGGGATCGGCGGTCATCTTCTGGCGAAGCTCTCGCACGATCGCGTCGCCATCACCAGCGTCGGCTGCGTTGACGATCTGCCGCTTCATAAGGGTAGAAATTTGAGAAGCTTGCGGCACCTTCTCGGGATGTTTCACCAGCCCCGCCGAGGTAGTATGTACGGTGCGCGTACAGGAGGAAAGCAGCAGAGCGGAGAGTAACATAGCCGGGACTAAAATGGTCATTGTCACTTTTCGAACTCGAGCTGGTCGCCCGCCATCGTGCCGGTTGCGTCGATGGTCCCGGCGGGCAATTCCAGCACGGAATGCGCCATCAGGCACAGTGCCATCCGGCGGCGGCCCATTTCCTTCCTCACCTTTAGAACTTTTCGCTTCTTATTCAAAAACAATACGTCGATGGCAAACTTCATGCCGAAAGTATGGACGGCTTCGCACGGCACAATCCACAGGCCTTGGCCTTCGGTCAACCCGGTATACTTTAACAGACCGGTACGCCTCTTCTTGCTTGTGTCGGCGATTTCAATCACGCCGCCGAGTAGAGCAGCCCTTGTTCTGTTTTCGACCCGCACCGCTTGATAACACCCCTAACACCCGGCGCATAGGTTTGTTGCGCCGTCTGGAAGAACTTATGGGTTCTTGAAGGGTTTAGAGTATCTTAAGTGGAGATGTTATTGCAATCACTTACTCGCAAGGTCTTCGCGATTCCTCTACCAGTACTCATCCTCCTGCTAGTACTGGTTCAATTCGCATACACGCAAACCAACGGACCGTCGTTCGGCGCCGTGGTCGCGCTCGGCGGCACGCCCTCCGATTCGGTAATCGATGAATTGCGGGGCCGTGTCTATTTTGTAAATTCATCGGCCGGCCGCATTGACGTCTATAACTATGCGGAAAAACGGATCACGGGGAAAATAAGCGTCGGCACATTCCCAATTGGCGCGGCGATGTCGATGGACGGCGCCTTCCTCTACGTCACGAACACGTCCAGTTCCACCCTGAGCGTGATCGACCTTGCGATCGATTCGGTAGTCCAGACCATCAGCTTGCCGGCTCGCCCGGAAGGCGTCGCGGTAGGTAATGACGGCCGGGTATTGATTGCTACGCAAGGCAATGGCACCAATAACCAGAGTAATACGTTGCTGATTTTCGACCGGACACAAAGTTTGTCCGGGCAGGTGATTCCGGTGATATCGCCGCCGGCCATCAGCACGCCAGCGCCTTTGCCCGCCCTGTTTATTGGGCGGCCCGCGACTCAGTTTCCGGGACGATTGCTGCGGACTACAGACGGCGCTTTTATCGTCGGGATGGTGGCCATCAATCAGAGCACCAACTCAGCAAACACGACTCTGTTCGTCTATGAAGCGGCATCGGGAGTGGTGTTGAAGAATCGCACGGTAACCGGACAATCGACCGTCCTTTCCATGTCGCCGGATGGGGCAAAGTTCATGGCGGGATCTACTCTGTATGACACCGGCACCCTGCAGGTGATCGCCCAGGCCAATACGGCGAATCTTCCCTTTCTCATCGGTACCGCGGCAGCCAACCCCGCGTTCAACATTAACGCCAATCTTGGTGGCAGCGTATTCACGCCGGATGGAAGCACAATTTACGGTGCGTTCAACACAGCCGCCAGCAATCTGGTTCGCCCAGTTGCAAATGTGCTTTATGTCTCAAGCTCATTAAATCTCGGCGTGAGCCTTGGCATTCGCCTGCCGCAAAGCATTCTGGGCAAGATGGTCTCGACATCCGATGGAAATGAGATTTTCGCTATTTCGGAATCCGGCTTCATCGACCTGCCAATTGCAACACTGTACGACAATCCAATTCTGCAGCCCGAGACCACTCAGGTGTTCCTAGCGGCCGACGACTGCAATAAAGGCTTGAGCAAGACCAGCGTGAAGGTAAGCAACCTCGGAAAAGGCAAGCTGACCTTCAGCGTACCTACCGTAAGCGCGGCTCTGGTCACGCAGGCCGCCAGCGGCGTCGTTCCAACCACAGTGGACTTCATCATGGATCCAGGCCGCAACGCCACCGTTGTCCGGCAGCCCGGCACGAATTTGTTTACAGGTGGAGGTACCGGCACGCCCATCAACGTCACAATCGCCTCGCCGCAGGCCATCAATTTTCCGAATACGGTCCGCGTGTATATGAACTACCGGCAGTCCGACCAGGGCGGAATTATCTATCCGCGCCCGGTTTCGCTGAGCAACACCCAGGGACTGCAGGAGGTGTTGCTCGATGAACCTCGCGGGCGTGTCTATGTTTCGAATGCAGGCTATAACCGGATCGAAGTCTACGATATCAAGAAACAAAAGTTCGTCGATCCCATTGAAGTAGGTCAACTTCCCCACGCGATGGCGATGTCGCTGGACGGCACTACGCTTTACGTCGCCAATACAGGCGGAGAGTCCATCAGCATGGTCGATCTCGATTCCCAAAAGATCGCCGGGCAAGTGGAGTTTCCGCCCATTCCGCGCAACGGAACGCAGACACCCATCCAGCCCTCGGCAATGGCGATGGGGCTTTCCGGGCTCCAGTTCATGATGTCGAACGGGACATTCTGGCACTTGATCGGAAATCAGGCTACGCCGCGGGCGCCTAATTCCCTCACGCAGGGCGCGAACGCCAACACACAGGCCGTGCTGGTAGGGCCGCAGTATATGGCCGCCACGCCCGGCGGCGAATACATTCTGACACTGGCCGGAAACGGCACCGCCTACCTGTACGATGGGTTGATAGACGCCTACACCGCATCCAGACTGCTTTACAACAATCCTCTGGTAAGCTACTTTGGCGCCGTCGCCGGTGCGAATGGTGGAAACTATTTCGTGGTGAATGGATTGACGGTAAACTCCGCGCTGGCTGTCATTGGAGGGTCGGAAGGTCCCGGCCAGCCGTCCGCGCAACCGGGCGTTAGCACCACCCAACGCAACGTGGAGGCAGTCTATCCACTGGACGAAAACAGCTTTGTCCGCCTCACGACACCTGTGAAACAGAACGCCACCTCAACTACGCGCGACGATGCCCGGCCAACCCTGGAGCTGATCAATATCCAAACAGGCGCCAACTCGGTGGTCGGAATTGCACCGGATAATCCCGTTCAAAGCGTATTCGGTGCTGCCCGCGTGAATATTCCTACACATCAAACGGCGGTCGATTCAAAGGGAACGGCTTACAGCATTACGCTATCGGGATTGAGCGTCATCCCATTGGCGGCAGCAGGACCTTTTAGCCGCCCACAGGTCGCCACCGGCGCACGCGGAATAGTGAATTCCTCCGATGGCACGCCAAACTTCAAGCCCGGATCGTTCATTACCATCAACGGCTCGAATCTGGCTACCGCTTCCACTGCGGACAGCATTCCTCCGCCAACGCTGCTGGGTGGAACCTGTGTAGTGTTTGACGATGTGGCAATCCCGCTGCTCCAGACGTTCGGTGGCCAGATCTCGGCGCAAATTCCAGCCAGCATACGGCCGGGACAGAACGTATTCCAGGTCCGGTCACTGGCGACGGCTCAATCCAGCGACCCGCAGGTAGTAACGGTTCAGAAGCCCTAGTCCCTTAGTGAAAAGTCCGGGCTAGTCTCTGGAACGCTCTAGCGAGTTCGCAAGTGCCTGCTCGCCGTCGGCAGTATTGAAGCTTTAGCGATATTTGGCGGTGAGGATTTGCCCATCGGAGCGAGAGACGATGTAGGCGGTCCCAGTGGATTCATCCAGCGCGAGGCTAGTCGGCGTTTTGAGGCCATCGAGCCACACTGTGGGGCTAGGTGAGTCGTATCGCATCACACGGCCAGGGGGCAACGGCGTTGCGCCTTGATTGACGCTGTACTCCAGCACAAGAAACGACGGGTCGTTCGGCGCTGGGCGTGCTGCGCACTCCACGTCGATGGCGGCGTTCAGATTCGAGATGTATGTGTGCGCCTCGCCCGTTACCGGATTTACCAGCATGACACTGGCATTGAAGGGCGCAAACGGGCCACCGCTCAAAAGGCTGACAAGGAGAGAGTCTCCGCAGGTCTTAACACTATTGGGGACAGCTTCTTTGGTCGGTGGGCCAACAATTCCAATGTTGGGAACATTCGCGAACCGCGTCAGCACTTTGGTGCGTCCAGTAGTGGCATTGGTTTGCCAGATCAGATTCATTCCGGCATCGACGGTGAACAACGTGTTCGGCGCGGCTGAATTCATGGTCACTCCGAAGGGGTGCGAGTTACGGTAAATCGAGACAGCGTCAGGCCAGGTATCCGGAAAATTAGTTACAATTTCGAAGACGGCGGACTTGCCAGAACCATCATCCAACGTGACAATATTCCCCAGAGCAAGGGAGAAGTGATCCTCAGGTTTCAGGGTGAATGGCGCCTGGTACTGATCCACGTCCCTATCGAACGTAACCTTCAGAATCGAACTCAGGATAGGAGAAGAAATACCTTGCGGGTTAGGAACCACGGTGCCAGGTTGTGTGCCGGCGCGTAAAGCGTCTCCCTCGCCATTGACGATGTAGAGGACACGCCCACTCAGGTATAGACCACTCGGTTCGTCGGGGTCCAGGGTAGTGGGGTAGGAAAGGCCGGATGGAAGGCCCGCTACCAGGGCGCGGGTGGCGCCTCCGGGAGCAACCAGGGTGGCACGGCCCGTATTCGGTTTGCTTCCGACTTCCGTGACCAATAAATATCCGTTCGGAATCGTGATTACTTTCGTGGGAAGCTCCAGGCCGGATACGTAGACTTGTTGGGCAGCCGCGGCTGAAATCATCCAGGTGGCTGCGACGAGAACACCGACGTAGCGCCTGGATTTTGCGCGCACATTGTTGGCGAGCGCTCTCCGCTTACGATTTGTTACAAGAACTTTCGGCTGGGCGCACGGACTCACGGCACTTCGGAAGAGTGATGTTGCAAGGATTCTGATTTTCATGGGGGCGATCTTAACACCGGTATCCAGCACAGTCCATTCTCTGCCGTATGCAATCTTGGCTCATCCCGAAAATAGTTGAAAAGGCGAGGCTTGGGTGGCAAGCTCATCTGGCGTTATAGTGTTTCGCAGCCATCATGGCGACTAGCTCCCAGCCCGCCAGCCCCGGAATAATCATCTTTGGATCTTTCGAGTACCATATCGCGACAGGCACTCTGCGTAAATATGGCACGCGAATCCGGCTTCAGGGTCAACCGCTGCAAATCCTTTCGCAGATGCTGAGCCGCCCGGGCGTCGTAATCTCCAGGGACGAATTGCAAAAGCTCCTATGGAGCGGGACCACCTTTGTTGATTTCGAACAGGGCCTGAACGCCGCCGTAAACAAACTGCGCCAGGCGCTGGGGGATTCTGCCGATCAACCGCGCTACATCGCGACTGAGCCAGGCCTGGGATACCGGTTTATTGCCCCTATCCAAACGGTAGCGGCCAAGCCCATACTGGAAATGCTGTCGCAGGGCACTGGACAACTATCACCGGATCGCCCCGGCAATCGCCAGCCCACCGTCTTCGCTCCGCTTCCACACCCTTTAGATCCGCCGCCTAATTCGCACCGCGCGCGCCGCATCATGATCGTTTCCGGGTCCGCACTGCTCGTGGCGGGGATGGCGTTGGTGGCTTGGCGGGGAAGCCGCCCCATGGTATCAAGTTCGGAAACGGTACGATTTCGAATCCCAGTCCCCAATGGCGTGAAGCTATCGGGAAGCCAGACGTTTTCTTTATCCCCAGATGGCAATACGTTGGTTTACCTTGCTCAGACCAACGACGGAGTCCTTCGCTTATGGGCGCAGTCGTTGCGTGACTTGGAACCGCGGATGCTTCCTGGCACGGAGAGTAGCGCCGATCCCCCGGCATTCTGGTCGCCGGACAGTAGATTCGTAGTGTTCTGTTCCAACGAGAAGCTCAAGAAGGTCGATCTCATTGGTAGCCCGCCGCAGATAATCGCCAGCGTTTCCAGTGTCGTCCTTGGTGGCACGTGGAATCGGGAAGGCATGATTGTATTCGGTACGGAAACGCTTGGGATCATGCGTACCAGCGCGGAAGGAGGGCAAGTCACTCCCTTAACACGAATAGACACCGCTCGGGGAGAACGTGTCCACGCCTTCCCCACTTTCCTGCCGGATGGACGGCACTTCCTGTATTCGCGCCTTTCCTCCCTCGCTGGTAATAGCGGCGTTTTCGTTCGCTCAATAGACTTGAAGCCGGAGGACCCGGATCTAAGGCTTCTGGTGAGAACCCCACATTCGGCGCAGTTCGTTCCTGGCGCAAACGGAAATGGCATTCTGCTGTTTCAACGCGAAGATACTTTGTGGGCGCAGGCTCTAGACACGTCTCGCTTGGAACTGATTGGTGAACCTAAGAAGGTTGTGGACCAGGTTGGCAGCACGCGGGCGTCCGGGTACTTTGCCAGCTCAATGAACGGACGCCTCATCTACCGCAGTGCCTTGTCGGAGATCGGGCAGCTCTCCTGGTTTGACCGCCTGGGCCGGCGTACGGCCACCGTGGGAGAATCATTCTTCCTGGATGCGGCGCCGGTTCTTGCTCCGCAAGGCGATCGATTCGTCATGTCGAAGTACGACCTCGACAACCCAGATATCTGGATCTACGATTTGGCTCGCGATGTGAGTCAAAGGATGACCGTCGATCCCGGCTTGGATGTTTCACCAATTTGGTCGCGCGATGGAAAGTGGATCGTGTTCAGTTCCGGACGAGCAGGACACTACGACCTCTACCGCATCGGAACCACTGGGGGGTCTCATGAGGAACTGCTTTATGCTTCCCCAGACAACAAGTTCGCCTCCAGCATGACTCCAGATGGCCAATTCCTCTTGTACTCCACGCGCGTAGACGGCGCAAACCCGGACATATGGTTGTTGCCGCTCGAAGCCGACGGTAAGCGCATCCCCATGCCTGTCGTCCAAACATCAGCCAGTGAGACAGCCGGAATCATTTCGCCGGATGGACGCTGGCTCGCCTACGTCTCGGACGAATCCGGAAAGCCCGAGATCTACCTGCAACCATTCTCCCCGTCCACGAATTCGAGCGCGCGAACAAAAGTGCTGTTATCCCGAGAAGGAGGTAATATGCCGCGCTGGCGTTCCGATGCAAGAGAATTGTTCTATCGCGCTCTGGACGGCACTCTGATGTCTATAGCCGTCGGCGCAGGCGCTTCGTTACAGCCTGGAAGTCCACAACCCTTATTCCGGCTTGCCAGCTACCGATGGGATGTTGCCAGTGATGGCAATAGTTTCCTGGTAAGCGTTCCTGTCGAGCAGACAGTACCTCCGTTCACGGTCGTGCTGAATTGGACGGCGGAGTGGAAAAAATAGCCAGCAAAGCCGTTTCCTGGTTGGCTCAAACATGTTCTATCAGACATGTTCGTCCCGAGGAACGGCTTCGTTGGTCCTTTAGTGGGAAATCCGGATTAGAACATATACAAAGGTGTGCCCGCTCCGGCACCCACCGTCTGTTCCTCTTCCTCTTCACTGGCTTCTTTGATCTGACGGCAATAGATACCGGTATCGCCAAGATAAACCTGCAACTCGGACGGCCTTGGCAGACTACCTTGGATCAGCGCTTCGGAAAGCGGATCTTCGATGTATTTCTGCAAGGCCCTGCGGAGCGGGCGAGCCCCGTAATTGCGATCGCCGCATGTCTTTTCGAGCACATAGCGGGCTGCGCTCTCGGCCAACTGAATCTTGATCTGCTTCGGCGCTAAGTTGACGTTGACTTGCTCCACCAGCAGGTTGATGATCTTCAACAGATCGTCGTCAGTCAGCGATGTGAACAGAATTACCTCATCCAATCGATTGAGGAACTCCGGGTTGAACGAGCGCTTCACCTCAGCCATCACCATGTCTTCCACTTTCGAAGGCACGCCTTCCAGGGCCGGGGCGGAAAAGCCGAGCTGCCCCCTCTTCTCAAGGAAGCGGGCGCCCAGGTTTGAGGTCATGATGATGATTGTGTTTTTGAAATCGACCGTGTTGCCGAGACCGTCGGTCAACTGGCCATCTTCAAACACCTGCAGAAGGATATTGTAAACATCGGGATGCGCTTTCTCGATCTCGTCCAGCAAAATAATCGAGTACGGCGCGCGCTTCACCCGTTCCGTAAGCTGGCCGCCTTCCTCATACCCCACGTAGCCTGGAGGCGAACCAATCAGTTTCGAGACCGAGTGTTTCTCCATGAACTCGGACATGTCGAAACGGATCAGAGACTTTTCGGTGCCAAACAGAAATTCCGCCAATGCACGGGCGACTTCCGTTTTGCCCACGCCAGTGGGGCCCAGGAACAGGAACGAACCCGCAGGCCGCTTCGGAGATTTCAAACCGGCGCGTGAACGCCGGATCGCGCGGGACAGAGCGCTGATCGCCTTGGTCTGACTGATAATCCGGCGGTGCAACTCCTCTTCAATGCGCAGCAGCTTGGTGACTTCCTCTTCGCGGATGGCCGTCATCGGAACGCCGGTCCAGCGCGCGACGACATCCTCGATATCGTCCTTGGTAACGATGCCGGTGGAAGTGTCGTCGAGATTGTATTTATCCCGAAGGACACGCAGATTCTCACGCTCTTTGCGCTCTTCATCGGAATAGAAGCGAGCCTTTTCAAACTCGTGATTCGCAATGGCGTTCTCCATCCGGTGGACGATGAACTTGATGCGCTTCTGAATGTCGGCAACTTCACCCGGCAGGGTGGTCTGGCGAAGCTTCACGCGGGCGCCGGCTTCGTCAATCAGATCGATGGCCTTGTCTGGAAGGAACCGGTCTGGAATAAAGCGCGTGGACGCGAACACGGCCGTCTCCACCGCCTCATCCGTGTAGGCAACGGCATGAAACTTCTCGTAACGTTCCTTGATACCGAAGAGAATGCGAACGGCATCGGATTCGGTAGGCGGCGGAACCTTCACTGCCTGGAACCGGCGCTCAAGAGAACGATCCTTTTCGATCGACTTCCGGAATTCGCTCGGCGTGGTGGCGCCAATGCACTGGATTTCGCCTCGGGAGAGAGCGGGTTTCAGGATGTTTGCCGCATCCAGCGAACCTTCGGCCGACCCGGCCCCAACCAACGTATGTAGCTCATCAATGAAGATGATGGCGTTCTGATTTTCCATCAACTCTTTCATGATGGTCTTCAGGCGCTCTTCGAATTGGCCGCGATACTTGGTGCCAGCCACGATCAGGGAGAGATCCAGGGCCAGTATTCGCTTATCAGACAGAAACGAAGGTACATCCCCATCGGCGATTTTCTGCGCCAAACCTTCCACGATTGCGGTCTTTCCGACTCCAGGCTCGCCGATCAGCACCGGGTTGTTCTTGGTGCGCCGGCAAAGGATTTGGATCACCCGTTCGAGCTCGTAATCGCGCCCGATGAGCGGATCCATGGAGCCATCCATCGCGGTTTGCGTCAGATCGCGGCTGAACTCGGCCAGCAGCGAACTTTCCTTGGGGCGGTTAGAGGACATTTTTTCAGAGGAGGAGCGGGCGATCTCTTCCCGGACCTGGGAAAGTCGTAGCCCACGCTCATGAAGAATCTCCGCGGCAAATGACTTGTCTTCGCGAAGCAGGCCCAGCAGCAGATGCTCGGTCCCGATGTGCTTATGATTCAGCCGTTCAGCTTCCTCGGCTCCGTAAGCCAGGACACGCTTACACTCATGGCTGAGTGGTAAATCCACTGAGGTAGATACCTTCTCGCGGATGGTTGTATGTGCCTCAATCTGCTTACGAATGGACTCGATAGCAGCATGTGACCGAAGGAACCGGTTTGCCAGGGCTTTGTCTTCGCGCAAGAGCCCGAGCAGCAGGTGTTCGGTTTCAATGTATGGACTTCCGAACTGGCTGGCTTCGTATCTTGCGAAAAAGATGACTCTTCGAGCCTTTTCGGTGTAGCGTTCAAACATATTGGTTACCGTCTTTACTTGCAGTGTTCTCAGACACGCTCCCGGCCTGCAAGGATACAAGAGCGCCGTGTTCTAACTTTAAGACGCGATCACAGCGTCTCGCGAATTCAAGATTATGCGTTACAAAAACAGAAGTCAGCCGGTACGTACGATGCAGCTCATCAAACAGATCGGCTATTTTGCCGCCAGTCTTATAGTCAAGATTGCCTGTCGGCTCATCGGCCAGCAGTACGCGCGGGCAGCCGACCAAGGCCCTTGCGAGTACAACCCGTTGCTGTTCACCGCCGGAAAGCTCCCCCGCGCGATGCGATGCTCTTTCTGCGAGGCCCACCTCAGCGAGCAGCTTCCGTGCCGGGGGAACTGCCTCTGCCCTCGCGTCCCCGCGTAGCAGCAACGGCATCATGACGTTCTCAAGAGCCGTAAATTCAGGCAAAAGGTAATGCGTCTGCCAGACAAACCCGATTTCCCGGTTGCGGAACTCGGCAAGGGCGGACTCACCCAGCGATGATATTTCCTTATCTCCAAAATATATTGTACCGTTGGTTGGCCTGTCTAGGCCCCCAAGTAGATGAAGCAGGGATGATTTTCCGGCTCCGGATTCGCCTACCAGGGCCACGCGTTCGCCCGGAGCGGCCTCAAAATCGAGGTTATCGAACACAACTACCGTGTTCTCGCCGGAACGATAATGTTTCGTGAGGCGAACAGTCCGTATGCTGACTTCGCTCGAGTTCAAAGCTTTCGGCTAACCTCACCCTATTTTACCGTGTTAGCCGGTATACGCAAGCCGCCTTAAGTTAATCTAGCGATTATAGATATGGACGCGGAACAATGGTTTATCCTTCTCGGACGGATCGATTTCGTAGACTTGCCCGGTCTTTGAGGGATCGTAATCGCGCCAGAGCCACGTTAGTTCTTCCGGACTCTCTGAGTTTCCGTGGGCGCCGTTGTGGGTTCCACTGCCGAAACTGAAATGGAAATCGTAGTTCTCCATCTTGAGCGAATTCGCCATCTGGATGTTCTGCAGTGGCCAGCTTCCAAACCGGTTTTCCAGGTCTTCACTGCCATCCTGCAGCCAGACACGGATGTTGCGCTTGGGCTGCTTGCGAATCATGTTCGGATATACATTGCCGCCGTCCAGCTCGCCCGGATGCCACTGGAGGCTGGTGAAACTGCCGATGCGCGACAGGACGCGGCTGAACTGCTCGGGCTCCCACCATGCCACATTGAACGATGAGATTCCGCCCGATGAGTTGCCGCCAATCCCGCGGCTGTAGCCATCCTTTCGGATGTTGTATTTCGACTGCACTTCAGCCAGGATCTCGTCCCTGAGGAATCGGGCGTGTTTGTCGGTGACCGTGTCGTACAGAACACTGCGCATCGCCCGATTGCCCGTCTTGCCAGGTGCGATGAACACATTGATCATGACCGGAATCTTCTTCTTGTAGATAAGGTTGTCGATGACGTTCTGCAGGCGCGATCCACCGTTGCGATCCACCAAGCCTTGGCCGTCGTGCCAAACCATCAGGGCGGCTGGTGTTTTGCGGTCGTACTGGGCCGGAACGTAGATCCAGTAATCCGTTTTCATGCCTTCGTAGAGCTTGCTGGTGTGAACGATCTTGTCGCTGAGCTTCCCTTGCGGAACGCCGGGCTGCTCGTAAGAGTCGGGTCCGTAGGCAGCGACATCGGTCTTGCCTCCGGTCTTCTTGCCATCGATCATGTAATGGAAGTTGTGGGAATTACCGGTGGCGAGTTTGCCGGTTTCGAGCCAGAGACTGGTTCCTTTGATCTGCTTCATGGCTGGACGCTGCTGGCCATCCACGAAGAGCGCGGGTTTGCTAGAGGATTCGACAAGCCATAGGAAGTTCGGACCATCGCCAATCACCGCGGCGCCTTTTTTAACATCGTCACCGAGTGTGGCCAGGGCGGCCTCGCGGAATTCAGAAGAGTTCGGGTGTTTGGCGGCCATCGCAAGCAGCTTCGGGGCGGGAGTCTTTTCGGTAGCGAACAAGGCTGCGCCTGTAAATAGGAGTACGGCAAATTTGTTGATCATGGTACTTGTGCTGATTCTATTACAATTGCGGGAAGCGCTTATGCTGATTGTCCGGCCGGAGTCGGCAAAGAGACCGGCAATCAGTGTGCCGGGTTGGCTACTAAGGTCATAACCAACGTAGCCAAAATAAGCGATAGAAGATCGGCAAAAACGGAGCGGAAGAACATGGGGTGATGAAGCCGACAACCTGAGGTCGCGCAGAAAATGGAACGAGGTCAAGAGCGCTGGTTCCCGCAACTTTACCCGGCAATCGATTAAGCCTCCCGGGTCACTCTCACTCGGTTACACTTGAATCGGAGGAAGAGGCACTTGCATGGCAATACACGCAGGCCAGGACGTTAGCTCGACGCTTGCCGCTCATCCCGCAGGGCTGGATCGGGACCATCTGATTCGAGCTTTTCGGCTGATGTACACCTCGCGGCGCATTGACGATCGCGAGATTCTGCTGAAACGTCAGAACCGGATATTTTTCCAGGTCAGCGGAGCCGGACACGAGGCCATACAAGTGGCTGCGGGCCTGGCGCTGCGGCCCGGCCTCGATTGGTGCTATCCGTATTACCGCGATCGTGCGTTGGCCCTGGCCCTGGGTGTCACGGCAGATGACATGTTTCTGCAAGCGGTGGGTGCGGCGGACGACACTGCGTCGGGTGGCCGGCAGATGCCTTCGCACTGGAGTTCGCCGCCGCTGCACATTGTGACGGCATCTTCTCCTACCGGCACGCAATTTCTACAAGCGGCAGGGTGCGCTCACGCCGCCTCGTATGTGAACCCGCGGAGCGATGAAATTACTCTGGTTTCCACGGGGGAAGGCGCAACCAGCGAAGGCGAGTTCTGGGAGTGCCTGAATGCCGCTTGTCTGGAAAAGCTCCCGCTCCTTATTTTGGTGCAAGACAATGAGTTCGCCATTTCCGTTCCCGTGGAGAGACAGACCCCAGGCGGCAATATCTCCGCATTGCTGGAAGGTTTCCCTGGTTTGTTCCGGCGGGAGGTGGATGGCACCGATTTTATCGCTTCGTATGCAGCCGTGAAGGAGGCCGCTGAGTACTGCAAAGCCCGGCGCGGTCCGGCGCTGGTTCATGCCCACTGCACCCGGCCCTACTCGCATTCCCTGTCCGATGACGAACGGATGTACAAATCGGCGGCGGAGCGGGCTGGTGAAGCCGCGCGCGATCCCATCGTGAGGTTCCCCGAGTGGTTAATCTCGGAGGGACTGCTGGACCCTCATGCGCTTAAGCGCATGGCTTATGAAGTGGATCGGGAGGTGCAGGAGGCTACTGACCGGGCCTTGCAGGCGGCGCCGCCCGCGCGGGGCCATGCACTGGAATTCCTGTATTCCGATAAAGTAGACCCAACCTCACCCGCCTTTGAGACTGCGCCGCATTTTCGCGGCGATTCGCGCACCATGGTGGATGAGATCAATCTCACGCTGGCTGAAGAGATGCGGCGCGATGAACGCGTGATCGTGTTCGGAGAAGATGTAGCCGATTGCAGCCGCGAGGCGAATCTGTGCGAGGTGAAGGGCAAGGGCGGGGTCTTCAAAACCACCACGGGGCTGCAGACGGAATTCGGCAGCCGCCGCTGCTTCAATACTCCGATTGCAGAGGCGGCCATTATCGGCCGCGCTACCGGGATGGCCACGCGCGGGCTGAAGCCGGTGCCTGAAATTCAATTCTTTGATTACATCTGGCCGGCCATGATGCAGATCCGCGATGAGTTGGCGACCATACGGTGGCGTTCGCACAATGGATTCTCCAGCCCGATGGTGATCCGGGTTGCAATTGGCGGCTATCTGAACGGTGGGGCTATTTATCACAGCCAATGCGGGGAAGTCGCCTTCACGCACATTCCGGGCCTTCGCGTCGTGATGCCATCAAATGCGCTCGATGCCAGCGGACTGCTGCGCACAGCGATCCGCTGTGACGATCCGGTGCTATTCCTTGAGCACAAGAAGCTTTACCGCGAGCCGTATAACCGGTCGCCGCACGCAGGCCCTGAATACATGGTTCCGTTCGGCAAGGCGAAGATCATGAAGCCCGGAAATTCTTTGACCATCGTGACCTATGGCGCACTGGTGCAGAAGTCTCTGCAAGCCGCCACGCAGTTGGAGCAGAAAGACCCGAATCGCACGATTGAGATTATTGATCTCCGGTCGCTCTCGCCTTACGATTGGCCGGCTATTGAGGAGTCGGTCCGGAAGACCAGCCGCGTGATTGTTGCCCATGAAGACTGCGTATCCTGGGGATACGGCGCTGAAATCGCGGCTCGGATCGCCGATGAGTTATTCGGATCTCTCGATGCTCCCGTGGGCCGCGTGGGTGCGCTGGATACCTGGGTGGGCTATCATCCGCTGCTGGAAAACGAAATTTTGCCCCAGGTGGACGACTTGGTCCGTCAAGCGGAAAGATTATTATCTTACTGAGGATTCCATGAAATTTGGCGTCAACACATTTATCTGGACGGTCAGCTTTACTCGTGAGAATCTGCCGCTGTTGCCTGTGATCAAGCAGAACGGCTTTGACGGAGTGGAGGTCTCGCTGTTTAGTCCTCAGGAGTTCGCAGCCGCGGATATTCGCAAGGGCACGGAAGCGAACGGGCTTGAATGCACCATCTGTTCGGTGCTGACCCCGGGGCTCAGTTTGATTAGTGGCGATTCTGCTGTACGCCGGAAAACTATCGCGCATCTGAAAGACTGCGCCAAGGCCACCGCGGAGGCCGGGGCGAAAATCATCGCAGGCCCTCTGTATTCGCCGGTCGGCTATCTGCCGGGACGGCGCCGGACCGCGGACGAATGGAAGTGGGCTGTGGAGGGTTACCAATCAGTTGCCGATACCTTTGCCGGAAATGGCGTTACCATGGCGATTGAGCCGTTGAATCGCTTCGAAACGTTCTTCCTAAATACGGCGGCGGATGCAGCGGAGCTTTGCGATCAGGTGAATCATCCGAATATTGGAATTCTGTTCGACACGTTCCACGCCAACATTGAAGAGAAAAACATCGCCGATGGCTATCGGACCGTAGCGAAGCATCTCAAGCATGTCCACACCTGCGAGAACGACCGGGGTATTCCAGGCACCGGGCATGTGGAGTGGAAGAGCGTTTTCGATGCGTTGGCAGAAATCCATTATGACGGCTGGCTGACGATTGAGAGTTTTGGTTTTGCGCTGGGTGAACTGTCCGCTGCGGCTTCTATTTGGCGGGATGTGGCGCCGACGCCGGAGTCCATCGCGTTCGAAGGAATCAAGTTTCTACGAAAGAGTCTCGAAAAGGCCACTCATGCTTAAATTCGCCGGGTCTCGCGCCCGCATTCATGACGCGGGAGAGCGCCCTACGAGCCGGACGCGCAACTCACCAGTTCCTGAATCTGCTTGGCGAAGGAGACTTCTATTTCTTTAGCCATTCATTCATGCGCGTGGTCCGGCTGCCACTTTGGATCCGAGCCGCTTGGCGGTCCATGCGCAACGCCTGCGCGTCGAAGCGGCTTTTCTCCACTCCTGCTCCACGAATTATAGACCGCTCCGCTTCACCGCGTACGCAATGGCCTCGGCGGGCACCTTGAACTCCGACATGCCCTTATTGCCCATATATCCAACATCCTTTACGCCGATCGGACTTGTATAGTAGGCATCGACTACCATCTTGCGCGCCCAGTCGAAGAAAACAATGCCGGGGCCGAGTTCCGGAGAATCGTTTTTTCGAAACGCGATCAGGTCCAACATCTCCGTCTGTTGATCGGGTTTCGACGCGACGAAGTTCGTCTGGTACCGATGCCCCATCGCCTGATCCAGCCATCCGATGCCGCCTGTGTACGTCGCCGCCAACTCTGGACTCTGGCTGCACAACAGATCGATGAACTCCACCGCACCGGCATCCAGAGCGCCTTTAGAATGCTCGTCGGCAGGGATAATCAGGTCTGCCAGCCGCTGCATCGTCTGAAACTCATGCGGGTTCAGCAGCTTCGGTTTGTAAATGCCGGTAGTTGCTTTCTCCACGGCTGCCGCCTGGTGGACGTGCTGCGCCGCTTCCGCATTCAATCCCCCCAGAGTCACGGCCAGTGCAACGTTGCGCAGCAAATCCCGTCTTGAAGTGGTCTCGTTAAACATTGCCCTTCCTCAATTCTTCAGCCAGATACTCTGCCGTCCGCCATGCCAGCGCGCAGATCGTCAGCGTCGGGTTCTTATCCGGATTGCTGACGAACGGCCCTGCATCCGCTACGAATAGATTCTTCACATCGTGCGCCTGGCAATACTTATTCAGTGCGGACGCCTTCTGATCGCTGCCCATCCGCACCGTGCCGATCTCATGGATAATGGAACCGCCCACAGAGATGCCCGCCGATTCGCGCTCCGGATTACGCAGCCCCAGCACCTTGCCGCCCATCGTTTCAATGATATTCGTGAAGGTTTCATGCATGTGGCGGACCTGGTTGATCTCGTAGTCGGTCCATTTGAAATGGAAGCGCAACACAGGAATTCCGAATCTGTCTACCATCTGGGGGTCGATCTCGCAGAATGTGTTTTCGTTCGGAATCATTTCGCCGCGGCCTGATAACCCGATCGTGTTTCCGTAACCAGTGCGGATGGCATCTTTCAGCGATTTGCCATAGCCTTCATGCGACCGGCACGTGCCGTGGAATGAACCTACACCCGGCATATTGTATCCACCGCCAAATTCCACGTGGTAGCCGCGCGGGAACGTCTTGTTCTTTTTATCCCATTCCCACCACGGAATGTACATATGCATTCCGCCGAAGCCATCTTCGTCGTACCGCCCCCGGCCCTCAAGCGCCGGAATGTACCCGGAGATCCCGTAGCCGGTGCTATCCGTGAGATATCGCCCGACCACTCCTGAGGAGTTTGCCAGTCCATTGGTGTAGCCCGGTCCCTTCGAATTCAGCAGCAGGCGAGCCGACTCACAGGCACTCGCTGCCAGCACCACGGTCCGGCACTTGATCTGCCGCTCCGTCCGCGTATCTTTATCGATGTAGGAAACCGCGGTCACTTTACCAGCGCCATCCGTGATCAGCTCGCGCGCCATGGAGTTGGGGAAGATTTTCAGCTTGCCGCTCTTCATCGCCGGGAAGATCTGCACCTGGCTGGACGAGTAGTTCGACGCCGTAACGCAACCGCGCCCGCACTGGCCACAGTAGTGGCATGCCGGTCGGCCGTTCAGCGGTTTGGTGATAATGGCAAGCCGCGTAGGAATGCACGGAATCTTCAACTTGTCACACGATTTCTTGATCAGCACTTCGTGCACGCGAGGCGGCGGAGGCGTCTGAAATATCCCATCCGGTGCGCTGCGAATGCCTTCTTTGGTTCCGGTGACCCCGATAAACGCTTCGGCCTTGTCGTAATAGGGCGAAATCTCATCGTAGGTAATGGGCCAATCGGTGCCCAGGCCGTCGCGGGAATAAGATGCGAAATCATAATCGGCGAATCGCAACGAAATGCGCCCGTAGTGGTTGGTACGGCCGCCCAGAATGCGGGAACGGAACCAGCGGAAGTCGTCGCCCTTCGCCACCGTGTAAGGCTCGCCTTCAATGTCCCAGTAACCATTCGGAGCTAGAAATGGGCCGAACGCTGGCCCTTTGCCGAAGTAAACTCCGCCGCCTTCACCGGCGCCGCGCTCCGGCAACTGCGACGGCCACATGTGTTCCTTGAAATCCTTGGCTGGGTTCAGCATTGGTCCGGCCTCGATCAACGCCACGCTCACACCTAAATCGGTGAGCACCTTCACCGTGGTGCCGCCTCCGGCTCCCGATCCGATTACTACTACATCGTAAACAGGGCCGCCGCGATTGATTTGCATATATGCCCATCCTATCAAAGACGCAAAGATCGATAATGGAGCCATGTACCATTACAATCCAGAGACGGCGCTTGAGGAATTGACCGAAGACGCGTCGTTACCTCATCCCGTGCATGTGCGGGATATGATCGTGCGTTCTGAGTTGACACCGGACCGCGCTCTTGAGCTAAACCGGAAATTTCGGAACTACTTACACGCCTTCGGGGAAGCGCAGTTGGTGGCGAGTTCGATTTTAGAAGAACTCGTGAAGCAGTAAACCGGTGCAAGAGAAACATTTTCTGGCAATTATGATTTCCGCTTTGATATTATGAGGGATGCCCAGAACCAAAAAATCCGAATCTGAAACGATTGCGTCCGCCGAGTCGACGAAGAAACGCACGGCGGCTCCGAAACCAACCGCAGTGAACCACAAACATACAATCAAGAAAACTCTGACGCCGGTGGCCGCTCCAGCCCGCATCATCGGGCAGGAAGAGATCGCTCTCCTGGCGTATTCGTATTGGGAAGCGCGCGGTAGCCAAGGTGGTTCCCCGCAAGAGGACTGGTTTCAAGCCGAACAGGAACTGAAGTCTCGCCAGATTGCAGACTAGCTGTATTTCCGTAAGATCGCCAGCACGCGGCCCTGTAACTGCAACGCACTCGATGCGACCATGATCGGCTGCATGGATGCATTCGCAGGTTGCAAACGTACCATGTCGTTCGGCTCCCGATAAAAACGCTTCAGCGTGGTCTCCGTTCCATCCACCAGCGCGACAACGATTTCGCCGTCTCGTACCTGATCGGTACGCTCCACCAGCACGTAGTCGCCGCTGCAGATGTGATCTTCGATCATCGAATCGCCGCGCACTTCGAGTGCATACGTTTCGGAGTGTCCAATAAAGTCGGCGAAGTTCAACTTCTCCTGCGAAGCGAACGATTCCACGGGCACGCCGGCAGCGATGCGTCCGAGCAAGGGGATTTCAAAACTTGGGCGCTGATCCCGCTTCTGCCGCCGGTACTCTTCCAGGTACTTCGGTTGGACCGCGAGGGACCGGCTCTGATTGAAACTCCGGCTCACATAGTTCTTCGTCTCCAGCGCCGAAATATGCTTGTGGACGGTTGCGAGCGACGCAAGACTCAGCGCACCGGCGATCTCTTCGTAGCTGGGGCTGTAGCCGTTTGTCTCAACAAACTCAGCTAGAAAATCGACCACCTGCTTCTGCCGTTTAGTAAGTGCCATAAGAGAGAACCCTCTCTATTGTTGGCGAACAAAAGGGGAAAGTCAAGGGGAGAGGTGAACTCCTTCGTGAACAACTCGAGACAATCCACGGCTCGTTCTCCGTTCATGTATTTTGAATCTTAACCGTTTGTGTCAAAAATGGGATAGGTCCATATTGATCCGTTCCGATCTGGCTGGTAACCTTGAAACTAATGTTATCCAGGCGTTCAGCACGTAGGGTAACGAGCAAAATTATGAAGTACTGGTCTGGCTCTCTCTGCGGCGGTATTCTTGCCGCCTTTCTCATTACATCCATCCCCTCATCAGCACAGGTTTCTGTTACCACGAGCCAATTCAACAGCTCGAGAACAGCCGCGAATCTGAACGAAACCGTCCTAAACCTCTCTAACGTGAACGTGTCTTCCTTTGGCAAACGATCTACGTTCACCGTGGACGGGCAGGTATATGCACAGCCCCTCTACGCGCCGGGTCTAACAATTGCCGGCTCTCGCACCGATGTGCTCTACGTCGCCACAATGAGCAACAACATCTATGCTTTTGACGCAAATAATTCGGCTCGCGGGGTTCTGGCGCATAGGGCTCTTGGAGCCTTTGTCCCTGCGAACTACGCCGGTACATGTCCCGACCCTGGAACCACCGCCTCTCAGTTGGGCATTCTGAGCACGCCCGTGGCGGACCTGGCGACAAATACTCTGTACGTTGTAGTTGCTACGCCAAATGGTCCCGGGAAGTACATTCATAAACTTTTTGCTTTGGACATGCTAACGCTGGCCGACCGGCACGCGCCGGTCAACATCTCAGCGAGTGTGCGAGGAAATGCTTCGGACGGTCAGGGCGGTCAGGGCGGTGTGGTTTCGCTTAATCAGACAACTCAGATTCAAAGGCCCGGCTTGGTCTTAGCTAATGGCACCGTATACGCAGCATTTGGTAGTTGTGGACCTGATCCCCAGCCGTATCACGGGTGGCTCATCGGGTACAACGCATCTACGCTTCAGCAAACGGTGGTGTTTAATTCAAGCCCTAACGGGGCCGATAACGCGATCTGGCAATCTGGGCATGCACCTGTAACTGATGCCAGCGGTTCGATATACTTCTTCACTAGCAATGGCAGTTACAATGGCGGAACAGATCTGGCTGATAGTGCATTGAAGCTTTCGCCGAGCGGAACGATTCTGGATTGGTTCACTCCTTCAAATTACGCCGCATTGGATCAGCTCGACTTAGACCTAAGCTCTAGCGGACCGGTCTTGATGCCGGACTCAAATCGGCTTGTAGGGGGTGGCAAAGACGGCGTGGTTTATGTCTTAAATCCAAATGCCATGGGGAAGAATAACTCGCCGCTGCAATCGTTCCAAGCGACCGCGCCCTGCTCCCCATTCACGCAAAACGGGTGTGCCCAGATTCACTCCGTCGCTTATTGGAACAGTTCCACGCCCACCTTCTATGTTTGGGGAGTGAACGACATGCTTCGTTCGTACAGGGCCTCAGGAGGAGTATTCAATACAACTCCAGCCTCGAAATCTGCTCAAACTGCCACTTACCCTGGCGGTGTGCTCGCAGTATCGTCGAACGGATCGCAACCAGGCACCGGCATTGTTTGGGCCACAACTGCCCCCGGAGTGCTGCACGCGTTTGACGCCACTGATCTCACTCGTGAATTATGGAACAGTAATCAGGACGCAAACCGGGACAGTCTCGGCCAATTCTCCAAATTTGGACAGCCCGTAATTGCGGATGGTAAGGTTTTTGTTCCAACCTTTTCCAATGCCGTTGTCAGCTATGGATTAGTGGGCTCTGCGCCAGCGGCGCCCACGGATTTGACCTTCACGGTAGATTTTAGCTCGTCTGGCCGGGTGAACCTTGTCTGGACCGATCACTCGAGCAATGAGACCGGTTTCAGTATTGAACGGTCGACTGACAACGTAAGTTTTTCTCAGATCGCCACAGTTGGCCCTAATGTAACGAGCTACAATGACTCGAATGTAGCCCTCTATACCTACTACTATTATCGGGTGCGAAGCTATAACTCTTTCGGCAATTCGGCGTACTCGAATGCTGCCGCATACTTTGTGATGTAAATGGCAAAGAGAGAGTCATCGTGCTGTTTTAAGCGGATTAGTACAAATTCTATTGGGAACGGAGCCTAAAATGAAAAGAATTGGTTTTACACTCGCACTGTTATTTTCTGCTTGCTCATTTGGAGCAATTGTGAATACTTGCCCAACTACCAACGGCGGTACGGGAATCCTTCTCACCGAGGCGCCCGAAAATCAGGGTGAACCTGCGATACCTTTCTGCTCCCTTCCAGCGGGCTTCAGCAGCACTACGATCCCATTCGCGCTGGCGCTCAATGAAGTGCAGGGAGCCATCCCTCCTATACTCAGTGATGTCATCCTTTTTGCCCCTTCGGGTCTGATTACTTTTTTCTCGGATCCGCCTATTCCTAGCGACCTCACCATTGACGCCTTCCAAACCGAGGCGGCTCAGAATTTCATCACTGTAGCCGGAGTAAACTACACCATAATTAGCGACGTTGGCGACAGTAATACTCCTGAGGTCCCTGAGCCTTCGACGGTGCTTCTGACCTGTATTCCTGTCGCGATTCTTCTCGGTGTTTACAAGTTCCGCAGTCTCAAGGTTTAAACCGATGAGCCTCGTGAGGTAATCACGAGCGCTCAGTATTTGGCATGAAGCGAGCCGCTGACATGCTCCCCGGAGACTCAGCCAATCATAATTTAGAAAAGCTCCTGAATGACGAAAGGGAGTTTTCGCAATAAAGAAGACGAAGTACACCGAAAAGCAGATCATCTCTGCAGTGAACTCTGAGCGAACGCCAGGTTGCAGGCTCGTGGAAGTGGACCGCAGCAGTTACCTACCCCTAGGAGCCGGTGCCCGAAATAGGCCTGCCGATAAGCAGGAGATGCTGGATCTGGTGCGGCAGAAACCGCGTTACGGATACAGGAGACTGTGGGCGCTGTTAGTGAAACGGGAACACAACATCAACCCCAAACGCGTCTATCGCTGGTATCGGGAGGAAGGCTCGCCTTGCGGCGACTGAAGCGGGAGAAGGTCATCCGCCCGACTGCGGCGGAGAAGTTGATCTCCGGGGGCAATCAGGAATGGGCGATGGACTTCGTCTTCGACACGATTGAGACCGGGCGCAACATAAAGATGCTGACGCTGGTAGATGGCTAAACGCGAGAGTGCCCGGCGAACAGGACTGGCAGCTGCGCAGGTGACGCGAGTGCTGGATCGAGTGATTGCAGAGCGCGGGACACCAAAGGCGCTCCGATGCGGTAACGGCCCGGAGTTTCACCAGCCGGCATCTGATCGGATGATGCGAAGAGAAGGCCATGGCCTTGGTGCACATACAGCCAGGTAAGCCGATGCAGAACGAATACGGGTTTACAAATTACCTTGGTAGGAAAAACTGGGGTAGGTCAACGACTCTGAAAATGTGCACGATCAGTCACCTAAACGCGGAGGGGCGACTGATGTCATCGTTTTGGCCGTCTCTGACTACGGTCAATTCCTTCCGCAAACACCCGGCGTGCCGCACATCCCGGCTGGGCACCCTCCGCCCATCTGTTGGGGCGCTTGGCTAGGTCCACTGCCACTGGCGTGGGCCGCAAACGTGGATATCTCCTGCTTCAAGTGGTCTTCGCCACAGGAAGGGCACAACACTTCGGTCGTCCCCCGCACCAGCTTCTCAAACCTTGTTCCGCAATCTGTGCAACTGTATTCGTAAATTGGCATGGTTTAGTTCCCGTTCATCAGCAACACCGCAATTTTATCAAGAATTGTTCGTACCTCGGAAGTGGGCCCGTTATAGTTGTTCACCAGAATGGAGAATGCGTACGCCTTCCCAGGCTTGGGCAACATGTATCCGGAAAGCGACGTCACATGGCTCAGCGAGCCTGTTTTCGCATGGATCAGTCCTGTGTTCGCCGCTTCCCGAAAGCGTTTTTTCAACGTTCCGTCTTCACCGGCCACCGGCAGCAGCTTCACCCAGTCTTCGCGGTACTTCGAGGCATACATGTAAGCCAGCAGCTTCGAAATCGTCAGCGGTGTCACCAGAGTCAGACGCGAGAGGCCGGACCCATCCTCGAAATTGTACTGCTTCGGTTCGATGTCCACCTCGCTCAGGAATCCGCGCATTTCCTCCAGGCCCGCGGCCCGGCTGCCGATCCCAGTCTTCACTCGCGCGACTTCCCGCAGAATCATCTCAGCATGCAGATTCTGGCTTTCCTTATCGATGACCCGTAGCGCCTCGATCAGCGGTAGCGAATCATGGCGCGCCAGTTCGACGCCGCTTGTATCAAGAGACATGTCCTCTACGCGCCGATGCCGTACGGCCGCCTCTCCGCCGACCGCGATGCCGCGCCGTTCTAGCGCATCCAGCAAAGCATGCGCTGCGAAGAGCGCCGGATCGGCCACGGCGAGCAGCGTCTTCTCGGGTGGGCTTTGCAGCGGGATCACTCCGCTGACGATGAGCTCGTGTGACCCGGGGATGCGTTTATAATCCAGCTTCTTCTCCCCGATGTCTACCGTGCGCGTGCGGTTGTGAATGGTCATCTCAACGCGAGGCGAGAGAGCAAGCTGCGCTGGCTCTCCAACGTGCAGCGCCGGACGGACCCAAAGCGTGAACGCGTTGTCGTTCAAGGTGAGCGCACTTACGGGAGCACCGTATTCCCAAATGGCGTCGTCGGCCGCCCAGCCCACCGGGTATGGATCCCAGACGTAGGCGGAATCGTCGCCGACCACATCGCGCTCGATCCTCCGTACACCGCGCTGCACCACCTGGTCGGCAAGTTCTTCCATGGCCTGCAGCGGATTTTCCGTGAATGCGTCCTGCTGATACGGCAGGACGCGCGCCGAAAGATTCGGGTCCCCGCCACCGATCAGCCGCAGGTTGCCATGCAGGGTCCCGTTCGCGTCCGGTGCCGCATCGCCCGAAACGATCGTATGAAACCGGTAGTCCGGACCAAGCCGCATCAACGCGAGTGCGGTCGAAAACAGTTTCGTATTAGACGCGGGCATGAAGAAGTGATTCTCATTTTTCGAGAAGACCACAGACCCATCGGCAAGATTGACCACGCGAATGCCCCAGAACGCCTGCACGGACGCAGCGGAGCCCTCGATTAACGTTTCGATCCGGTTAGCAAACGGTCTCGCACCGAATGCGAGCGGGACCAATATCAAGACGCAGGCAAGTCTCTTCATACGATGTCTGGATTATACTTCAGACATGTGTTAAGCACTGCGGCGGTTCGGTGGATCGTGCCCACAAATCTAAATTACTTACGCCGCGCAGGGATGACGATTTTCGACAGCAACAATCCTCCGCCAAGCGCAGCACCTACAGCCGCCCACGGATTGCGATTAAAATAAGTCCGCCAGTCGGATGCCTCACGCATTTTGGTTTCTAACTCGCTCAGATTATCCCCGAGTTTCTGGCGTTCGTCGAAAATTTCCTTTACAATTTCGCTTGTTCTTTCGTCCATGTCACATCCTCCTTCAGCGTTTGCGCGGTTTGCCGAGGCGCGTGTACCTGCTTCCATCTACCGCGTCCGGTCGACAATGCGATCATGCCGCAAATGCCCAAAATAACCGCGACGATCAGGGCGGACAACCATGCCGGTAAGGCGATGGAAAGCGCATACACAGCAGTTAAGAAGAGGAAGCCGAAGGCGTAGAAAATCAACAAACCGGCGGCGGCGAAAAGAGCCGATGCCACCATTGCCTTGCGCCCTTCTTCCTTCATCTCCACTTTTGCAAGGCGGAATTCCGAGCGGATGAGGTCCTGAATATTACCGACCACATCTTTCAATACATCCGCGATAGAGCGCTGACCCGGTGCTTCGGACGAGAAGGCGTGCGCCCCCAGCTTCCCAGCCGCATCTCTTCCTGGATTATCCATAATCGAACTCCTTTTACCTACATTCTCCTCAGAACGGCTCCGAGGAGAAAACCCATCGCCAGCGCGCCGGCCAGAAAGCCTTCCGGGTTCTTCCGGGCGCTGCGTGCTGCATCGCTCGAAGCACTGCGCCAAGTGAAGCCCCGGGCATAAGCCGTCGAACAACCGATCGCTCTTCCGAGTTTGGCGGCTGCTGACGGCAACCCTCCCTGCTCCGGCTGCGCCAGTGTGTTATTCCCATCGTAAAAGCGGGATCTTCTGGTTTTCATTTGATCGGCAGACTGCATATGTTCTCCAAATATTGGACACTGGCGGCTGGGATTCATTTCAGGCCATGCGAGCTAATGGCCAAAAGTTCGCGTTCGGCTTTTCACTGTGAGATCCGGCCGTGCCGCGTCAGATCCGGCGGCCCGCGCGAAACGGATACGCAAGCTGCCGGGCCAAAACCTGTGGCATCGGATTGCCGTCGAGACCATATCTTTCCGGCTGCCGCCTCGGCGGAGCGTAAGCCGTACCGAAGAG
>JBBPYD010000217.1:0-6855 GCA_038200305.1 Bryobacterales bacterium
GGCGGCCCGGTGCCCGAAGTGCGCTCCTTCGGATACCAATCTTATTCATTGAGCGCAAGGGAGAAATCATCATGAACAACAAACGAAAGATTGAAGTCTTTAGCGCCGGGTGCCCTGCGTGTGAGCCCACAGTGCAACTCGTCCAGAGCATTGCCTGCCCATCGTGCGATGTGCAGGTACTTGACATGAATCAACCGGACGTTGCGGCGAAGGCGGAGCAATACGGCGTAAAGACCGTCCCCGCGGTCGTCATTGATGGCCAGCTTGCAAGCTGCTGCACCGGAGCGGGCCCCGACGAGCAAGCCCTTCGCTCTGCTGGCCTGGGCGTGCCGAGGTAAAGAGCATCCCAACCCACTAGCATCTTTCCTGCCGGCGTGCACATCATATAAGCTATGGCTCAAAGCTCGGAGCGGCTGAAAAAGCTGCTCCCCGATATCTGGGAAATGGTTCGGCCCCGGCGCCGTTTGTTGGCCTTCGGATTTGTACTAATGGTCATCAATCGCGTCAGCGGTCTGGTGCTGCCTGCCTCCACTAAGTTTCTTATTGACGACGTCATCGGGAAGCATCGGACGGAAATGCTGAACCCGCTGATTCTGGCCGTTGTTCTGGCTACCATCGTTCAGGGTGTCACTTCGTTCTCGCTGACGCAACTACTTTCAAAAGCCGGCCAGCGCCTAATTGCAGAACTACGCCAGAAAGTGCAGGCCCACATCGGACGCCTCTCTGTTTCCTACTACGACGCAAACAAGACGGGCACTCTGGTGGCGCGCATCATGAGCGACGTGGAAGGTGTCCGCAATTTGATCGGCACCGGATTGGTGGAGTTGATGGGCGGCCTGCTTACCGCAAGCATCGCTCTTGTGGTTCTGGTACGGATCAGCCCGCTGATGACCGGGCTCTCCGCGGCATTCGTCATCGCGTTCGGACTATCTCTGCGGCACGCGTTCGGTGCCATTCGCCCCATCTTCCGTGAGAGAGGCAAAATCAATTCCGAAGTGACGGGGCGTTTAACTGAATCGCTCGGCGGAGTGCGCGTGATCAAGGGCTATCATGCGGAGGGCCGTGAAGAGGAAGTGTTCGCGGCCGGCGTGAAGCGGCTTCTGGACAACGTTCTGAAATCGCTGACCAGCATGTCAATAATGAGCCTCTCAGCCACCGTGTTAATGGGGATTGTAGGCGCGATTGTGATGTACATCGGCGCGCGGCAGATTTTGGCGGGCACTTTGACGCTGGGTGGCTTCGTCACCTTCACGATGTTTCTGGCGTTTTTGGTCGCACCTGTTTTTCAGATTGTGCAGATTGGAACGCAATTGACGGAGGCTTTGGCGGGTTTGGAGCGCACGCGGGAGATCCTGCGGGAGCGCCAGGAAGATGAAGACCCGAAGCGCGTCACCTCCCTTGGTGAGATACGGGGAGAGGTGGTATTCGATGGAGTTACCTTTGAATACGAGCCTGGCAAACCCGTGCTGCACGATGTGAGTTTCGGGGCCGCACCGGGCACGGTGACGGCGCTCGTGGGCTCCTCCGGCTCCGGAAAGTCGACCATGATCGGACTGATCGCCGCTTTCCACAGCCCACTCAAAGGCGCGGTGCTGGTGGATGGGATCGATGTCTCCACCGTGCGGCTCAACTCGTACCGCACGCAACTGGGCGTCGTCCTGCAAGAGACCTTCCTCTTCGACGGCACTATCAGGGAAAATGTAGCCTTTGCGCGTCCGAATGCCACCACGGCGGAAATCATGGAAGCGTGCCGCATCGCCCGCGTGGACGAGTTCGCCGAAACATTTGAGAAGAAGTACGACACCATTGTCGGCGAGCGCGGCGTGAAACTGTCGGGTGGCCAGCGCCAGCGCGTATCAATTGCCAGGGCGATTCTGGCCGATCCGAGGATCTTGATTCTGGATGAAGCCACTTCGAGTCTCGATTCGGAATCGGAAGCCTTGATCCAGGCGGGGCTCGCCTTTTTGATGAAGGGCCGGACCACGTTTGTGATCGCGCATAGGCTTTCCACCATCCGCCGCGCGGACCAGATTTTGGTGATCGAGCAAGGCCGCATTCTGGAACGCGGCACTCACGAATCGCTGTTTGCGGCGGAAGGGCGCTATTTCGATCTATACACCCGCCAGCACGGACTGGAGCAGAATCTGTTTCTGGCTCCTGGTGAAGGCGATAAAGTGCCCGCGCACTTGCAAGCGAAGACGGCCACGTAAGGCGCTCATCCCTTGCTGGCGGCGAGTGGCAAATTATCATCCACCATTTGCTGGTTGATCAATTCGGAAACCACCGCGGTCAGATTCGGATTCTTTAAAGCCCAGACGTACGCCTTCTGCGGCGCCTTCAACGGACCCTGGATGGCATCCTCTATCAACTTTACGCGGGCGGGGTCCGCGGTTCCGCGGCCTGGATTCACAGGCCGGGCAACCTTCATCGCGATCACGCCTAAATCGTTCTTCTTAGCGCGCGCAAGCGCCGCGTCTACACGCTTGTGATTGACGATGTTGTAGGCGACCATCGCGACGGAGTACACCTTGCTGTCGACTGCAGCATCGAGAATGCCAGCTGGGTCTGTGTGCGCGGAGACACCGAGATGCCGAACCTTCCCTGCCTTCTTCACGATTTCAAAGGCTTCGAATATTTCGGGAAAGTTCTTTAGTTCATGCGGCGTGTTCGCGCCATGCGGGCACATCATTAAATCCAAGTGATCCGTACCCAGCCGCACGAGGCTCTCATCGATTGATTTGAGGATCAATTGCTTATAATTCTTGCCCCGGTCAATCTGGCGGCCGTACTCCTTTTCCATTACATTCGCAAGGGCGGCGGAATCGAGTTCGGCACTCTGGCCGTCGAAATAACCGACCAAATAGTCGGGCCTGGCTGCCTGGCTCTCCGCGATGTAGTCCAGAGCGCGCGTTCGAAATTTGTCCTGCTCGGCGCCAGGTAAACTATCGAAAATGTTCTGGAAAAGACTATTCCGATTGATGTCCCACAAGCTGATCTTGGAGTTCAGGAAGAACTTGTCCCGATCGCGCGCTTTGATAACTTTCGCGTAGCCGGCTTCGCTCTGGCCTTTTCCATAAGCGGGTGCGGTATCCAGATAATTCAGGCCCCGGTCAAGCGCGGCCAGGACATGTTCGTAATTGCCGGGTGCAATCGTATTGCCGCCCATCACCACTTCGGAAATGTGGAAGCCGGTTCTACCAAGCTGGCGGTACGCCATGCCCGGCTGTTTGTTGCGCCATTCGCCCTTCTCATTTTGGGGCGAGGCATCCGATTTCTGGGCGAGAGCGGCGGCGAATGCAGCCTGGGTGGCAGCGGAAAGAAAGTGGCGGCGGGATTGCATCGCGGTCCTCCTTTAACCTCACTTGTTATGAGACCACCGATGCAGCGGCTCGATCAACTGGCGATTAATGCTTGAAGCCGGATACCTCGCCGGTTTCTAGAGCAAGGTCCATGTTTTCAGCGTAGCCGGAGCCAAACACATTTTTTTGCAGGGCGGAAAGATTTTCTTCACGAGCCGAAAGAATATCCCGCTTGCGCTGCCAGCGGCGCCGCCCTGCTATCACGGCCCGCGATATGGAATCGAATTCCAGAGGCCGGCAGATCACGTCAAATCCGCCCGCGATCAACAAGTCGGCCCAAAGCCCAGGATCAGGGGTGGACCGCAACACAATCACGCTGGGAGGGACCGGCAAACATTCCATTTCATTCAAGAGCGCCCGCCAACCCGAGCCCGAAAACGATTCCATGCAGATCACCACGGGCGTTCGATTTGCACGCACATTCACCAGCGCTTGCTCACTGGTGAATGCCTGGGTTACGTCGGTGGAAATAGGATGGAGCAAGGTCCGGATCTCCTGAAATTCGGCGTCTTGGGACGTTACACAGAGAATAGAAACCGTTTGCGGTTTTGTTTGTGCGGCGCCGAGCATTTGATCACACGCTCCTTTCCGCAACCCGGAACAGCGTTGGCGGAAACTACCCAGTTGAATATTTAAGTCTGAAAAAATCTTATCAAGAAGTCCGGGATCCAAAAACTAGGAAGAACCCTTGCGGCCGCTTAATTGAAAGTTGAAGATGCGCTCCGAAACCTTTGCTTTGAGACGCGAGTCTCACAGCTGCTATGCCTACTCCCGCGGATCCCGGAACCAACCAATATCGCTGTAATGCGTGCGGCAGATACTTCAATACGCAAGGCGAATTATCCACTCACGAAACGGAATGCCGGGCTGCCAAGGAGGCTACTCCGGAGGGAGCCGCGGAACTCGCGCGAGAAGATTCGCGGCCTCACTTGCCCAATGATCAGGAATCGAAGGGTTCCTGACGTTAATTCTACCAAGTGCGCAGAAGCACAACCCCGTGGCCGGGTACTTCACCAGAGAAGCTGGAGACCGGCACAATATCTTTGCGCAGCCAAAGATCGCGGATGCGCGCTGGGGTGCGGTGCAAGCCTGCATCGGCCCAATTGAATTGAATTTCGTGGGCGGTATCTCCGCGGTTGAACACGCCAAGCGCAACAGACCCATCTTGAAGCGGCCGTGACCAGACTTCGGCAGCGCCGCGCTTCCAAGCGCGTGTGGCCTCGTTGCCAAGCGGGTCCTGGTCGATGGCAATCACTTCCGGGTTCATCAAGATCGATTTCACGTCCCTGCTCATATTGCGCAAATCATTGCCGGCAAGCAAGGGGGCGGCCAGAAGCGACCACAAGCTCATATGAGTCCGGTATTCTTCAACGGACATGCCGCCGTTACCCACCTCAAGCATGTCAGGGTCGTTCCAGTGGCCGGGTCCGGCATAGGGAGCCAGGTGTAACTGCCGATCGAAGCCAATCTCTTCCATCCTGTTCCAGTTGTCACCGATGTCAGTGGTGGTGCGCCAGAGATTGCCGCCGGCTTGCGCACCCCACTTCCAGACTTCCGCCAGGCCGTACTGGCAGATGCTGTAGAAGATAGGCCGGCCGGCAGCCTGTAAGGCGGCGCCCATTTTTTGGTAGACGCTATGCATTTGCTCCGGCTTATACAGCTTTCCAGCGGAGCACCAATCGTATTTCAGCAGATCGATGCCCCAGTCCGCGTATGTGCGCGCATCCTGTTCTTCGTGGCCGTAACTACCCTCGAATCCAGCGCAGGTTTTCGGGCCTGGCGAGGAGTAGATTCCGAGTTTGAGGCCTTTGCCATGTACGTAATCCGCCAGCGCCTTCATGCCGGGGAAGCGTTTCGCGTCCGGTTGAATCATCCCGTTCTTATCACGTCCGCTCTGCCAACAATCGTCGATGTTGATGAACTCATAGCCAACGGCCTTCATCCCGCTGGACACCAGCGTGCCGGCCATTTCGCGAATCATGGCATCGTCGATTCCGCAGCCGAACTTGTTCCAGCTATTCCAACCCATGGGTGGAGTTTTGGGAGTTTATTGTAAGGCAGGTCTTTTATGGGAGGAACGGGAATCGGCGTGGGCTTCACAATCCTTGGCTCATCCGAAATTCGATGCATTTCGTAATCGGCCATGGGGCCTGCTGGCCAAGCCTGAATTCTGAGGTGGAGTATGTCCCCTTTTAAGTGCGCCTCCACCGGACGCCGCGCGAGTTTCCCGTCCCAATCGCTCTGTGCGATTCCGGAAAACCCATCGGGCAGCAGCCGCCCTTCCACGATGGGGGCGTTGCGAGTTGGAGTTTCCACCTCGCCGGTAATGCGCGAATTTTCGATATGTATGGCGAGCAGCAGATCGCGTTTATCGTTTTCCGCGGCTTTGGGCGGCGCATACCAGAGGCCCGTCAAATCTAGCCCAGCGGCGGCGATTGGGAAAGAAAGTAGAGCCAGCAGGACACCGCGGATTGCAATCGGCATTCTAGCTTTGGGCGTTTTGGTTGGTCCAGAACTTCATTTCGTCCGCTGACGGACCGTACATGCCAGGAACTTCCACCTCGTTCAGCCGCAGGTAGACACCCAATTGCGCCCGGTGGTGAATCAAATGACTCATCACCATGCCGCGTAACACCCCGGCACGAGGCATCGAAAAAATGGATTTACCAGCATGCTTGAGGGTCCACGTTTTCCGCAGGTCCTCATCCGATGCACCGGCGATCAGCGCGCGAGCGTCAACAACGGCCTTATCGAAGGTGTCCAGCAACTCTTGCTTGGACTTGGCGGAGAACGGCTGCTGTCCGGGCCGAAGCTCCAGGGTCTCCGCCTGTATCGTGTGCGTCGCCCAGGTAGGCATTTCCGCAACATGGCTAGCGAGGCGGCCAAGTGTCATCGACTTCTCGTGCGGCTTGTAATCAAATTTGTCTTCGGGAACGCGCTCCAGGATCTTGCGGGTATTCGCCATTTCCTGGTCGAACTCGGGCAAAAGGGTTTGGCTAATGGTCATTGTGATCCTCTGCCGCAGCTGCGGCACCTGAAAATATAGCATGTCGAAAGAGGCGAACACAAGGCGAAGAAGCGGGACAACGAGGCATGACGAAGTATGCATACCGAATCATACTGAACGGTATGAGAATTGGTGAGCGTGGCCAGGTGACGATTCCGAAGGATATCCGAGTGCAATTTGGGCTGAGCCTGAACGGAAGTTAGGTTCCGCGTGGTCGGCGGCTCCATCGTACTCAAGAAAGCGCCAAAGAAACTCGACCTCGCAAAGTGGAAGGGCCGTTGCGGAGAGGCGTTCGCCAAGCTGGGCTACTCCTCAGAGCATTTTCCAATCCAGAAATGAGCCTGAAAGTAAAAACTGATTCCAACACGGAGTGAGCCTCAAACGAAGCGGTGATTCCAATGGTGGATGAGCATGATGCGGTGAACGAAGAAGCTTCTGAATCGGTCTTCATCCTAATCCGTTTGTTGATCGAAGCCTGGGTTGGGTCGA
>JBBPYD010000218.1:0-4880 GCA_038200305.1 Bryobacterales bacterium
GGAACGCCGGGAAGAATCAGGATGGCGAGGAAGAAAAAGCGAATCGGCAAATCGTTTCCAGTTTAGCTTACTTCCGGACGGAGAACACCGTGAACTCAATGCCGCCCATAACGCTCCGCCCCGGCATCGCAATTCCAAAGATTTCCTGATAGGCCGTGTCGGTTACATTGCTCAGTTGCAAAAATGGATGTACCCGCCCGCGTGTGCTCGCCGCATACAGATCAACTAGTGGATACGGGTCTCTCGCGAAGCGTTCCACAACCCCCAGACGGGCTCGCGTGAGGATGCGCCCAGGCAGATAGCCCTGCCAGCCCACCAATCCGGAATGGATGGGGTAATTGAAGGCGTACTTTGAGAACTCACCGGCCAGCGCATCTTGCGAGCCGTGTAGCCCGGTGTACTGGAGTTCAATCAACCCGGCCGATCCAATATCTTTCTTGACAAAAGCTTCTACTCCCGTGAAAGCGAGATGTTGGAAATTGGTAGCGCGCCAAATATCGGCCGGGGAATTCCGCACATAGTCGATGCCGTCGGTTTCATTACGCCGGAATACGGTCACCTCGGCCTTTACCCTTCGGCCCAGATTCCAGTCAATGCCGCCTTCATAGCTCCAGGCTTTTTCGGGCCGCAAATTGGGCGAACCTACGTTTGCGGGGTCGTGATAGTAGAGATCGGTATAGCTCGGAAGGCGAAAGGCGCGGCTAACGCTGGCGCGCAGCTTGATTACCGGCGACAGCCAATAACCCGCGCTCACCGCCGGACTCAGTTGGCTGTTCAGCTTTCCGTATAGCTCCTCCCGCAAACCTGCTGTAAACGAGAAGCGTTTGAGCGCGCGCACATCCACCGCGGCGTATCCCGCCCCGCGGCCACGATCGTGATGGCCCAGATTGTTACTATCGATTGCGTCACGATAGCCCTCAAGACCGTAATGCACCTTGATGTTCTGCCCCAGCGTATCCGTCCTGCGAACCGCGGCCTGGAAACCATCCACGGCATGGCGATTCGTGAATACGTCCGGCCGGTCGCGATACAGAACGAAAAGGTCCGTGTGGCGGCGGTAGGCAAATGAAGCCTCCGTCTTCTCGCCCAGGCTCTGCCGTAGGGCGGCAAACCAGGAACGTGTGCGCTCCCAGGAATTGTAATTCCCGTAGAACTGATCCGCTCCGAAAGGCCTGTCATTGCTGGCGAGAGTGATATCCGTGGTCCCGAGTCCTGTAAGCAGATGGGTGTTCGATGCCAGAGACAGGTTTCGGTAATCTCTGTCCGGCTGGAAGCCTGAGGAGAAATCCCTAGAAAACGTGAGCTGCTCCGTCAGACTCTTGCCTGCGAAACTGAGCACCCCGCGTTCCTGGTTCACTCCGAAGTTCCCGGCTGCCGTCCGGAGGCGAAGTTCGGTGGCTTCCGGACTTCGCGTGATGAAGTTCACAACTCCATCGACAGCATCCGATCCATAAAGCGTCGAACCAGAACCCTTCAAAATTTCGACTTTCCCTATGGACTCCAGCGGCACGGGAATATCCAGATTATGATGCCCCGACTGCGCGTCATTCAGACGAAGGCCGTTGAACAAGATCAGCGTTTGCCCGAACGCTCCGCCGCGAATGGAAAGGTCGGACTGAACGCCGCCGGGCGCCCTTTGGCGGAGGTCGAGCGATGAATCCATGCGCAGGAAATCGGCGAATGTATTTGAGACCAGTTCCAGATCTTTCACGTTGATGGAACGAATCGAGCGATCGGCTTCTTCCAGCGGAATGGGTTCATAAGAACCCGTCACCACGATCGTTTCAGTCTTGCGCGGCGGTTCCTTTTCCTGTGCAAACAGGCATAATGGGAGGCCGGCCAAAATGGTGATTTGTAAAAATTGTATTTTTCCCAACAGGGTGCCTAGTCGAGCGATGAAGGGACAGCGGACGCGCCCTGCGCCTTACCTTTTTTTTCGTTTGCGGTCTTTTCCGCGATTACCGTTTTGGCTTTTCGAGAATCCCGCGCTCTCTGGGTTTTGTGTAGAGCGTCTTCGGTTGCGTTTTGAAACAGCGGATCGGTCTCCGGAGTCATCAGCACCCAAAGCCCGTAGGCGCCGATGATCGTGCCGAAAGGAAAATTCAGAACGTTGATCGCCGAAACCATGATTAGCAGGACTCTGGCCCAATCCTGGAGCTTTCGAATGTAAAACCCAGCCAAAATGCAGGGACCCGCAATCAGCAGTTGGAAGGCGATCAAAATTACGGCCGCTAACCCAATAATGTCCTCATTGAATGAGGCATAAACTCCGGCAAACCCGCCTTGCTGTATTAGCACAATTATGGCTACTAAGGCTCCAACGACGCCGTATAGCATGTTCAATGTGCCGAGAATTTTGACGTGCCTATCCATTTCAGTTGCCGGTGCCAGGGTGCGGTTACCAAATCCAGAATAGCGGAAATGGTGAAACGATGCGCTGCGGGTGAGCGGCGTCGTCGCGGGAGGGTGCCGGTACAGCAGCGGCGCGAACCAGGGACGGTCGTCGGAACCGGGAAATCGAAACAAGATATAATACCTGCGTGAACCGGGATTAGACTTACTCTCTAAAGAACAGCCATGATCTCAACTCTTTTCCCAGTAGCGTTCATTTCCGCCACCCAGCGTTTGGAGCAGGTGATGAACTCGCTACCCGATAAGACGTTTTCCGGCATTCACCAACTCGGATGGTTTGATTGGGCGATTCTGATCCCCTATTTCTCAGTGCTGATTGTGCTGTCTTGTTACGGGCTGCACCGGTATGAGATGATCCGCGGCTACCTGAAGCATAAGAAGAGAATGGCGGCTGAATCGCCGGTGCGTTTCGATGAGCTTCCGCGAGTTACCATCCAGCTTCCGCTTTACAACGAGAAATACGTGGTGGAACGGCTGATTGAAGAGACGCTGAAGATGGATTATCCGAAGCACTTGTTACAGGTTCAAGTGCTGGACGACTCGACTGACGAAACCCACCCTTTTACCGAAGCGCTGGTGTCCCAGTATCAGGCGCTTGGCTATCCAATCGAATACAAGCATAGGATGAGCCGGCACGGTTTCAAAGCAGGCGCATTGCAAGAGGGACTGGAAAGCGCGACGGGCGAATTCGTCGCGGTGTTTGATGCGGACTTCCTGCCCCCTTCCGATTTTCTGATGCGGGCCATTCACCCGTTTGCCGATCCCAAAGTGGGCGTGGTGCAAACGCGCTGGACTTACCTGAACCGGCACTACAATATCCTGACTGAAGTAGAAGCGATGCTCCTAGATGGGCACTTCGTGTTGGAACATGGCGCGCGGTCTGGAGAAGGTCTGTTTTTGAATTTCAACGGCACGGCGGGCATTCTGCGCCGGAGCATGATTGACGATGCCGGCGGATGGCAGCACGATACGCTTACCGAGGATTCCGATCTCAGCTACCGGGCGCAACTTAAGGGCTGGAAATTTATCTATATCCCTGGAATCGAGTGCCCATCGGAATTGCCGGTTGACATGAACGGATTCCAGGTGCAGCAGTCGCGCTGGTCTAAGGGACTGACGCAGGTTGCGCTGAAGCTTTTGCCGCGGATTCTGAAAGCCGATTTGCCCAAACGCGTCAAGCTGGAAGCCATCGCGCATTTGACGCCGAACATTTCTTACCCGCTGATGATTATTGTGTCGGCGCTGATGCTACCCGTGATGATTGTCCGGTTCTACATGGGTTGGCTGGAGATGGTGCTGATCGACATGCCCCTGATCATTGCGTCCTTCTGGTCCATTACGGCTTTTTACATGTTGGCCCATCGGGAACTGTATCCGAAGACGTGGAAGCGCGCGATCTTCTTTATCCCTGCCTTGATGGCCGCCGGCGTTGCCCTGACGGTGAACAACACCCGGGCTGTGGTGGAAGCCCTCTGCCGTGTGCAGACTGCCTTTGCGCGGACTCCGAAATATGCCATCGGCGAACACAAGATGAAGCTGCAAAACGTGAAATATAAGAGCCGGAGCGGATGGCTGCCTTATATGGAACTCTTGCTCGGCACTTACTTCCTTTACATGATCGTTTTCGCCGTCGACAGCGAGAACTATCTGGCAATTCCGTTTCTGCTGCTTTTTGTTTCCGGCTATTTCTGGGCCGCGTTCACCAAATTGTATGCCGATTACCAAGGCCGCCTCCGGTGGCGCCGGCAGCGCCGTCTGGAACTTGAACAGTCGGCTGGATAGTGGTTACTCGAATTAGGCTTCCGAGGTTGGTCGCCTCTGGACTCGATTAAGCTTGAGGAGAGGCCGCTCGATGACATCCGTTCTGGTTCCTGAAGAAGCGGCAAGCCACTTGGGAGCAATCCTGTTTGCGTTCAACCGTGAGATTTTCGGCAGCTTCCTGGACGAGGCCGATGAATTAGCCGGCTTGGGCCACGCGGCTTCGGCCGTCCTCATCGCGGGAACGGTACTCGAATACTTTGAGAAGAGTCCAGCTGCGAGCGTGCCGCCCCCTGGGCACCGAACTGAGATTGCGGCATGGCGTCAACTTCGAAATCAGGTGGCGCACGGTTCCGCGGGTGCACTCAGCGTAGAACAAGCCCAGCATCTGATCGATGGTGTTCGGCGGATTTTAATGACCTACAATGTGTCGGGAGGACCTGTCCGTCATCTCCGTCCAGAAACAGACGCCGCTCCGGACGTCATCAAGGGCAAGTACGCCCACGTGCCCACGAGTAGCGGCGATTTCATCCACCGCAAGCGCGAGGAACTCGAACTGGAAGATCGCGGATGAACCACGCATGGCCTTCGGCCACCCTGGAACAGGAAAACTTGTGGATAATCGGGACAGGCTGCGGCAAGCGAACCTTTCTGCGTTATGGTGGCGCAAGCCCCGAGGATGAACCTGGTTCGGCTGGCGTGGAGCGCAC
>JBBPYD010000219.1:0-22584 GCA_038200305.1 Bryobacterales bacterium
CGCACTCGGAAAGTTCCACGGAGTCACCAGACCAACCACGCCGATGGCCTTGCGGATGGCGAACATGTGAACACGTTCGCGCTCAGACGGAACCTGAATGCCATTCAGCCGCGCGCCTTCCCCGCCGAAGTACCGGAAGATGTTAATGGCCCGGCGTACCTCGCCCTTCGCTTCGGGAAGGGTCTTGCCCTCTTCCCTCGTCATATCGGCGGCGATGGATTCAAATTTTCGATCCAGTATCTCCGCCACCTTAAACAAGTAGGCTCCGCGTGCCGGGCCAGGCAAGCTGGACCATGCGGGGAATGCGGCGCCCGCGGCTTCCGCGGCGGCATCCACATCGGCCCCGGTACCCTTCACGAAAAGACCCACCACTTCATCTGTGTTGGCGGGGTTGCGGTTCTCAAACGTAGCTCCCGATACCCACTCGCCATTTATGTAGTTACGAAAAGTCTCTGTGCTCATTTCCCTCGTTTCATTCCCAAGTCGATGACGGCTTAGAAGCCGACCTTTGGCGCAGTTCTTGCAGCCGGATCAGTCTTGAAGTAAGCATCGTTGCGTTGAAACCCGAAAAGCCCGGCAGCTATATTGTTCGGAAACAGGTCGATGCTTGTGTTGTACTTCTGGACCGTCTCATTATATCTACGGCGCTCGATCTGAATGCGATTTTCTGTGCCGGCCAGCTCATCCTGCAGCCGGAGGAAGTTTTCATTCGACTTCAGTTGCGGATAATTCTCCGTTACCACCAGCAGGCGTCCAAGCGCGCTATCCAGTTGCGAGTTGGCCTGGATTCTCTCTTGCGGAGTGCGCGCGCCCGCCATGGCGGCGCGTGCGTTTGCGATGGCCGTGAAGACTTCCGTCTCATGCTTGGCGAACCCCTTCACCGTTTCCACCAGGTTGGGAATCAGATCGGCCCGCCGCTGCAGTGCGACGTCCACCTGTGCCCAGGAGCCTGCAATGGCCTCGCGCTGCGTGACCAGGTCATTGCGCACCCCCATTAACTTCGCGCCGAACAGAAGTCCGGCCAGAATCAAAACGAGAACGGCGATCAAAGCGATTTTCATAGTTTCCTCATTTTTCCATTTGGTCGACAGCGTCAACCACAACGTGGATTTGTTTCAGGTACTCGCGGAACAGTGCCGTGGGCTGAATATCCCGCGATTTCACCTTCTCTCCGCGCAGGTCAAGCAGTGTCAGAAAGGGTGCTTCGTCTATTCCAAATTTATCGCGAGCGGCCGTGATGACCTCCCGCTTATCGAATTTCGGCTCGGCCCCGGAAAGCAGCAGCGCGTGCCTGAACAGCACGCAGAAGGTGGAAAGGGAATCCGCCATCAACCGGAGCAGCAAATCTTTTTCTGAAAGGACTCCCGCGGCTTTTTGGCGCAACCGCAGCATTTTGGCCCGGAGGTCATGCTCCACCTGCGCCCTGTGAAACGAGTAATCGATCGTCAGATCGGCCACCACATTCAATCCATGCAGAACCTTGTGGCGCTCCTTAATATCGTAGAACTCAATCGGGAAGCAGTCGGTGGAGGTGCGGACCTCATGTTCGCTCAACAGCAATGGCGCGGGGTTCTTCTTTTCCCGCCACCAGCGGAAAACAGGTTCGGAGCCGGCCAGTTCCATAGGCGTCACCTGATTCAGCACACATAAAACATTGAAGTCGGAGAATTGATCCTTGCCATCCTCAGTAGCCCCGGAACCATAAAGGATCACAGAGATCAACCGCTCGCCATGCGTCTGTTGGAGTCTGTCGACTAGATCCGTAAGTATCTTTTCCATGGCCTCTACCAATCGCTGGAAGCTCCCCCGCCGCCGGAATCGCCTCCGCCAAAACCGCCAAACCCCCCGCCGCCTGAATCGGACCCGCCAAATCCACCGCCGCCACGGTAACGGGACCCTCCTCCTCCGCCCAACAGATTTCCCAGCAACATGCCGGATAGAAAACCGCCGCCGCCACCGCGGCCGGACCGCATAATCCACAGCAGCAGAACCAGGCCGCCGATTAATACCGGCCATGGAATTTCCGTAGGAGCTTGCCTGCGCTGCCTGGGCCGGTAAGCCGTATCATCGAGGGTAACGCCTTTTGCCTGAGCGATGCGGCTGCCCAAGGTGTGCGCGGCTGAATAAAACGCCTCCCCGTAATTATTGGCCCGAAGCGAAGGCCGCATCTCACGAAGAATGCTGCCGCTGGTTGCGTCTGTAATGATGGGCTCCAGGCCGCGTCCAATTTCCAGCCGGCTGCGGTGGTCCTGAACCACCAACAGCAGCAACAGCCCTTCATCTTTTCCTTTCTGGCCGATGCCCCACTGGCGATACAAAGTGTTGGCGATATCCTCGATGGGCTCGCCACCCAGCGTGTCCATCGTGACCAAAGCCATCTGAGTGCCGGTGGCGCGCTCCAGGCGTGTGCAGTAAGCTTCCAACTCCGCTTTGGAAGCAGGACTGACCACGTTTGCAAAATCGCTGACATAGCCCTGCGGCTTGAGCGTAGAGAGGTCAATGGCAAATGCAGCCGTAGCAAGCAGCAGTAGAACTGCGAGGCGCCGCATGGTTCTGGCCATTTTTAACAGGTTAACAAACCAGTTCTTCGGGATTGATCGAGAACCCGTTCAGCCGCCCCAGAACGCTGAGTCCCACCTGTCTCCCATTGAAGAAGTCCTGCGCGATTTGCTGCACCTCTTCGGCCGTGACCTGTTCGATACTTTCCACCATCTCGTCGATGGTGAAGAATTTGCCGAAGAACAACTCCTGCCGCGCCAGGTTCGACATATGACTCGACGAAGACTCCAGGCTCAGCGCCAGCGATCCCTTCAGATGATCCTTCGCCCGCCGAAGCTCCTCGGCCGGGACCATTTCATTCTTCAGATGCCGGAACTCAAGCATCGTCATGTCGATCACCTTGCGCACATTCTCAAGCGACGTGCCACCGGACACGGTCAGGCATCCCGTATCGCGGTAAAGGTTTAGTTCGGAGAAGACCGAATACGCCAGCCCGTGCTTCTCGCGGATATTCTGGAACAACCGCGAACTCATTCCGCCCCCAAGAATCGTGCTCAGCACGTAACAGGCGTACCGGCGCTCATTGGCGAGCTCGTAGGCAGGCACGCCCATGCAGACGTGTACCTGTTCCAGGGATCGCTTGTTCTTCAGAACGTGCGGCGCCGTCGTCACCGGACGGGGTTCGGGCTCCGGTGGTCGCCCTGGCGCTAACCGGTCAAAATACTCGGACGCAAAGCTCACTATCTTGTGATGGTCCAGCCTGCCGGCCGCAGTGATCACGATGTTTTCCGGCACATAGATCCGCCGGTAATAATCTTCCACTGCCGCCTTATTGAAGCTCTTGATACTGGCCTTGGTCCCCAGAATGGACCGGCCCAGCGGGTGATTCTTCCAGAAGTTACTGGCGAAGGCTTCGTGAACTAGATATTCCGGACTGTCCGCCTCCATCTTGAGCTCTTCCAAAATCACGCCCTTCTCTTTCTCGATATCCTCTTCCTGAAACAGTGGATTCAGGACAAGATCCGCCAACACATCGAAGGCGAGCGGGAGATGATCGTCCAGCACCTTGGAGTTATAGCTCACCAGTTCCTTAGCGGTGTACGCATCCAGATGTCCGCCGCTGGAATCCACCACGCGGGCGATCTCTTCGGCGGTGCGGTGCGTAGTGCCCTTAAACAGCATGTGCTCAATAAAATGCGAGATGCCGTTCTGTTTCAAGGTTTCACGGCGGGCGCCGGTGCCGATCCATACGCCGACACTGACACTCCGCACGTGAGGCATGGATTCGGATATCACCCGGATACCGTTCGGAAGCGTAGTTGTATCAATGTCGCGGGCGTTCAACACGGAAGAAGCCATATTTTTAAGGGGTAAAGCCATTGTAACAGGGCTGAGCCGGGTAAACTGGTGTTATGGCGGAAACACTGGTTGGCATGGAACTGCCCGAAATCCGGCAGTTGCTCGGCGCGGCGCAACCTGCGTTTCGGGCACGCCAGATCTTCGGAGCTTTGTATAAACAGAAAGTGCGGGACTTCTCGGAAGTCTCTAACTTGCCCAAGGATCTGCGGCTGGATTTGCAGAAGCAAAAACTGGGCCTG
Source organism: Bryobacterales bacterium (assembly GCA_038200305.1). Taxonomy (GTDB): domain Bacteria; phylum Acidobacteriota; class Terriglobia; order Bryobacterales; family Bryobacteraceae; genus JANXXV01. The sequence continues at coordinate 4,098 of JBBPYD010000219.1, forward strand.
CCGGAGGTCGAGAGTCACTTCGATTCCGTCGATGGCGCCCGCCGTTATTTGCTACGCCTGCAGGATGGCCGGACCGTCGAAACCGTCCTGATGCCGGAACAAGGGCGTGACACCATCTGCATCTCCACCCAGATCGGATGCCCAGTGGACTGCAAGTTTTGCCTGACCGCACTGCTAGGTCTGGAGCGGAGTCTTACGGCTGGAGAGATCGTTGGACAGGTGCTGTACGTTGCGGCTTCGCACGGCCTGTCGCCAGTCGACACCAGATTGAATGTCGTGATGATGGGCATGGGCGAACCGTTTCTGAACCTGCCAAACGTGCTGAAAGCCTCCCGGATTTTGGTGGATCCGGAAGGCGTGGGCATGTCGCCCAGACGGATTACCGTTTCCACTTCGGGAATCATTCCCAAAATTGCCGAGTTTGCCAAAGAGCCTCTTCGTCCCAAGCTGGCCATCTCATTAAACGCCTCCACTGAGGAACAACGGCAAGCACTGATGCCGATAACCCGAAAGTATCACTTGAAGGATTTGATGGAGGCTTGCCGCGCTTATCCGCTTCGTCCGTGGGAGAGATTGACGTTTGAGTATGTGCTGCTGAAAGGCATAAACGATACCGATGCCGACGCCCGCCGGGTTGTCAAACTCGTCGCCAATATCAACTGCAAGGTAAACGTGATCGCGTTGAATCCCGGCCCGGGCATTCCGTTCAGCACACCCGATCCGGAGCGCGTCGAAGCCTTTCAGGCAATCGTCCGGAAGGCCGTTCCTTGCTTTGTGAGAAAGCCCCGCGGCTTGGACATCTACGCAGCCTGCGGCCAGTTGAAAAGGACTACCGGGGAGACCCTGGTAGAACTAACCACGCCGAACTGAACGCGCTATAGAGTTCCCTCATGCTGCATCCCGATACTGCGCCAGTCCGCCCCGGCGAAGAACTGGATACAGCCGCGCTGGCATCCTATCTAAAAGAAACACCCGTCTTCCTGGAGCAGTTTCCCGGCGGCCATTCCAATCTGACCTACCTGCTTCGTGCCGGCGCCGCCGAATACGTTTTGCGCCGGGCCCCCATGGGACCGGTGCCGCCCAAAGCCCACGACATGGCGCGCGAGTACCGCGTCCTCCAAAATATTCATCCACATTTCCCGGCCGCTCCGAAAGTCTATCTGCTCTGCGAAGACCCGTCCGTAATCGGATCGCCATTCTTCCTGATGGAGCGCCGCCGCGGCATCATCCTGCGTGAAACCGATTCCCAGGACTACAGCGCCAGCTTCACCACCCAGGTAAGTGAGGCATTCATAGACTGCCTGATCGCGCTGCATGCCATCGACATCGAGGCATGCGGCTTAACTGCGCTTGGAAAACCCGAGGGATTCCTGGAACGCCAGGTGCGCGGTTGGACCGAGCGGTGGCGCCGTGCCCAAACACAAGACAACCCGGAAATGGCGGACATCATCCAATGGCTCGCCGCGGGCATCCCCACATCGCCGGCTGCCACCATCGTGCATAACGATTTCAAGTTGGACAACCTGATGATGAACGCGCAAGATCCGGGAAAGATAGAAGCCGTGCTCGATTGGGAGATGACCACCCTCGGCGATCCTCTGGCGGATCTGGGCCTCGCGCTTTGCTATTGGGAACTCGGCAGTTCTTCAGGACGGAACGGCTCCCCCGGCTGGTACACGCGCGGCCAGTTGGTATCCCGCTACGCCGCTGCCACTGGCCGCGATGTATCCCGCCTCCAGTACTACGAAGTGCTGGGAATCTTCAAGCTGGCCGTCATCCTTCAGCAAATCTACTATCGCTATGTAAAAGGCCAAACGCGGGATGAGCGATTCCGCCACTTCGATTCACGTGTGCAATCGTTGATCGCGAGGGCCGCGCAATTAATTGGGTGAGGCCCCGTTCTTCGGCACCCATGACGGCGCAGCCGGAAGCAGCTTCTCTTCCACGGCATAGAGCGCCAGCACCGCATGACCCGAGTTCTCCAGCGCATCCAGCAGCTTCTTGTGTTCGCTTTCGTTCATGGCGCGGCTAAGATTCACCAGCGATTCTACTTGCGAGAACCATTCGGTAAGGCTCTCTTGTTGGAAATTGGATGTCCTTAGAAACGCAATATACTGCGCCAGCACTTGATCCCGTTGCGCGCCCGGCGGTGCAGCCACAAGGACCGCGTGAAGAGCCGACCCTTTACGAAAGAAGAACGCCGCTTCCGATTCTCCACTCGCCAGCTTAATGCCTTCAATCTCCTTCAGTTGACCGGCAAACTGCTCGCGCCATTCATTCGTATTCTTTTCTTGTTCGGTCAGCGTAACCTGGCCTTTGCCGAACAGCAGCGACATCAGTCCATCCCGCATTTTTGTCATCTCGCTCGCGGCAAATGGGCTATCGAAAATCGCTTTGCCTTCCACCTTTGCCGGCTTGAGCTCTTCCATCTGGATGGCGGCGAGATTGGAACTTCCCCCAGCGCTCATCTTGGTGTTGAACAGGGAAACGCCCGCAGCGGCCGACTCCTTCTGCCAGTTCTCACTAACGCTTTCCGAACAGCGCGAGCCAGTTAAATTCTTCACCAGAAACTGCCGGTACGCCTCCGCCAGTATGCCGAACTCGGCGAGCGCGGGAACATCCTGCGCAATGGCGGGAAGCGAGGAAGAAAAGGACCGGTCGTCGCCATCAATCCGCTGCAAGGCGGCCGCAAAGGAGCTGATCATCAGCTTCAATTGTGCCTGCGTTGCTTTCCGCGCGCCGATAACCCTCGCCAGCATGCGGGCCACCGGAGCAACCTCCACGGCCGAACTGATATTTTGAATCCGTTCGTTCAGGAACAGAGCCGAGTCAACAACGGAACTTGCCGTGGAGAAATAGCTGGAAGGATCGTCCAGCAGCGCGTCTTCGCAGTGCAATCGGGCCGGAACTGGCTGCTGAATCGTAAGAAAAAGCTCCCGCGCGCGCTTCGGGTTCACGGTCAGCATGGCCTTCACCACTTCGGTCTGCAAGGTCAGGCGGTCCAGCCCGAGAGCAGCAGCCTGGCTGGCCATCGCAGCGCGGCTACCTGTTGGCGCAAGGCCCCCCATAATGTGTTTCTTGATAGGATTCCGTGCGGCGCTGGCGTTTTGGAAGGCTTGCTCCAGCAGTTCCGCTTTCCAAATCTTGTCCCGCAAACCCGGCGATCCCGCAACACGGAGCAGCGCCTGCGCAGCGAACTCACCAGCAGTGCCTTGTGCGAGATCGACAATCCGCGTCAGGTCCGGATATTCCTCTCGCCGCCGCTTAAGTGCTTCACTGGGCGATTCAGAAAACAGCGGCAGACAAATCAGAATTAGGAGAAGAGAGGCTCTCATAGTCACTCTGGACGCATTGTCGCATGAGCGGAAAACGCTTTGAAACACAGCGCCCCCAGCCCCGAAGCAGTTAAACTGATAGTGATAGCGTCCGATTTACGTAAAATCAAGACTCTGGTGATCCTAATCGTTTGCGCCACTCTGGTCGCGGCACTGGTTCCGCAACCTGCACCAGAGGCTTCCAGCTCACAACGCAATTTCTCCCAACTCGGTCCCATAGCGACGGGGCCGCTCGGCGCGAACATCGCCGTCCATCGAAGCGAGCGTTGCAAACAGCAATGTTCCATCGCCACTCCGGCTGAAACGCTGATTGCTCGCTCTTTCTCGCAGCGGTTGCCGCACGCGGGCGGAGTCGTCCCGTTCAATCACGTTCCGGTAGGACGCGGATTCACCCGCTTAGAGAGCGGGCGATCGCCTCCGAATTTCTACCTTTTCACCTGAATCTGCGGTAGTCCAACGCAGCCGCATCAGTGTACCGGCTTCCGCGCCAGGCACCCGTCGAGGTGTCTCCGGCCAGAAGCCCAGAAAAGGAGATCATTGAAATTGCAACAACAATATGATGAAAAGACAAATACCCGCGAAGCCGGGAAATTTGCGCCGGTAGAAGCAACGGCGGCGCAGAACGCGATCATGACAATCAAGATCCTGGCCGTAGCTGGACTGATCGGCGCAGGCTTTTGGATCTTCGGCCTGATCGTCCGCTAAAACCGGCTGGCGGCACGCGGTTTCTCGTCTTGAACAGGAAGCCGCGCCGCGTTTCCATCTCCGAAATCGCCCTTCAGCTTGCGATCATCAGCCATGCCAAGGACCTTCCTTGCGACGGTGGCTGTCGCTCTCGCAATTTCCACTTCATCAGCCGGAGCCACCTACGGCCTTTCCGCTGACTGGTCTAATACAAGCCATCCGGGTAGCCCATGGACGTATAACGAAGGAGCCGCCGCGCTGCCCTCACCGCAGTCTGGAACGCAAGCAACACGACATGGGCGGCATTCTGCAATCAGCCTGCGTGGGCGCCCACAAACGTGGCGGGAAAGTTACTCCCTGCGTGGCTGCAAGCGAATGCCTGCACCGCAAAATACTTCCCCGCAGACCCGAACAATGCTCTGGTGGCAAATGTGCTTAGCGGCGACGTCATCGTTCACACGAACCACAACGGCAACGGAAATATTTCCCTAGGCGCCGCGAATGTCGTGCTTACCCTGCCGGCCTCCGGCGGACCCGGCGTCTATACTATCCGCGGAGCATTCTGGGCTGCGCGTCTGGCGCAGGCAGGCTCGCGCCCGCAGGACTGGCAGGTGACCGTAAACGGAACGCCAATCGCCAGCGGTGTCGCGACTTCAACCACATCGCGGAGCCACTCCCTGGCATTCAGCGTGAACCAGACCCTTAGCGTCGGCGACCGCGTTCAGTTAAACGTAACCAAAGATACCGCGGCGGTGGCGGGCGATTTCGTGGGGGTGCAACTCGTCATTACTTCAACCACCCCGGCAGTCCGCCAGAACGGCCTTATAAGCGCCGGCGCCTTCGGCGGATTCACCTCAATCGCTCTGGGCTCGTGGATCGAGATTTATGGGTCAAATCTCGCCACAAACACGCGTTCATGGAGCGGTACGGATTTCAAGGGCAATGCCGCCCCGCTTGGCCCTCAACAGGTGACGGTGACCAATCCGGGAGGGACCAGTCCCGCATATAACATCACCGTGAACGCACTCCAGCCGGGTATTCTCGCGCCGTCTTCATTCTTTATCAACGGGACGCAATATGCAGCTGGCGTCTTTTCGGACGGGGCATTCGTGCTGCCTGCCGGAGCTTTAACGAGCGTCAATTCCCGTCCAGCCAAACCCGGTGATGTACTAACGCTTTACGGCTTCGGTTTTGGACCGGCCGTGCCCGGCAGCCCCGCAGGCCAGTTGGTTCAGCAGCTCAACAATCTCGCATCGGCCTTTCAGATTTCCATCGGGGGGATGCCGGCCACGGTGCTCTATGCAGGGCTCGCTCCCAACTATACCGGCCTGTACCAATTCAACATCATAGTGCCCACACTCCCCGCCGGTAATGCGCCGCTGACATTCAGTCTGGCAGGGGCGGCCGGGATACAGAAGCTCAATCTTATAATCGGGAACTAATGTCCTGAGTTAGAGAATTCGTTGCCGGCCCTATCTCCGGCAGGTGAGACCTCAGGCCCGATGTTCTTGGGCTCACCACGGAACGTAACCCCCAGATCTTTGAGACGCTGATACTCGGCAACCATGTCGGCCGTGGTGAGCACCGCGGCCGGAAAGTCCGCTTCATATAGAGTCTTCTGAGCCTCGCGCGCTGGTGGAAACTTATTGGGCTCAAGCACCAGTTCGACGCCTTCGGATCCCTCCGGAGCGAATACTGTCAGCCATCGAATGCCACCCATAGGGATGTCTTGCTTCTTTACGAAGCCCACGACGGACGTATAGAAAGAAAGAGCGCAGGCGTCCCATGATCTCGGCCCAGTAGCTGTTTTGGTCGAAGTAATTGGGCGTGTAAGGGCCGCCCACAACCAGATTGGTGTGCATCGGAAGATAGAAATCCGGAGCCTTTGCGGGGTCGGTCCCGAAGAATTCAGGCGGCGTTACGCCGGCTATAGTGAACGGAACATTATCGATGAGAATCGGCTGCCTGGCCGCATTTGCCGGTCCCCCGAATCGCCTATTGCTGAAAGCGAAACTGACGGCTGCGACCGGAGGCGCTCCCACTCGATCATCTTCGGGAACAATTAGACGGCCGGCGGCGGGGAATACGGCCAGGCCTCGAAAGTATTCGCCGGAAACATAAACCCCGCTGGCCCTATCGGCCTGTCCTTTGATTTGCAAGGTGCGATTCTCCGACGGATAGTAGGCGAACACGCTGGAAAAACAGCATCCTTCTTCAGCATCAATTCGAAAGCCGCGTAGGGGAAAATTCCAGCGGTAAGTCCCGTCTTAGGATCGTTGTAAGTGCTACCGTCCATCGAGTGCATGACGTGAGGGGTGCGTTTGTCTATCCCGGCCTGGCGCGGGTCCTTGCTGTGCCAGTTCAGCACTACCAAGGATTCAGGATCGGCGACCGGAAGAGAACGCAGCAGAATGGAGTCCATGAAGCTAAAGATCGCCGTTTTGGCGCCGATGCCAAGCGCCATCGAAAGCACGGCCAGTGCCGTGAATCCATGGTTTTAGCATGGTCCGCAGAGCATATCGAAGATCCTGCAATAGTTGCTCAAGAAATGTCCATGTCCACATAGCCCGGGTGTTCTCCTGTATGATCGTGAGGTTTCCCAAGCCCCGGCGGGCGGCCCATTTGGCTTGGTCTGTCGCTAACCCCTCTGCTTGATGCTGCTCAGTCTCCTCATCGAGATGGAATTCAAGCTCTTCGCGAATCTCCTCTTCCTTGAGGCGGCGCTGTGATAGCCAACGCAGCTTGCGAAAGAATGTCTTCATTGCGCCTTCTTGTCCAAGGGCTTCAAGATCAGCCCCATGGCACGCGAAAATGTCTCCCACTTCGATTGCTCGGCAACAAGGTGGTTTCGCCCGGGCGCTGTCATGCGATAGTACTTGGCCCGCTTGCCCTTGTCTGATAGCTCCCAAGAAGAGGTAATCCAACCCTTCGCCTCCAACCGGTGCAGCGCCGGATACAGCGAACCAGTCTCAACCTGTAACAGGTCTTCTGAGGTCCGCTGAATGTGTTTGGCGATCGAATGACCGTGGCTGGGTCCTGGCAACAGTGTCCGAAGGATCAGCAGATCGAGTGTGCCTTGCAGAAGTTCTACGCGCGCTGGCGGCTTTAGGTCCATTCTGTAGACATCCTACCATTTGTTCTGTAGAGTGTCTACTATACTCTTTTAGATGTTGGAGATCCTTTTGATACACCTTGATCATCGGATCGCTCGGGGTAGTTCAAGTGTCGGATGCTATATCTATCAGTGTGTGGCCGGTCAGTTTGGCCAGTGTGTGGCCGGTCAGTTTGGCCGTATACGCGCGCCGCTGACGATCCTAGGCGGCGTATCGGATCACTTCGAGTTCAGCCGACTTGTCCACAGCGCGAAGGAGTTCATCAACCCTCAACGCCGTGGCATGCTGGAGTTCAATGTCGCCGCATTGGCGGCACTGAAGAACCGGGAGAGCCTTCAAAATTACAATCGAGAAATCTCCAATCTTGAACGGCAGGTCTGTTACTCGCCGCTCCAGCAGCCCCCCACAAATTCTGCACTTCATTTCGTTCTCCTGACTTCTAAGCTCTCATTCCACTCGTCCGGAGCGGGAACGTAAATGGTGACAATCCGGATATTGTTTCCCTCCGCGTCCGTCGCGATCTGCGCATGAAACACGGATTCTGCGAACACCCATCGGACGAGGAAACTCGGTAAATACTTGTCATGCGGATAGGACTCAATGATCTTGAACGTGGACACGGCATTTACCAGCATCTCAGCCGGGACGCCCTTTGTTGAAGGCGCATGGTCACATGATAGAATTGGCGTCAACGGACCCCTGTGCTTGGATCGTGTCTCATTGTGACTAAGCCGGCCAGTTTACAATAGAAGAGCACCTTTATGCCTCACCTCGACCGCATTACCCGCAGCCCCGATGTGATGGGTGGCAAACCATGTTTGCGCGGTATGCGTGTGACCGTTGGCATGATTGTCGGGTTGATCGCCTCCGGCCACTCAACCGCTGAGATCCTTACCGCTTATCCGTACCTGGACGAAGAGGATATTCGTCAAGCTCTGGCCTACGCGGCATGGCGCGTCGAAGAGATCGAATTGCCGCTTCCTGCAGCGTGAAGATCCTCGTCGACATGAATCTCAGTCCCGCGTGGGTGCCGTTCTTCGCCGCCCATGACCACGAAGCTGTTCACTGGTCCACCATCGGTCCCGCTTCCGCGCCAGATTCAGAACTTCTCGAATACGCCAGCGCCAACGGGCTCGTCATCTTCACGCACGATCTTGATTTCGGCATGCTTCTTGCCGTCCGCAAGACCAGAGGTCCCAGCGTGGTTCAAATCCGGTCACAGGATGTGCTCCCTTCGACTATCGGCGAAACCATCCTGTTGGCCATCGAAGCCACTCGCTCTCACCTGTTGACCGGAGCCCTCGTCACCATCGATCCTGAGCGCCGCCGCATTCGATTGTTGCCAATCTAAGCAGTCGCCCTCCCCAAAAAAACCCAGTCACAACCCCCGAAAAAAAATCCTAACCTAACCAACCAAAACCACTTAACTCCAAAACCAACCCCGCCGAACCACCGCCACTCAACCCCGCCCGGTATACAATCCAACCAGAAAATGCAGTAAGCTCGAAAATTAAAAAATGAGGCTATGAACATGAATCAGAATAAAGTAATCCCGATTAACGACGAACGCCTGGTCCTATCCGGCGGAGCCGAAAACGAACGCGATGAAGGCGAGCGCACCCCCGCCCCCAACCCCGGCCAAACCCCAGAATTCGTCCCAGCCACTGCCGTTCTCGCCTCCGAAGACTCAGCCGGGTTCTCCCTTCTCCTCGCCGCCTTCCGCCGCGACTACCAGCCGGTCAACACCACCGAAGACGCTCTCGTCCAACTCCTCACCCGTCATTTCTGGTCCGCTTTCCGCAACGCCCGCGTTGAAACCGGCCTCATCGAGGACCAAATGGATGCCGCTACCAGGCTCGGCCGTGTACAGGATTTTGCCAAGAAGCACGCCGTCCATGAATACGACACCCGCCGCCTCGGCATCGCTTTCGGATACGACTGCGGCGAAGGCAACGCCCAGATGAAAATCGTCCGTGCCGGCACCTCCCACGATCTCAATTTCCTTCGCATCCAACTCCGGCTCCGGAATCTGCAGGCTCTCCGGACGCTCAGCACGCAAGCCCACAATAGAGCAGCCTGAATGCCCACCGCCGCGCAAATTTCGGCAAACCGCCGCAACGCCATGGCCTCCACCGGGCCAAAATCGGCCGAAGGCAAGCGGAAAGTGTCCCAAAATGCCAGAAAATATGGGTTCCGCGCGAAAACTCAGATCCTACCGGACGAACAACAAGAAGAAATAACCGAAATCCTCAAAGAATTCGCAAAGGATTTCCGCCCGCATCCTGCCCTCATCCAAATGGCCCAAGCCTACTGGCAGCTCAAGCGATTCGCCAAACTGGAAGACGATGCCTGCACCGCCTCCAATCCAGCCGAAGTAGTCCAGCGCCTATGCACCCTGGCCCGGTACCGCGCCCCTCACGAGCGCCTTTTCCGCCAGGCCCTAGACGCATTAATCTCACAGGCCAAAGCCGCCGTACTTCAGCGCACAAACAAAGCCAATCCTGTAATAAACCCCACACAAGTGTCCGAAAATGGGATTCGCTGCGTTTCGCAAAATCCGCGTCCACCGGCGTTCATCAGCGGCCCCATACAATTCTGTAACTCAACCCACACAACTGTCCGAAAATGGGATTGGCTGCGTTTCGTATTCCAGCCAAATTCCCCCAAATCACCGCGGCCGCGGCCCATACAACTTCAGCAAATAATCGATGATAGATCCCCGATCCCCGGCGTCCACCTTCGCCCCCCAGCGCACCATTTTGTCCACCTCACGATCCCACTGCACCCGCGTCAGCCGCTGCTGCATAATAATGTCCTCCTGATGGCAGGGCAGGCAAGCGCTCCTAAATCCGGCCGGAGCCGCAAATTCCCGCGACCCACTCCCACCCCTAGCCTCGGCCGGCTCCGGAACAGCCGCCGGCTCAGCCGAAACATCCACCCCAACTTTCTGCACGGCGTTATACAAATACCCCGACGGGTTCCACTCCTGCTCCATTGGTTGCGTCTTGCCGGCCGTATCGAACGCGCGCGCCATCGCCACGTAATACCCCGGCTCCTTCGGCGTCCATGTGTATTCAAACAGCCGCCACCCATATCGCGCCCGCTCGCTGTTCAATTTCGCCTTCTGCCAGGTGCGGCCCCGGTCCACACTGACCTCCACCGCTCCCACCGGCGTCTCGTTCGACCACGCCGTTCCATGGATGCGCACCGGCTTGCCCGGCTGGACCCGCGTCTGATCCACCGGACCTGCAATGACCGACTTGATATTGATACTCTCCACGGACCGCATCTTCGCCGGATCCACCGCCATCCCCGGCAGCACCGGATGCTCCGGATGCCGGTAACCTGTCTTCATCCAGAAGCCGTCAAACTCGTGGTTCAGCACGTTAATGCTCGTCAACCACTTCACCCAGCTATCGCCCGCCCAACCCGGCGCCACCACGCGCAGCGGGAATCCATGCGAGGCCGGCAGCGCCTCTCCATTCATCTCGTAAGCCAGCAGCGTGTCCCGATGCATCGCCTTTTTCACCGGAATTGTCCGCTGCAACTCCGGCATCGTCCCAATCGCCACATCCGCGCCGTCGAAAAGAAAATGTTGCGCCGGCGCCTTCACCCCCGCCTTCGCCATCACATCGGCCAGCCGCACCCCGGCCCACCGGCCATTTCCCACGCCGCCGTAAACCCACTGCGTACCCGGCACCGGCGGATCGTACAGCGCCCGTCCATTTCCCGCGCACTCAATCACCGCCACCATCTCCACGCGCGGCAGTTTTTTCAAATCCGCCATGGTCAGCGTCAGCGGCTTTTCCACTTCGCCGCCAATCGTCAGCTTCCAATCGTTCAGAGAAACCGTAGGCGTGTAGTGGTGGCTCCGCACGTAAAATCGATCGATCGGCGTAATCCAGTCGCCGAATCCATCCAACGGCATCTCGAAATCTTCCGGCCGCGCCGAGCGCACAATCATGTTGCTTTTTGTATGCTCCGCTCCCCTTGCGAGGTGCCGTTGTGATGCAAGCGAAACAAGCCCCGCGCCCGCAACGGTCTGAAAAAAATGTCTACGCGAATTGGTCATCATGGTTTAGCCGTCCAGCTTACATCGATGTTCGTGATCACGGAGTCCTTGATGTCCAGAACCTCCGAGTAATTGCGAAAGCCCTCTTTCTCCACTTCGATTTTATGCTGCCCCGTCGGCAGCCTGATCAGCGCCGGCGTCTTCTCGCCTCGCGCATGCCCATCGATCAGGATCGCGCCCCCCGGCGGTTCCGACCGGATCATGATCGTGCCCGTTGTTGCTTCCAGATTCATAAAGATCTCGGATTCCTTCGGCAGCTCAAAAATCCGCAAGCCCCTCCGGTACCCCGGCATCTCGCTCGCCAACGTGTGGCGCCCCGCAGCCAGGCTGATACTGCACGGAGTCTTGCAAGTCAGGTCCGGCTTGGAGTCCACCGTCAGAGTTGCGCCCGGCGGATTCGTCACCAGCCGCGCCGGATACTCTGCAGTCTCCGTTTCCCTTTGGGGCCGGTTCTCCCGCACCGTCACCGGAGCGGGCTTCTCTTTCACCTGTTCCGGGGTCTTCTCCACAGCCGGTTCGGCAGGCTTCTCCATCGGACTCGGCCTGGGTGTCCCAAAGACTGGCGGCGGCGACGGATCTATCTGCGATGCTGGAACCTCACTGTCCCGGCCATTGAAATAGTTGTAGCCGCCCACCATCAGCATCCCCGCAACCCCGGCCGAAAGGATCACCACCGCCAGCGTCCGCATCGTCCGCAGCAGCTTGGGGTCGGACTTCGCCTCATCGGGCGCGGGGGCCAAAGCCACAACCGGCGGCTCCCTGCGCGGCGGCTCGAATATGGTTGGCAGGTTCTGACGCCCGCCCGGCGGCAGGGGATGCCAGCCTTTGCTCGCATTGCACGCATTCGTGAATGCCGTAGCGAAATCCGAACAGGTGGCGTAGCGTTCTCCCGGACTCTTTGCCATTGCCTTCTTCAGCACGGTATCCACGGGCCAGCCCAGGCTCGGATTGATACGCTGCGGCGGCTCCGGCTCTTCCTTCACAATCCTGAACAGCAGGGTTGTCAACGATTCGCCGGCGAACGGCTTCTCACCCGTCAGCAGTTCATAAGCGATCACCGCCAGCGAGAATTGATCGGCGGCCCCGTCCACCACGTGGCCCTGAATCTGTTCCGGAGACATGTAGTTCGGCGTACCCAGAATCGTCCCCCATTGGGTCATCTGGTGCGACTGGATTTTCGCCACTCCGAAATCCGTAATCTTCGCCACCGATCCCTCATGGATCATGATGTTCGCGGGCTTGATATCCCGGTGGACAATGCCCCGCTTATGCGCGTAATCGAGTGCGGCCGCGGTCTGCTGAATGATGGTAAGAATCAGCGCTTGATTTGGCGGAGCCGTATGCAGCAGCCGCTCCAGCGTCGGCCCATCCACGTACTCCATCGCGATGTAAGCGACGTTGTCTTCCTCGCCCACGTCGTAGATCGTGACGATATTCGGATGCGACAGAATGCCCGCCGATTGGGCCTCGCGCAGCAGCCGCTCACCAAGCCGCGCCCGCTCGGCCGGGTCTACCATTTCCTTCAGGCGAATGGTCTTGATCGCGACCGTCCGTCCGATCGACGGGTCCAGCGCCCGGTAAACCACCCCCATGGCGCCCCGCCCCAGCTCGCCCAGTACCTGGTATCTACCGATCTGTTGCATCCGCTCTGTGATTGTAGCGAGTTAGGGCATCTTCTTGCGCTGATACAATCGAGTCAGCGCCTGTTGCGCGCCATCCAACCCGCCATGATTCAAACGCTATTCGGTTCGGTTCCCCAAGAGCCGAGTTTATTGGACCGTCTGAAGGCCGGCATTGAGAAAACCCGCACCGGTCTCGCCGATAAGTTAGAGGACGCCCTCTCCGGCAAAAAAGAGATCGACGCCGATGTCCTCGATGAGCTCGAATACGCTCTCATTACCGCGGACATCGGCGTCAAAACCACCCAGGAAATCCTCGAAGCCATCCGCCTCCGTGTAGACCGCAAGATGCTGGGCAACACTCAGGAGCTCAAGGGCCTGATCCGCGAGCATCTCCTCGAAGTTCTCCAGGCCAATGACCGTCCTATGCCTCGCGTAGCCGAGCCGCCGGCCGTGGTGATGGTAGTCGGTGTCAACGGGGCGGGGAAGACCACAACCATCGGCAAGCTGGCCCACCTTTTCAAGAACGAAGGCCGCACCGTCCTGCTCTGCGCCGCCGATACCTTCCGCGCCGCCGCCATTGAGCAACTGGAAGTCTGGGGTGCCCGGACCACCACGGAAGTCATCCGTCAACAAACCGGCGCGGACCCGAGCGCCGTCCTCTTCGACGCCCTCAAAGCTGCACAAGCCAGAAAGGTGGATTACGTCATCGTGGACACCGCCGGCCGCCTGCACACCAAAGAAAACCTCATGGCGGAGCTGGAAAAGATGCGCCGCACCGCATCGCGCGTCATCCCCTCCGCACCCCATGAAGTCCTGCTCGTCCTCGACGGCACAACCGGCCAAAACGGACTGGAGCAGGCCCGCAAATTCACTGGATCCAGCGGCGTCACCGGCATCGTCCTCACCAAGCTCGATGGCACGGCGAAAGGCGGCGTCATCGTCGCCATCACGCGCGAACTCGGCTTGCCGATTCGCTATGTCGGTGTCGGCGAGCAGTTAGGCGATCTGCTGCCCTTCGACCCCGAAACCTTCATCGATTCCCTCTTCCCCAAATGACAGCCACCGGTCACATGGCGGAAGCACTCGGCCTGGCCGCTCTCGGGTTGGGACAGACCAGCCCAAATCCTGCCGTAGGAGCCGTGGTGGTCCGCGAGGGAGAAGTAGTCGGCAGGGGCTATCACATCTACGCGGATCGCAAGCACGCCGAGATCGTAGCTTTGGAGCAAGCCGGCGGGCAGGCCAGGGGAGCCACGCTCTACGTGACCCTGGAGCCCTGCTCACACCAGGGCCGCACCGGCCCCTGTGTAGACGCAATAATGCAGGCGGGCGTCGCGAACGTAGTAGCCGCCATGCAGGACCCGAATCCGCTGGTTGCAGGGGAAGGCTTCGCGCGTCTGCGCTCGGCCGGGATCGGGGTTCAGATCGATCCGGAATACACCAAAGCCGCCAATAAACTGAACGAGCCGTACATGCACTACATGCGGACCGGCCGCCCCCTGGTCATGTTGAAAGCCGCCTTGACCCTCGACGGCAAAATCGCCGCCCCCGAAGATAACCGGGGTTGGATCACCAGCAGCTTGGCCCGCCTCCACGTCCAAACCCTGCGCCACCAATCCGACGCCATCCTGACCGGCATCGGCACGGTTCTAGCCGACGACTGCCTGCTAACCGACCGCAGCGGCAAGCCGAGAAGCCGTCCCCTTCTGCGCATCGTCGTGGACTCCCAACTCCGGCTCCCCCCGGACTCGAAAATGGTCCAAAGCGCAAACGGCGACGTAGCCGTGGTGACCACGACGGTAGCCTCACCGGGCCGCCGCAAAATTCTGGAGGACCACGGTGTTCAGGTACTGGCCTTCGATGGCGATCATGGCCGCACCGGTCTCCGCCAAATCGTAGATTGGCTAGGATCGCAAAAGTACTTGTCCCTGATGATCGAAGCCGGGAGCAAAGTAAACTGGGCAGCCCTCGAATCCAGCGTAGTCGATAAGATTTTTTTCTACTATGCTCCCAAAATCCTCGGCGGCATGATGTCGCTCCCGGTAGCAGGCGGAGCCGGCCGTACCCGCCGCGTCGATGCCATCCAGTTCCACAACGTGACGCTGCACTCCATCACCCCCGGCGAATTCGCAGTGGAGGCCTACGTATGTTCACCGGAATAATCGAAGAACTCGGCACAATCGAAAGCATGGATCGTCACGGCGAAGCCGCCCGCCTGCGCATTGCCTGTAAGGCCGTGCTCTCTGACGCAACCGAGGGCAGCAGCATCGCCGTCAATGGCGTATGCCTCACTGCGGTGGATTTGCAGGCCGGTTCCTTCGCCGCCGATCTCGCACCCGAAACGCTCCGCCGTACCAACCTCGGTGACCTGCAACCCGGATCTCTAGTCAATCTCGAACGTCCGCTTCTGGCCACCGGCCGCCTCAGCGGCCACGTAGTGCAAGGCCACATTGACGGCACCGGCGAACTCGTCTCCTTTAAGCAACTCGGTGATGACAACTGGTGGCTGAAGATCCGCATCCGCGAAGAACTCGACCGCTATGTCGTTTTCAAAGGATCGCTGGCGATTGACGGCATCAGCCTGACCGTCGCCGCCATCGAGGACCGCGTCGTGTCGGTGACCATCATCCCGCACACCTACCGCAACACCGCGCTCCGCGAGCACAAGCCCGGCGGACGCGTGAACCTCGAATGCGACATCTTCGCCAAGTATCTCGAAAAGATGATCGGTCCTAGAGGATCGGCCCAGTCTGGCCAGGCAACAGAATCTGCCGGATCAGCTTGATCGGGATGCCGCCCTGCTTCACGAAGTCGTTGTGGAAAGTTTCGAGCGAGAAGGCGTCACCCTTCGCTTTCTTGTAATCCGCGCGCAGTTTGAGAATCTCCAGCTTGCCCAGCGTGTAGTACAGATAGGTCGGGTTGAAGGCCCCCCGCCGCGCTTCCGCGTAGCCGTTCGCCGGCTCCTGAAATGCCTTCTGGACGAACACATCGCGTCCCTCTTCCACGGTCATGCCAGCCGTGTGCAGCTTGATCCCGACGACGTACCGCACGTCGCGCAGCAGCGCCTCGGAAAGCTGGGCCAGCCGGATCTTCGGATCGCCGCCGCCGAACCCTTGCTCCAGCATCATCTGCTCCGAGTAATGCGCCCAGCCCTCCACGTTGCTTCCGCAATAGGTCAGCTTCCGTGTCTTGGTGGGAAACTTCGGCGCATACAGAAACTGCACGAAGTGCCCTGGATAAGCCTCATGGATCGTGATCATGTCCATGACCGGTTTGTTATAGGACCGCAGATGCTCTTCCTTGTGCTTGGGCGTCCATTCCGGCTCGGTCGGGGTGATGTAGTAGAACGCCTCTTTCGCTTTCTTCTCGTAAGCCCCCGGCGTATCCATGGACGCGAACGATCCGGCCCTCGCAAACGCCGGCGTCTCAGTGACGGTCGGCCGGACGTCGGACGGGATTGTGATGATCTTGTGGTCCACGATGTACTGCCGGATTTGCTCGACCGTGTTCTTGGCCGAAGGGATCAGCGTCGCCGCGGTCGGATGATCGTTTGAAATTGTCCGCATCACCTCCGTAGGCGTCTTCTTCGGGTTGATCTGCCGGGCTGTTTCGAGAAAGGCCTTGTAGTCCTTATCGAGGTTTGCCTCGCCAATCGCCAGCACCGTAGGGAGCGGCAGATCCACCATCTCTTCCCAGGTAATCTTGTCGGAGAAGTTCTTGGCTCCGATGGCGTAAGTTCCCTTCGACCTCGGCAGCAGTTCCTTCTCCAGGTACTGCGAGATGTCCTCAAAAGACTTTACCGCCGGCCTGTTAGCCGTCTCGAAATCCTTGAGCAGCGCTGGATCGCCGCCTGCCGCGTCCTTCGCCCAGGCAGCCAGCGTATCGCGGAAGAATCCAACCGATCCCTTTGCCTCTTCAATCGCGATGTTTGTGAACTCCTTCGGCGGTACGGTCATGTTCGCGCGAAGATCCTGCATCACCTTCCCTACCTGACGCAGCCGCGATACAACGGATCGCAACCGCTCTGGAGCCGGGGCAAAGCCGCGCTTGATCAAAAGGTCGATGGCGCCGCCAGGCAGTTCAATGTAAGCCTTCGGGCTTCGGCGCCAGGTCTCAATAATCTGGAGGTCCTGCAGCTCGCTCTTGATCTGGCCATCCAGGATCGCCGCGTCGATAGACTCGTCCGCGGTCAGCTTCTCGCGCCGGATCCCATCCAGCCGCGCCGACATGCTTTTCAAGGCAACTACCCGGTTCTGAAAGGACGCCGCCGAATAGTCCTCCAGCTTGGCGTCGTACTCATGGAAGCCGGCCGCGGTTGCTTGCGATGGATTGAACTCAAAGAAGGCTTTGAAGTAGTCGTCGACGAAATCGCGGAAGGCTATGGAAGAAACGGGCTCGAGAGCCGGTACCAGCTTATCGGTAGAACAGGATATCAGGGCGAGAGAGACGCACAATACCAGCGTGCCAGTGGTCCATTTGAGCATGCACAACCTCCAGCTTTGATCTTAGCGCCGCAGTTCTTGCGCGATCTCCGCGGCAGCGGCACGTGCTTGTTCCACCTGGCCGACTTCAAAGCTGATTGCGCCGACCTTGGCGTGTCCACCGCCGCCGTAACGCTCGCAGATGGTGGCGAGATTGTGCCGCAGCGGTTCAGTGACCCACGGATTTGACCCGACGGAAACCTTTGTGCGGAAGGTGGACGTGCTGACCGAAACGGTGTAGGTCGAATCGGGGAACAGGTAATACGGGATGAACTTGTTGTACCCTTCCAGCTCGTACCCGATAAGGTCGAAAAACACGACACCGCCGGAGTTCACCGCATTGTCGCGGATGATATCGATGGACCGGAGGTGCCGCTGATAAAGCGGGATATAGAGTTCCTGTATCTCGGGCTGTGCTACGATCTCTTCCAGCTTGAGATGCCGCATCCAGCGGATGATTTTCTGCACCGTCTCCGAGCCTTGCGATCCCTCGATAACAAGCGTGAGCTTCATGGCTGGCGCGCGCAACTCGACAGCTTCCTGAGCGCTCGCGTATTGAGCCCCGTCGATGATGTCGGCCCACTTCACCAGTTCCTTCAAATCGCAGGCTTCGAAGCCGAATTTATCCCTGGCGACAGTGCAGATGAATTTCGTGCAGGAACGGAAGTTCGGATCGTACAGCTTCTTGCCGCTGTGGTCCTGCCGGAAGTGCTCGGCATCTTCGGGGGATAGAAAGGCGCTCTGATGATGATCGAACCACCAGGTCAATTTTGGATTCGGACTGTACTTGAAGTCGACAATCGCGTTTTCATCGCCATCGAACAGGCTGTCTTCAAAAAGTTGTGAAGCTTTGTGTGCCATCCCGGTGTAGAAAAACTCCGCATCCGGATAGTACTTTCCCTCAAGGAAGCGGCTGAAGAATGCAGCCGAGGCGGCCCCGTCGAAGCAGTGATCGTGATAGAGAATGCGTATCCTCATGCAGGTTTGGTAAACAATAGGAAAACCATCCAGCTTGCCTTACTGGAGCGGGAAAAGCAAGTTTGAGTCTTGTCTCACACAAGATGAGCCTGGAGCGAGAGGTTGTTTCTCATACAAGATGAGCCTGGAGGAGGAACAATCGGCCATGTTGGGCATTGATAGTCAAAATGCGAGCAGGAGAAGGGTTGAGCCTGGAAGGAATCCA
>JBBPYD010000220.1:0-4856 GCA_038200305.1 Bryobacterales bacterium
GAGGTTGGCAATCACCGCGCTGTGGGTCACCAGGCCCATTTTCGGTTCGCCGGTTGCGCCGGAGGTGGGATACAGAATGGCTGGATCACCGGGATTAACCCCGGAGTGAATTCGATCGAACAGGCCGGGATCGGCCGCCATCGCCGCGCGCCCGCGTTCCCGCAGCCGATCGAAAGTCATTATGCCTGGCAGTTCGCCGGTCAAAAGAACCCAGACCGCTGGCCCTGCGGGTGCACCTGCCTCCTGCAGGATACGGAACGTTTTTGGATCTTCAACGAAGATCGCCTTCGGCTCGCAATTGGCCAGAGCGCGCACCAGGTCTTCAACGGGCAAGCTGGTATAGAGCGCTGCCGCGATGGAACCGTTTGCAATCACGCCGAGATCCGCAAGATAAAACTCAGCGCGGGTTTCCGAGTCGAGCGCAACGATATCTCCCTTCCCCACTCCCATGGAGCGTAGCCCGCAGGCGACTTCGCGAACGATATCGCGGTAGTCCGTCCAGGTGTACGTCTTGTACCTGGGACCCTTTTTTGAGCCGGTAGGCTGGTGCAGTGCGACGGCGTTCTTCTGTGTATGGACCGTCTCTTCGAGAACCGTGAATAAAGTGCGCAAACTTTCCTCTGGATTTGGATGCTTACCCCTACAGGGTAAAATACTACGATGCCATTTGAAAAAGAACTGGAGCTGGCGCGATCGATCGCACTCCAGTCCGGTGAGTTGGCCATGCGTCTGCAGGCTAAGGGAGTTGAGGCGGAAGAGAAGCCGGATCTATCTCCCGTGACCATCGCCGACCAGCAATGCGAGCGGTTGATTTCACGATTACTCGAAGATGCATTTCCAGAGGATGGATTATTGGGCGAAGAGGGTTCGGCCAAACCATCCAGGAATGGAAGGCGCTGGATTATCGACCCGATTGATGGGACCAGAGACTTCGTTCGCGGCGCTCCGTTGTGGTCGGTGCTGATTGGGCTGGAGGTGGACGGAATTGTGGAAACCGGTGTTTCGTATCTGGCGCCGCACGCGGAAATGTTCTTTGCCACGCGCGGGCAGGGCGCCTTTCGCAATGACACTCGAATCCGGGTCTCGGCGGTGACGCAAGTCTCGCAAGCGGTGTTGTGCATCAACGGGCTGAATCACATGGTGAATCGGAGCTTTGCGCCGGATTTATTGAGTTGGATGTCGCAATTCTGGTCGGTGCGCAGCATGGGCGGGTGTATGGATGCGATGATGCTGGCTGCGGGCCAGGTGGATTTCTGGATCGAGGATACGGCCAAGGCATGGGATCTGGCGCCGCTGAAAGTGATTATGGAGGAAGCGGGCGCGCGGTTTCAGAACTTTGACGGCGGCAGCAGCATTTATGGCGGCGATTGCCTGGCCTATGTGCCCGCGCTGGAACAGCAGGCGCACCGGTTGGTTGGATTGCCGGATGGCCGGGTAGCCGCGCCGTAATCGGGCTCAAAACTTAACACCCCCGGCCGATAAGTGGAAATAGCGCCCTATGCCGCATTCCATTTCGGTCATCTACTCGATTATTTCGGTACTGGTCTGCGCTGGCCTTGCGGGTTGGATTATTTGCCAGGCGATGGGCAAACCGGCAGATATGCCACGCCCATCCAGGATTGCGAGCTACGATGAATATTTTCACCGGCTGTTCGACGAAACGGCAATCGCCTATCACGACATCGATACAAATGGCATTATTCGCCGGGTGAACCGCGCGGAGTGCGATCTGCTCGGTTACGAGCCGGAGCAATTGGTGGGCAAGCCGGTTTGGGAGTTGGTATCTCCGGAGGCGCAGGCCGAAAGCCGAAAGGCCGTGGACGCCAAGCTCTCACGCGAAGTGGAATTGAATCCCTTTCGGCGTGCCTACCTTCGCAAAGATGGAAGTCTGCTCACCCTGGAAATTCACGAGAACATCCTTTTCGATGAGAGTGGGAACACGATCGGCATCCGCTCCGCACTTCTGGATATATCCAGAAGTGTACGTGCTGAGATCGAGCTGAAAGAGAGCAACCGGTTGTTTCAAGAGATGGCGAATAGCGCGCCGGTCATGCTGTGGATCACGGGGCCGGAAGGACAGATCACATTCGCAAACGATCGCTGGTTGCAGTTTACGGGGCGCTCCCTACAGGAAGCGCTTGGCTTCGATTGGCGCGGATTGATTCACGCGGACGATGCGGCCGCCCTATTCCAAGCATCGGGACACGTGGCACCACCGATGGACGTATTCCAGGTTGAGTTCCGGTTCAGAAGGTTCGACGGGCAATACCGCTGGATACTGTCGAGCGGCGTGCCACGATACTCTGAAACTGGAGAATTTCAAGGTTGCATTGGCTCCAATGTAGACATTACGGAACGGCGGGCGACTGAGGAGCGGCTTCGCCTGCTGGAGTCAGTAGTCGTCAACGCCACGGAAGGCGTGCTGATCACAGATGCTGAGATGGAGGAGCCGGGTCCCCGGATTCTGTATGTAAACGAATCGTTCACGCGAGTGACTGGATACGGATTAAGCGACGTTCAAGGCAAAAGCCCGCGATTGCTGCATGGTCCCTTAACAGATAAGAAGCAGCTTGCGGCCTTGCGCGCAGCGATAAAACAGGGTAAACCCGCACAGGTTGAGCTTCTCAATTACCGCAAGGATGGGTCTACGTTCTGGAACGAAATGGAGGTAGTTCCAGTGAATGATGCGAGGGGACGTTTCACTCACTGCATTGCACTGCAGCGCGATGTCACTGAGCGAAAGCGTGTAGAGAATGAGATACAAAGATATGCACGCGAACTGAAGCAGAAGAATCAGGCATTGGCGGCCGCCTTGGAGGCGGCACGCGAATCCACCGAATTGAAGAGCCGGTTCCTGGCGAATATGAGTCATGAGATTCGTACGCCGATGAACGGCATTGCCGGGATGGTGGATCTTCTGTTGACCACTCCGTTGAACCCGGAACAGCAGGAGTACGCGGATGCGGTGCGGCAATCGGCGAATTCGTTGTTGGTCGTAATCAACGACATTCTGGATCTGTCGCGGATTGAGGCCGGGAAGCTGGAACTGGACTGCGTCCCGTTCAATCCGAGGGCTTTGGTGAAAGAAGCTGTCTCTCTGCCGGCGCTAGCCGCACGCACCAAAGGACTCAAACTGAGTTGCGATCTGGCGCACGACATTCCGGACTGCGTTGTCGGCGACCCAGCACGGATCCGGCAGGTGATCACGAACCTGGTTGGGAACGCACTGAAATTTACGGAACAGGGCAGTGTCGAAATTTCGGTAAGGGTCTTGGAAACTCTGGCGCAGGGTGTATCGATTCACATCGCCGTGCAGGACACGGGCATCGGAATTCCGCACGATCAATGCGCGCGGCTATTCCACCGGTTCTCGCAGGCGGACGGCTCGTTAACGCGGAAGCACGGCGGCAGCGGACTAGGACTGGCTATCTCCAGGCAGTTGGTAGAGCTAATGGAAGGCAAGATTGGCGTGGAAACGGAATCCGGAAAGGGCAGTACCTTCTGGTTCACTTTGACATTGCCAACTCAATCACCAGCTAGAACGCCGGGGGAGGAAGCGCCCTCGCAAATTTCTCTCCCGCTTGTGAGAATGTCCGCGAAACGCGTTCTTGTTGCGGAAGACAACGAGATTAATCGCCGCATCGCTTTGCGAATTCTGCAGAAGTCGGGCTTTGAAGCGGAAGCCGTGGAGAATGGGCGCTTAGCGCTGGAAGCCCTGCAAAAAACGCATTACGATCTGGTTTTGATGGACGTGCAAATGCCGGAGATGGATGGCTTCGAAGCGACGATGGCCATCCGGAAACTCGACAGCGCCGTACGTGAAATTCCCATCATTGCGATGACCGCGAACGCAATGGCCGGCGATAGGGAGAAATGCCTTGCTTCCGGAATGGACGATTACATTACGAAGCCAGTCAGTGTGCCACTCCTGCGCTCAAAACTGGAGCAATGGACACAAAACAAATCGGTGGCGCCAGAGTCTTTAGCTCACGTTTAAGGTCTTTTCGGTCCAGGGCAGCAATCCAGGGCGCAACCATCGACAGGTCTGGAATCTTCGATCCTTTCTAGCACCAGCTCCCGAATCATGCGGATGAAATCCGGATGCGTCCCGGCTGTCGCCGCCCTGACCATGTGCATGCCCAGTTCGGCGCAGAGCGCGGCGGCCACGGTATCCAAATCGTAAATCACTTCCAGATGGTCTGAGACGAATCCGATGGGAGAGATCACCAGATCTTTTTTTCCCGAGTCATGCAATTCACGGATGTGATCGCTTATATCCGGGCCGAGCCAAGGCTGAGACGGTGGACCGCTCCGGCTCTGATAAACCAGCTTGAAGTCAGAGGCGCCTACTGCGGCCGCAACCAAATTACAAGCTTCGGTCAACTGCATGACATACCGGGAAGACTCGGCCATCACGGTGGGAATACTGTGCGCCGTGAAGGCGATATGGGCTGAAGCGCGCCGCTCCGGTGGAATTTGGTTCAGGGCAATCTTGACGTTTTCGGTGACTGGCCCGATGAAGCCGGGGTGGTTGTAAAAGACCCGCAATTTGTCCACCTCGGGCGCCCCCGCGCCGGCCTCGGTCTGCGCGGCGAGTATATTCTCACGGTACTGCCGGCAGCCCGAATACGAACTGTAGGCCGAGGTAAAGAACGCGATCGCGTGCTGGACGCCGTCCGATCGCATCTGGCGTAAGGTGTCCGCCAGCATGGGGTGCCAGTTGCGATTGCCCCAGTAAACAGGCAGGTGCGGTCCTTCCGCGGCGAGCAGTTTTTCCAGCGCCGCAATTAAGGCTCGATTCTGGTCATTGATCGGACTCTTTCCGCCGAAGTGGTAATAATGTCCGGCCACGGTGA
>JBBPYD010000221.1:0-22914 GCA_038200305.1 Bryobacterales bacterium
ACCGCCCCTACGAAGCAGTGGAAAAGTGGAAAACCAAGCAGGTTTCCCACTTTTCCACTGCAGTGTTTCATTGATGGGAAGAACTTTCAGAAAGGAGGCCCGGCGGCGGAGCTTCGCTCCTCCTCCAGGCTCACTGTTCGATTAGAAAATGCTGTGCTAAGTTGCATCAGGTCGGGTTAAATCCGGCAGTCCTATTGATCACCTTTATGGCAAGGTGGAGCAGGAACTGTCACACGCGGCATCGGGTCACTGTAGGAAGCAAGTGGCAATCGCCGCATGGTGAATCGCTCCGGGTTGTCGATTCGCATTTCCAACAGAGGGACGGAACAGATGCCCTGCGCTGGCAGGCTAGCCTCCAACTCGGGGCGCTTCCGCATAACCCTGCCGGTGTTGCCCTTCGCAATGCGGCCAATCGCGGCTTGCATCGCGGGAGGAAGTTTCGGGACGGATGGCGCTGTTTCCTGAGCGGCCATCGTGCCCAGAACACAGGTGAAGCAAAGGAGGATTCGTACCAGGGCATGCATACCAGCGATTGTATTGGAATCGAATGCGCTGTGGCCGCATTGCGGGATTGATCGGGAAAGGTGGGAGTCTGGTGCGCCCGGAGGGACTCGAACCCCCGGCCTACTGGTTCGAAGCCAGTCGCTCTATCCGGCTGAGCTACGGGCGCACTGGTATCATATTAACCGATTCACCCGGCTATGTCGCATCTGAATTCAAACCCGAATTCGAACCTCGAAATCGAAATTAAGCTCCGGCTTCCGAGTGCCGCTGCCGGACGAACCCTGCTCGCCGCCGCTGACTTTCATGTCTCCGTGCCGCGGGTTTTGGAATCCAATTTTATATACGACACGGCGGATGCCGCATTGCGGAGCCGCGGAGTGATGTTGCGATTGAGGACGGCTGGGCCAAAAGTAACTCTTACGTTCAAAGGAGTCCCGCAACCAGGCAAGTACAAGTCCCGCGACGAGTATGAGGTTGCCATTTCCAGCTTCCAGAGTTTCCAAACAATTCTCGGGCAACTCGGCTACCAGATCGTCTTCCGGTACGAAAAGTATCGAACAGAATTCATTAGTACTAACAGCGGCTCGGGTACTATTACCCTCGATGAGGCGCCAATTGGCGTCTTTCTCGAACTGGAGGGCTCGCCAGAGTGGATTGACGGTACTGCTCGCCTGCTAGGGTTTGAAGATAGCGGCTATCTTATTGCAAGTTATGGACAATTGTATCTGGCCTATCGACGTGAGCATGGTCTCGCCGAAGAAAACATGATCTTTCATGAGTCCGCGGAACGCTCGATCTTACCCTAAGGTAGTTTGGGAAAGACTAGGATAATTCCTAGGTTTTCTCTACTAATGTTCGTCCTTGAAAAATCTCTAAACTAGAAGTACTATAATGTAACGTAGGTCATTGAACGGCTGTGTTCGTAAGCATACTCATCATCGCGATCTCGCTTACACTCTTCCTTTACTGGTTCCGCTATACTTGCGTTCTGATTCTTAGCACCAAGACATCGCGCGATTATGCGTCGCAAATTGCGAGTACAAATCAGCTTGCGTTTGTTGAGACCAGGGCGAGCCTCAATGACGAATCGTTGCTGGCATCACTTGAGCAACTTCACAAATCTCTCGACCGCGATTACAAGTTAGTAACTTACTTGCTGCGGCACGGATCCGGCACCGTTGTGCCGGCGCGATCGCTGGAAAATCGAATTCTCATGGTCGATTTCCAACTGATGAGATTGTGGTACGCCGCCATTCACCTTGTGTCCCACCGGCATGCGCATCATGCGCTGCTCGAAATGACGTCGATCGTCAGCCATCTGGCGAACGCCATGGGTGAGCGGACTGCTGTTGAGAGCTCGTCTTAAGTTTCTCATCCAACTGCTTTAGAATAGTATTGTGCCCACAGAAGCAGGTCTTCAGCTAGCCGTATCGCGTCTGGATAAAGTTCGCAACGAAGTTGGAAAGATTATCGTAGGCCAGCAAGAAGTGGTTGATGGCGTCTTGATATGCCTGGTGGCCGGCGGGCACGTGCTGCTGGAAGGCGTGCCGGGTCTAGGAAAGACAACCTTGCTACGCACGCTGGGCCGCGTCTTGCATCTGCGTTATTCCCGAATCCAGTTCACTCCCGATCTGATGCCGGCCGACATCGTTGGCAGCATGATGATTGAGACCGACGACCGCGGCGGGAAATCGCTGCGTTTTCAGCCAGGGCCGATTTTTTCGAATCTCGTGCTGGCCGATGAGATCAATCGCGCCACTCCGAAGACACAGTCCGCGCTGCTGGAGGCCATGCAGGAACGCACAGTCACCAGCGGCACCACGACACACGAACTGGAGGCGCCGTTTCTGGTGATGGCTACCCAGAATCCCATCGAAATGGAAGGCACGTATCCGCTGCCGGAAGCGCAGCTTGACCGGTTTCTGATGAAGATTCTGGTCAATTTTCCCTCACGCGCCGATTTGAGCAACATCGTGGAACGCACTATTCAGAGAGAGGAAACGGCTCTTTCGCAGGTTTTGGATCGTGAGGGCATTCTGCAACTCAGGGGAGTATGCCGGGAAGTCCTGGTGGCTCCGCACGTCCAGGATTTTGCGGTGGATCTGGTAATGGCCACCCAACCGGGCGGAGATGGCTCGCACGATCTGGCGAACCGGTATATCCGTTATGGCAGTTCGCCCCGCGGAGCCCAGGCGCTGGTGGAGTGCGGACGCGTTCACGCCCTGATGCACAGCCGGTTCAATCTGAGCACCGACGATATCCGGTCCGTGGCGAAGGCCGTATTACGGCATCGCATCATCTTGAATTTCGACGCACACGCCGATGGGCAAACACCCGAAACGCTTCTGGTAAAGATCGTCGATAGCGTGACCGCCGCGGCCGTCTAGGCGCAGTTGGGATAGGAGTCACTATGGCCCGCCAGCTGTTGATCGACCAGAAATTTCTCGAAAAGTTGGAGCGGCTAACTATCCACTGGCAAAAATCGTTTCCAGGGCTGGTGGGCGGACACAACGTCTCCCGCTTTTCCGGAGCTGGACAGGAGTTTCTGGATCACCGGCACTTTCATCAGGGCGACGATTTGCGTGCGGTGAACTGGCGCGCTTACATGCGGCTGGAGAAGCTCTTCCTCAAGATGTTTCAGGTAGAGCCGCGCATCCCGGTGCGTCTTCTGCTGGACACCAGCATGTCCATGTCTACCGGCGCGGTTCCGAAGTTTGAATACGCGCGCAAACTGGCCGCGGCACTCTGTTATGTGGGGTTGGTGAGGTTGGACACTATCTGGCTGCAGCCCTTTCGTGAGACGCTGGGCGACTCTTTCCAGTGCAGCGGGGGGAGGCATCGATTTGTATCCGCGGCGAATTTTCTAAGCAAGCTAGAGGTCAGCGGAAACACGAACTACTTTCAGGTCGCCCGGCAGTTTGTATCCACCTATCCCCAGCGCGGGCTCACTATTGTGATTTCCGATTTCCTGGATAATGAAGATGCCGACAAGCCCCTGCAATATCTGGCGGAGTTTGGCCACGAGCTGCTGTTGATCCATTTATGGGCGCCCGAAGACAGAGAACCACCGTGGGACGGAGAACTCGATCTGATTGACGCGGAGACTGGCGGCCATATGGAGATGGACCTGGACGCCGGAGCGCGAGTCAAATACACCGCGGCGTTCGACGAGTACGCGCGGCGGCTGCAAGTGATGGCGCAGCGGAACGGCGGCCGCTATGTCGGTCTGCCCACCGCCATGCCGTTGGAAGATGCCATATTCGGCCCCATCATCCGGTCTGGAGGGTTGGAATAGCCGCCATGTTCTTCCTGAATCTCAGCATGATGGAGTTCATGGCGCTGTTCGGCGCCGCCTCGGCGTTAGTAGTAACGCTCTATTTACTGAATCGCTCCCGGCGGAAGCAGACCGTCGCCACCTTGCGATTCTGGGCCAGTACGGACCATCCCACCGTTCAGAAACACCGCCGGAAAATCCAGCAGCCCCTTTCGCTAATTTTGCAGTTGTTAGGCATTGCATTGCTGCTACTGGCTATCGCGCAGCTACGCTGGGGCAGCCAGGACAAGGCAGGCCGCGATCATGTTCTGATTCTAGACACATCGTCATGGATGGCCGCGCGGACGCGCACCGGAACTCTGCTGGATGGAGTAAAAGCCGCGGCACGGCAGTACATTCGTGCTTTGCCGTCCTCCGACCGTGTCATGATCGTGCGCGCGGAAGGGTTGGCGACGCCCGCAACTGGCCTTGAGAAAAACCATCAGGTCCTGGAGGAGGCGATCCGGGAATCCCGCCCCGGCGCCGCGGCATTGAATCTCGAGCAGGCTCTTGCCTTCGCCGGCCAGGTTCAGAAGATGCAGGGCGCCAGAGCGGGTGAGATTGTGTATGCGGGGACCGGCCGCGTGCTGGAAAGCGACGGCGTGCTGCAACAGCATGCTCCGGGCGGCTCCTTTCGGCTTCTGCCCGTTAAGGACGCGGTTGAAAATTGCGGTCTGCGTAAAATCGGCTTGCGCCGGTCGGCGACGGACCCGGGGTTGTGGGAGGTTTTCGTATCGGTCCGCAATTACGGGACAGTGCCGCGGAACCTCCCCATCGGTCTTCAATTCGGCGGCGCGGTGGTGGGCAGCCGCCGTCTGCAACTCGAACCTGGGAAAGAGGAAGAAACGACGTTCAACTTCCGCACTCGCGCGGCGGGATGGCTGGAAGTGCGGTTGTTAGTCAATGACGCCCTTGAAGAAGACAACCGGGCGATTCTGGAACTGCCCTCACAGAAAGCGCTGAAGGTGGAAGTCTATACCGATCAGCCGGAGCTGTTGCGGCCCATTCTTGCGGCCAATGCTCTGGTGGAGGCGCAGTATTTTCCGCCTGCGCGCTACAAGCCGGATGGGACGGCGCGTATCACAATCCTGGATCGCTTTCTTCCGAGCCAGTTTCCAAAGGGCGGCGTGATCTTGATTGAGCCACCGGCTGAAGGCTCGCCCGTGAGTGTCCGGACTACAGTCAGCAATGTTCCGGTGGTCCGCTGGCGCTCGGATCATGTGCTTGGGACGGGGTTGCGGACCAAGCAGTTGAAGCTGGAATCTTCGGAAGTGTTCGCGCCCGCGAAGGGAGATATTCCTGTGGCCGAAGTGCAGGCGGGTCCGGTGATTGTGGCTCGCCCGTCGGCATCCCGGCTGGTGGTCATGGGTTTTCATCCTGGCAAATCGTCCATGCGCTTCGATCTGACTACGCCTTTGCTATTCGCGAACATCCTGCAATGGATGGAGCCGGAAGCGTTCCGGCGCTGGGAGATTTACGCCGGCAATGCGGGAATCGTGACGGTTCCGGTGGAACAGGACACGGCGGCAGCGGACGTGAAGGTGGTCGCCGATAATCAACAGAAACTCCCGTTCACCATTCAAGGGCGGAACCTCCGGTTCTACTCTGGCGTCCCCGGTACAGTGCGCGTCATCACGGATAATCGCGAGCAGGTGTATTCCTTGACCTTACCTGAGGTGGGCGAGGCAGTGTGGCAACCGGCTGCCTCCGTGCGGCGCGGAGTTCCGGCGCGTGTGATGGATGCCTCGGCTAAAGATTTGTGGCAGCTTCTGGCTCTGCTCGGCGGCGCCTGTTTACTTATCGAATGGTTTCTGTTCGGGCGCGCCCGCATGCCGGGGCAAGCCGCTGACCGGATCGCCCGAACCATTGGGCTACGGAGGGCGTCATGAGATTTGAGCATGCCTGGGTGCTGATGTTTATTTTGCTCCCGGCGGCCTGGGTGCTATTCTCCTGGCGGCGGACCCGGCAGCGAACCGGACTGTTGCTCAAGGCAGCGTCGTTATGCGCGATCGCTGCCGCACTGGCCGAGCCTCGCCTTACCCTGCCTGAGACAAAGGTCGCGGCGGCAGTTCTGGTGGACACGTCGGCAAGCATTTCACCCGACGATCTCGCGCGTGCTTCGCAAATCGCCACTCGCATCGATCGCGGTAAAGGACGCCACTGGATGCGCATCATTCCCTTTGCGCGTTCCTCGCGGCAGCCGATGCCCGGCGAGTTCAATCGAACGTGGAGTCTGCAACAGACGTCTGGAGAGGCTGGCCGCGGCACCGACCTGGAAGCCGCGGTCAGAGAGGCGATTGCCGCACTCCCAAGCGGCATGGTGCCCCGCGTAGTCATGGTGTCGGATGGCAATGAGAACCACGGCAGCATCGCGCGCGCTTCCTGGCTGGCGCAGCACCTTCACGTTCCCATTGACACAATTCCGCTTGCCGGCCGGCCCCGTCCCAATCTGCGTGTGGAATCGGTCAGCATGCCTCTAATTGCATTCACAGGCGAAAAATTCCCTATCGATCTGGTTGTGAGCTCGCCGAAAACGGCATCCGGAGTGGTGGAACTGACCGCGGAAGGCAAGATTCTGGGCGCCAGTCCCATCTCCCTGGAGCCTGGCAACAATCAGCTTCGAGTACATGCCAGTCTAAATGCCGAAGGCGCGGTGGATATTTCAGGAACCGTGCGCACCGTGGATCCCAGTGTGGAAGCCAGTGATGTCCGGTTTGAGCAGGCCATCACACTGCGCAGGCCGCGCGTTCTCTACATCTCGCAGGACCCAGCCGGCACGGAGGCGCATTTACTCGACACATTGCAGGCGGCGCGCTTCGACGTGCAGCGTTCGTCCGATCCGTCTAAAGGCAACCTGACCGATTACCAGCTTGTTGTGTTCAACAACTGGGATCTGGACAGCATCTCGGCTGCGCGCCAGGAAGCTCTGGAGGAGTTCGTCAAGCAGGGCGGGGGAGTGCTGGTCATCGGCGGCGAGCACAACGTTTACGCCGAGACCAAGAAAGCGGAAACCGCCATGGACCGGATGCTGCCCGCGAAATTGGCTCCGCCACGGTCGCCCGAAGGCACCTGTGTGGTGTTGATTATCGATAAGTCCTCCTCCATGGAAGGCCGCAAAATGGAGTTGGCGCGGCTCTCGGCAATTGGCGTGATTGAAAATCTTCGTCCCACCGATATGGTTGGCGTGCTTATTTTCGACAATTCATTTCAATGGGCCGTCCCCATCCGCAAGGCCGAAGATCGAACTCTAATCAAGCGTCTGATCGCTGGCATTACGCCGGACGGAGGAACGCAGATCGCGCCTGCACTCTCTGAGGCATACCGGAAGATTGCCCCTACTATTGCGACTTATAAACACATCGTGCTGTTGACGGACGGTATCTCCGAAGAGGGCGACAGCATGTCGCTCGCGAAAGAGGCGGCCAATAGTAAGGTCACCATCTCCACGGTGGGCTTAGGGCAGGATGTGAATCGGGCATACCTGGAAAAAGTCGCGTCGTCCGCACGCGGCAAGGCGTACTTTCTCACGGACCCGTCCGGTCTGGAGCAGATTCTGTTGAAAGATGTAATGGAGCACACCGGGTCCACCGCAATCGAGAAATCCATCGTGCCAGTAGTGATGAAAAGCTCGGATGTGCTCAACGGCGTGGACATGGCCACGGCTCCTCCGCTCCGTGGCTACATAAAGTTCGTCGCTAAACCGACCGCCGACACCATTTTGAGTATCGACAGAAAAGATCCATTGCTCGCCTCCTGGCAAAATGGGCTCGGCCGCTCCGCGGTATTCGCCTCCGACGCAAAGAGCCGCTGGGCGGAAAAGTGGGTCACCTGGGACGGCTTCGATAAGTTCTGGGTTAATGTGTTTCGGGATCTGCTGCCGCATTCGCAAACCGGAGAAGCGACGCTGGAGTATGATGCGGCGAGTGGAAACCTGGTGGTGAACTACAGGCTCGCCCGCCAGGTGACGGAACCGCCGGTCATCCCGCAAATTTTCGTGTTTGGCCCGGACGGATTCCAAAAGCCTGTTGCAGTGCGTAAGGTGGCCGAGGGATCGTTCCGCGGCGAAGTGCCGATTGGAAACCGGCAGGGGCTGTTCCGCATCCGCCCTCTTGAGGATTCGCGCTTGTTTCCCGAGACCGGAGTCTATCGCCAGGAAGAAGAGTTGAGCGAATACGGCTCGAACGAAACTCTGTTGCGCCAGGTAGCCGAGTTTACCGGGGGCCGGTTCAACCCAAGTCCGGATCAGATTTTTGAGGCGGGCGGAAAATCGGTAAGCTCAACAGTTGAATTGTGGCCCGGCTTGCTGGGCTTGGCAGTGATGTTGAATCTAGGAGAGTTGGTATTCCGGAAGTGGCGCGGTATTTTGCAAACGCTTAAGCTCAGTACGTGACCGGCGGATCGTCTTGTCCATATTGCCCCCGTTATGACCAAAAACAGAACTGCCCGGAACGTTGGATCATCGTTCCGGGCAGTTGTTTACTCCTGACTGCTTAGCTGACGCGCACGTTATCTGCCTGATAGCCCTTGGGTCCGTTTGTAACGACAAACTCTACGGCTTGGCCTTCTTGCAAACTTCGAAATCCATTGGATTGGACCGCCGAGAAATGCACGAAGACATCCCCGCCTCCGTTTTCACGGCAGATAAAGCCATAACCCTTACTGTCGTTGAACCACTTGACTATTCCTTGTTCCATGTTGCTTTGTACCTAAATTAAATTTCCTGCCGAGAAGATCGACTGCTATTACAACTGCTGGTAAATCACACTTAACTGGATATACTATAGACGTCCGGACCCGGCACACGGATTCATTTATCGCGATCCCGTTCGCATGAAGCGCCGGTACGTGCCGCTTTTATAGGTGCTCCAGGAGCTAAACCCCTGCTGTTCCTGGTAAAGCTGGTACGCAAAGTCGATATTTGCCTTGCAGTCCAGCAGGTCGTGGAGGTTCAGCCCTGGCCGCTTCAGATGCACGGTGTTGATCTGAAAGTAACCCCAATCGAGCGTGCCATCCGTGTTGTAGTGGTAGATCTCACAGCGGCCATGCGGGTTCTCTGCACGTTGGATCGCCAAGGCCAGCCGGCAATCGGGACCAAACTTCTCGCACGCGTATTGCTGGTACGCAGTGAGCGCGTGCCCTTGTTGATCCGTCTGGGCTTCGGCCGCGGTCTCTGTCCGGCTCCGGTGAGCGATCACGATGGGCCATTGGAACTGGAGCCGCACGGGCAATTGCAAACTGAATGTGTAGCGCGCATGCACCTGCGAAATCACATACCAGCCGAGCAGGAATACGACTGACATACAGACAGTCAGCGCGAACAGGCCCGTTATGCCGGGCGATGCCGATTTCGTCCGGGCAGCCGGCTTCGGCCTGTCGCCAGCGGGTTTGCGCGGGATCTTAGGTGTTCGTTTCGCGTTCACGCCGTGATTGAATGGAACATAGATAAAGGATGGACTGGTGAGGACAATTCAGACTATCGAGTACTCGGAAGCAAAGAGGATCATCGACACAATTGTAGACAAGATATCGGAGCTAAAGAAAGCGGCGGTAATCGCGGTCGCCGATCCGCATGGAGAATTGATTGCTTTCGCCAGAATGGACGGCGCTCCCATCTCTTCCATCCGCATCGCCGCCAACAAAGCGTGGACCGCGGCCAGAGAGCGCAAGTCCACCAAGGAAATTGGGGAGAAGGCGCGGCATCCAGAAAAGGGATTCGATATCGCCTACTTTGGCGATTCCAGATTTACCGGATGGGGTGGCGGCGTGCCGGTTTGGAGAGACGGGGAGGTGGTGGGCGCCGTGGCTGTGAGTGGCCTGCCTTCCATTGAAGACATTCGCCTGGCCACTCTGGGCGCGGATCTGATCACCGGCGGTGAAGTTGACCAGACTTAAGTTTTATTCGTGGCGAAGCGCGGACATCGGTTCTACGCGGGTTGCCGTCCGGCAGGGACTCCAGACGGCCAGCTCCGCGACAACGAAAAGCACCAGTACCGCCGCCCCGAATGCAACTGGATCCCTATCCGGAACTTGGAACAGCAGTGTCCTAAGAAACCGCCCAACCCAGAACGATCCAAGTAAACCCAACGCAGCCCCGCCCGCCGTCCACGTCATGGCTTGCGACAGGATCAGCTTCATCACTTGAGCCCGCGTTGCTCCCAACGCCATCCCGACGCCCATTTCTTGCGTTCGTTCGGTCACCAGATAAGAAATAAGGCCGTACAGTCCAATTGCCGCCAGCAACATGCCTGTCCTGGCGAACAAGCCCAACAGCGCGGCGTTGAATTTCGGCCGCTCCAGCAGCTTGTTTACTTGCTGGCCCATGGTCTCCATCGTCACCGGCAGATTCGGATCGAGCGTTCGGATTTCCGCCCGCACCCAATCTGCCGTAGCCCGTTCGTCAGCAGAAGTTCGGATGATTGCGGTTGCATGACGCCACCCGTAAGGCGGTCTCTGGTTCCGAAAATGCGTGCCGATACGCTTTCCAATCGGGTCTCCGTCCGGAAACAGCCGCCCTGCAAGAGACTGGTTCAAGATCACGGTTTGCTCTCCCGATTCACGATCCGCTTCGCCGAACCCTCGTCCACGGACGATCGGGATGCCCAACGCCAAAAAATAACCCCGGCGTGATGTATCGCCAAAACACAGTTCCCAAAAAAAGGCGAGCTGCTGCGTGTCCTGCGGATAGCGTTGTTTGCTGAGTGTAAACGACGCTGTGAGTGCCCGTTTCGTGCGGATTCCGAGCGGCGCATTCTGTAATCTCCACAAGCTGGTGAGCAACAAACCCGCGCTGGTAAGAAGCGTAAGAGATGCCGCAATCTGTCCCACAACAAGAGCCTGGCGCAAAAGACTTCGCGATCTGCCAACCGCGCGCCAGCCCGCCAGAGCTTCTGGCCGGGGCGTCTCCAGGCTTGGCGCAAGTCCAAACAGAACTCCGCACACCAGCGGCGCTGCGAATGAAAACGAGAGTACGCGGAGATCGAGCGCCGCCTAGTGCAGCCGCAGAATGCCCTCCGGAGCGAGTGCGGCAAACCAGCGCAGCAGCACATACCCCAAGACACAACCCAAGGCGCCGCCCATTAATCCCAAGAGCAAACTCTCCGTTAGACTCTGCCGGATTAGCCGTCCACGGCCCACTCCTAGTCTTATGTCTCTGAAATGGCTTTATATTTATTGACCTTTCGGACAATCTGACTCGCGCTGGCGATCCAGTGAAAGGGCGTAGGGTTCTGGCTGTAATTGCGCACGTAATCGCGGATGGCTTTCGTCAGATCGCGAACACTGCGGAAGGTGCCGCGGCGGAGACGCTTGCGCGTGATTTCGGCAAACCACCTCTCTATCTGGTTCAGCCACGAGGAACTGGTGGGCGTGAAGTGCACGTGGTACTGACACCGAAGCAATGAACTTTGTTCCAGTCTTCCGCTTTAGAAAATGAGCTTCAGCGCGAACTGAATCTGCCGCTGCGGATACGTACTGCGAATGGTGCCAAACGCTGTGCTCACCCGGTCCGAATTGGCGGCCCCAAAATTGGTGTGGTTCAGCAGATTGAAAAATTCCGACCGGAACTGCAACCGCATGCCTTCGCGCGGCAGCCGGAAATTCTTGTCGATCCCCAGATCCAATTGGTTCAGCGGTGTGGCGCGCGCGCTGTTGCGGCCCGCGTTTCCGAACGGATGGCTCGGGTCCGCCGGCAATTGCACGTTAGCGGCGTTGAAATAATTATCCGTGCTGAACTGAGCGGCAACCGCCGGACCAGTTACATTCGGACGGTAGCTCTCGCCGCCCCGGTAATCCGGCAAGTTCCCCACCACCTGAAATGCAGCTGGCACGGATCCCGACCATGCCCGTAAATTGATCGGCGGGCTCGAAAGCGCGGTATTGATTCCAGTCAGTTCCCAGCCACCAAGCAGTTGGTCCACCACGATCGGCGCCGTTGCGCCGAACCGCCGGCCACGTCCGAACGGAAGCTGATACACAACGCTGGTAATGTTCGCGAACGTCAGGTCGTAATTAGACACGCCCTTTTCCGCTCTCAAATTGCGAATGTCCTGCGGGCTCGCCTGGTTTCCGTTTGATGTGTCGAGCGACTGTCCTCCGTTGTCGATCGCCTTCGACCACGTGAACGAATTGAGGAAATAGAGACCCGCGGAGAACCGGTGTTCCAGCTTCACCTGCAGCGAATTATAGTTTGAGAACCCGGCCGGATCGTACCAGGTGATCGCGCCGAACGCCTGATCGGGTCTGCGTGCCTGGAGCGGGATATTTGACGTCGCCGCCGGATTCGGAAACGCCGCATTGTAATCGCCGATGATCGGTAGCGCTACCGAATGGTTGCCCACGTATGCTACGTCCAAAACCGTATCCTTCCACAACTCGCGCTGCACCCCGAAGAACCAGCTCTGGACGTACGGCGTCTTCAGATCCTTCGGAATATAAGTGATGTTCGAGGTAACGGGATTGAAGTTTGCAGGGGAGGCCAGGCCCAGTGGGTAGCCCTGCTGCGTAGTGCGAAAACCCGGGTCGGCCGGGTTGCTCTGGTTGACCGTTGCGATCACAACCTGCGGCCCGTTAATGCCCAGCAGGTCCGCACTGCCAACCCGATTCTGGTGAATGTAACTGATGCCATACCCGCCGCGCACCACCGTCTTAGAGGTTGGGCTATAGGCAAACCCGAGCCGTGGCGCGAAGTCCTTGCGATCCGGATTTACCAGGGCGCGATCATAAAGGCTGCCGTCTTTAGCCTTGATAATCGAGTTGGTTGCGGGATCGAAATTGCTCAGCACATTGTCGCGTTCCCAGCGCGGCGTCGCGTACTCCCAACGCAGCCCCAGGTTCAGCGTGAGCTTTGAGGAGACACGGAAATCGTCCTGCACGTAAGCGGAATATTCGTGCTGCCGGTAATTGCCGATCACCAGGGTTCCCAGCGCATACTGGCTGCGAAGTCCAAACAGGAAATCGGCCAGGGAATAGCTGGCCGCGTCCGCCGGCGCCCCCGCGGGACGGCTGAAGCCACCGGCGTAAGCGTCGCGGCCGTACAGCGGATTCACGTCCAACACCTGTGTCCGGATCACCAGATATTCGTAGCCGACTTTCAAGGAATGCCGGCCCATATTCTTGGAAAAATTCACCTTGGAATCGAAGTCGAGTGGGTTCTGGAATTGCGGGTTGGTCGCCTGCCTGCCGAGTTGGCTGAATCCGGAAATCGTTGTCGCCGTCAGTCCACCTGTGAGCGAAGAATCGGTGGAAAGTCCGGTAATGCCGTAGAGCGCCAGCATACTTGGTCCGCCAATCAGAGGTGGCTCTTTTCCGGCGCGCGTGCGGGATACGCCGAATCGCGCCTCCAGAATGGAAGTCGGGGTTACCGTCCAGGTGTAGGAAGCCGCGGCCTGTTGATTGAGCACGCGAGTGTAACCATTACTGTTGCCGCCGGAAAGCCCTGGGATATCGGGCTGATTAAAAACATTCACCTTGCGCTGGCTGATCCGGAGAAAACCCGCCATGGTGTTGCTGATCTGGGCGTCAATCTTTCCGTCGTATTTGTCGCTGTAGTTCCGGTTGAGCGAAAGCTGCTGATAGTTATTGGAGCGCCCTGGGCCACTCGGCGCCGGCAGATCGGACAGCACCTTGCGGGCGAAGGCGGTGGTCGCAGTGACCGGAATCGGCGTGTTCGCGGGATAAGTTACACCAGTCAAGGGATTCACTACCGCTACTGGCAAAATGCCCAGGCGATCGTTCAACGATGGGATGCTGGCGAAGGTGAGAACGCGTTGCAGACTGCGGAAGCCCTCGTAATCGCCGAAGAAGAAGATCTTATTCTTCACGACGGGGCCGCCAATGGTCGCGCCAAATTGATTCTGTTGCAGTGTCGGCTTCTTGAAAGTAGCCGGGCGCTGGCCAAAGATGTAACCAATTGCATTCAAATCCGTGTTGCGCAGGAAGTCGTAAGCCGTGCCGTGCAGCGCGTTCGTGCCGCTGCGCGTCGCCACGTTGATGGTCGCTCCGCCGCTGCGGCCGTACTCCGCGCTGTAGTTGTTCGTGATCACCTTGAACTCGGCAATGCCATCCGGCGAAGGCTGCGCCACTTGGTTAGCGAACCCCTGGTTGCTGGTGCCGTAGGCGTTGTTATCAATGCCGTCCAGCATGTAATTGTTATAAGTGCTGCGCAGGCCGTTCACTACAAACGAACCCTCGCGCGGCGTTCCGGAGGACGCTGAAGGCGACTTCACTACGCCGGTGGTGAGCAACGCCAGATCCGAATAAGCACGCCCGTTCAGCGGCAGCTCCACCACTTGAGCTGTGTTAATCACTTGCCCGCGCTCGCTCGAATCGGTTTCAAGCACCGAAGCCGCGCCGCTCACCTCCACCGATTCGCTTACAGCTCCAACTTGCAATGCGATATCCACGCGCTGCCGCGCATTCACGTTCAATGTGATGCCTGACGCAACCGCTTTCGAGAAGCCAGGCGCTTCCGCCGTGACTGTATAGCGGCCGATCTTCACGTTAGAAAACGTGTAGTTGCCGTTATCGTCGGAAGTAGATTTCGCCGAAATGCCGGTGTCCTGATTCGTCAGCGTAACGCTTGCGTTGGAAATCACCGAACCTGTACTGTCGCGCACGGTGCCCAGGACTTCCGCCGTATCGAACTGGCCGAAAGCGGGAGTCACCAAGAGAAAGAGAACCACTGCCGCGAGAAACACTCTCAAATGTTTGGATTTCATACTGAACGCCCCTTTGAATCTAGTCTATACGAACAGCAGGGGCGTTTATCAAGATTTCGGCCCCAGCGTGCGCGCACTGGTGTCATTCGTCTCTTGCAGCCACGCCACATCGGATTGCGCATCGCCGAAACGCTTCAATCCCGCCTCTGCGATCGCGGAATCCGGCACTTTATGTAACTTCGTATAACACGGGTGATGCGATTCCTTATATGGATCGTTTCTAGCCGCGTTATAACAGCAGATCATCGACCAGCGCGGGTTGTCCGACCGGTTTTGATCGGACCGGTGCAGAAGATTGGCGTGAAAAAAAAGTGCATCGCCAGGCTCCATTTCCACGTGGACCAGCGGCAGCCGCTTCAGGATCTCCGTCACGCGCTCCATATCCGCGCCTGCCTGTTCCCCGGTCAGCACGTGATCCAGCCGCCCCACATTGTGCGAATACGGAATCACTTGCATGCATCCGTTTTCCTTAGTTGCAGGGTCCAGCGCGATGAACACACTGGTCAGAAGCGGAAACAGGACTCCATTCTGATACCAATACCCGTAATCCTGGTGCCACGTCCAGGCGCCCCCCACCTTCGGATCTTTCATGATCATCTTTGAATGGTAATGATAGACCTCGCCATCCAGGATCTTCTCAGCGGATACAACAACGGACTCGGCCCGCGCAAACATTCCATAAATCGTGTCGCCCGGATGGTTCCACAGCGATAATCGGACTTGCCCGCCTTCGCCATCGGCTCGGCTGAACGAGTGCTCATCCAGCGCCCGATCCTCTTTGGCCGCACGCTGCAGCAGATCGATCTGCTCGCGATCGAAAAAGCCTCGCGCGGCCACGTAGCCTTGGTCATGGTATTCGCGAACCTGTTCATCGGAAATCGGACGATTGGACATATGCTTTCACTTCCAGCACTCAGTATTACACTGCCAGAGCAGTTAGAATCCAGTGTATGAAGAACGTAAGAGTAGCCATGCTTGGGTCCGGCTTCGTTGCCGATTTCTACATGCAGGGTCTAGCGAACGTACACGGCCACGAAGTGATAGTGAACTATTCGCGCGGCCTCGAACGCGCCACGGCATTCGCCCAGAGTTGGTCGATCCCGGAATCATCCACTGATTTCGAGAATCTGATCGGACGCACCGATATCGACCTGTTCCTAATTGCGCTGCCGAACGACGCGCACCTTCCCGTCTCGCTGGCTCTATCGAAATCCGGAAGAAATCAGGTTTGCACGAAGCCTTTGGGACGGACTCGCCACGAGGCCAAATCCATGCTCGACGCGGCCCGGAATTCCGGCGCGCTGCACGGCTATGCCGAAACGGAAGTGTTCGCGCCCTGCGTGGTAAAAGCGCGGCAAATTGTAGCGGAGGGCGGCGTTGGAAAAGTCCATTGGGTCCGATCGAGAGAATCGCACAGCGGCCCGCACAGCGCGCACTTCTGGGATGTGAAGAAGACCGGCGGCGGCGCGATGAACGATCTCGGCTGCCATTGCATAGCGGCTGCCCGCTACTTTTTCGGCAAGGAAGACCCCATTGTTGAGGTGATGGCCTGGGGTGGCCGTTTGATGCATCATGAGAAAACAGCCGGTGAAGATAACGCGCTGCTGATTCTGAACTTCGCAAGCGGCGGAATCGGCCACTGCGAACTCTCCTGGACCACCAAGGGCGGTCTGGATCTGCGCAATGAAATTCACGGATCGGAAGGGTCCATCTTCACCGACGTCACGCGCTCAACGCCGATCACTTCGTTCTCCACAAGATCCGCTGGCTATGTCATCGAAAAAGCCGACATCGATTTCGGATGGACCCGCCCGCTTCCCGAAGAAGCGTTCGCATACGGCTATCAAGCCGAGATGCGGCACTTCATTGAATGTATCCAGCAGGGGAAGCCACCCCGCGAAACCTATGAGGACGGCTACATCGTGAACTGCATTCTCGACGCCGGGTACGAATCCATGCGATCCCGTCAATGGGTTCGCGTGGAGTACTAAGTTCACCCATTGGACCTCATTTGGAGTTATCCTTGATCGATGAATTCGCCCTGGGAGGGGCAGCCAATGAGAACTTCACTCCTGATCTGTCTATCGATTCTGAATATCGCGATAGCGCAAACGCCGAAGACGGCCGACTCCCACGAAATGAGTGTCAAGCCCGTTCTGCTGACCCCGGATGCCATAAAATGGATGGCCGCGTCACCTGAAACGGGGATCCCGTCCGTTGTGCAAATGACCGTTCTCTCCGGAGATCCATCCAAACCCGGTATGTTCTCGATTCGCCTGAAGATTCCCAATGGAGGTAAGGTGGCCGCGCACTGGCATCCAACCGATGAGCACGTCACTGTGCTTCAGGGCGCCTTTGCCGCGGGAATGGGTGATAAATTCGAAAGCTCGGCTCTTCATGAGTTTCCCGTTGGCTCTTACGTCTTGATGCCGAAACGCATGCATCACTTTGCGATGGCCAAGGGTGAAACCATTGTCCAGGTCACTGCGATGGGGCCGTTCGTTCTGAACTATGTAAATCCGGCGGACGATCCCAGAAAGAAATAGGACGCCAGACTATCGCAATCCGAAGCACATGATATTCGGACCGGCAACCGTCGCAACGAACTGTTTTTCGCCTACTGTGTACGTCATCGGTGAGGCTTTCATGTACACGTTGGTTGGGAAGTGCCACAGCGTTTTACCGTTGCGTTCGTCAGCGGCCGCGAACGCGCCGTTGGGATCTCCATAGAAGACCAGCCCTCCCGCCGTCGCCATGACGCCGGGCCAGGTTTTGGCATACACGGACCCGGCAAACGGTATTTCCCAGGTCACTTTGCCCGTATCGATATCAATTGCACGCAACCTCTTCTCCGTCACCGGCACCGGCTGTTCGGCATTTTTCCAGTTGCCGGTCCGGCGGGCGC
Organism: Bryobacterales bacterium; assembly: GCA_038200305.1. GTDB lineage: Bacteria > Acidobacteriota > Terriglobia > Bryobacterales > Bryobacteraceae > JANXXV01. The sequence continues at coordinate 17,438 of JBBPYD010000221.1, forward strand.
GGCACTGCTCCATCGTTAATACGTAAAAGAGGCGTGTCACCGGGCTGTACGCGGCGGAATCCCAATTGGCCGCATCCGAAGGGCAATCGAAGGGTGACTCAATAGCCGGGGCGGGAAGCGGGCGGCCATCCGGACCAATACCCTGTGTCCAGGTTTGCTGCCGGACGAATGATTTAGCCAGCAGCACTTCGCCATTGGTCCGGTCAAGCACATAGAAGAAACCATTCCGATCCGCGTGCAGCAGAAGTTTGCGCTGCCGGCCCGCGTATTTGGTATCGACCAGCAGCGGAGGTTCGGTCGCGTCCCAATCGTGAACGTCGTGCGGAGTGAATTGATAGTGCCACTTCAGCTTTCCGGTAGCGGGATCAAGAGCAAGAATACAGTTGGTGAAGAGGTTATCGCCGGGCCGGTCGCGGTCGTCCGAATCAGGCCAGGGATTCCCAGTCGGCCAGTAGAGCGTATCGCTGGCGGGATCGAACGCTCCGGTCAGCCAAGTTGCGCCACCGCCGAACTGCGGCTCTTTCCCCTTCCAGGTCTCCGATCCCGGATCGCCCTTCGACGGAATGGTCCACAGCTTCCAGAGGCGCTCGCCCGTAGATGCTTTGTAACAGGCGAGGAATCCCCGAATGCCGCGGTCGCCTCCGGAAACTCCGGCGATGATGGTGTCTTTCACGGCAAGTGGCGACACTGTAGACCCGTAATGCTGCGGCTCGTCCGGCATGTAGACGTCCCACACCAGGCTGCCGGTGATCCGGTTGATCGCGATGAGGTGGGCGTTATCCGTCACCATGAACACCTTGTCTCCCAGGATAGAAACGCCGCGATTGGTGCCCAGGGAAGCGTCTCCGATCAGCCCTGGCGTGCGTGGGCGGGAGTATTTCCAGATCTGGCGGCCGGTCAAGGCATCCAGCGCGATTGCCTGATTCGGTCCGGTTACGTACATCACACCGTCGGCCACCACCGGAGTTACTTCCAAACCGAAGTGATCGATAGGGAAAATCCATTTCACGGCCAGACTCCCCACATTGCCAGTGTTGATCTGCTTCAGGCCGCTATAGCGGTTGCCGCTCAAGTCTCCGTTGTAAGTGAGCCAGTCGCCCGATTTCGGATTCTGAATGCGGGCGAAATCGATGCCGGCGGCTGTCTCGGGGTTTGCGTTTTCCTCAAAGCGTTCTATGTTGCTGAGATACGCGACAAGATTGCGCAGTTCTTCAGGGCTCGCCTCCACCGGTTTCATCACCGGCTTCTCACCTCGAACCGCGGCGATTTGGTGCTCCTGCAGAAGATGAAACTGCCCGTCCGTGCCCTGCAACTGCAGGTCGAAATTCGTTCTGCCTCGTTGAAAGCCGCGAAGCGTCTTGCCGCTGCGAAGTTCGACGGTTACCATTTCGTACCCTGGCGTAACGCGGGATGCCGGGTCGCGCAGCACCTGGCGGATCTCGCCGACGGTCAGCTCACGGCTGACATTCGACAGGTCGGGACCATAAGCGGTTCCTCTGCCGCGGACCATGTGGCATTCGGCGCATCGGCCCTTTCCGAAAAAGAACTGGCGGCCGGCCTGGATATCCCCTGGAACGCCGCTTTCCGCAGCAGTGGAGTTCAGCGAGCGGATAAAGGCGGCAAGCGCGTCCAGTTCCTGTGCCGGCAAGTGGAACGCCGGCATACCGGTAGACGGCATGCCCTGATTAATGATGTTTCGCAACTGCTGTACGGACCGGCTGCGGAGTCTGCGTGTCCCTGCCAACTTGGGGCCCATGTCACTGCCTTCGGCGTCAGCGCCGTGGCAGGCCGCGCAACGCTCGGCAAACCCTTTTTGTCCATCCTCAACCAATGCCGGCTGAGCAGTCAGGACATTAGCCAGCGCGAGAATGCCGTAGAAACTTACGATTGTCTGATTGCTCATTTTATTGTGAATCGCCGCTCAGAATTTCAGCGTTAACGACATTTGCCACAAGCGCGGCACATCCTGGTTTGTGCTGGCGCCGAACGCTGCACTCGTTACTGTCGTATTCGGAGCGAACAGATTCGGATGATTTAGCGCATTGATACATTCGGCACGGTACTGCATCTGGATTCTCTCGGTAATGGGAAATTTCTTGATTAGCGAAAAGTCCCAACGCGCCTGTCCATCCGCCCGTATGCCGCTGAATCGCAGCGGGGACACGCGAATGTTATTCGCAAGTGCCTGCGCCGAGTTGCGATTGAATCCCGCGTTGACGTTGAACCACTGGTCCACACTGCGTTTGTCTTTTGGCAAAACTACATCGTTTGGATTGCCGGTGAACAGCGTCCATACGTCGCCGAAACCCAGCGGCGCGCCGCTTTGCCGCTGCACCACTCCGTTCAACTGCCATCCGCCGGCCACGAGATCTACCGGCTTGGCTAGATGACTGCCAAAGCGCTTGCCCTTTCCGAACGGCAGGTCCCAGATTCCGGTCACCACCAGATGATGCGTACGGTCCAAATCCGAGATGGAGCGATATGGCACGGTATCTGTCGCATTCAGAAACTCCGTGGCCTGCATGGCCTTGGACCACGTATAAGACAGTTGCAATGTGTAGTCATGTGAGAATCGCTTTTCCGTCCGCATCTGCAGGGCGTGATACCAGGAATAGCCGATTGGCTGCTCCACTGTAACGCCCGTGAACTGAGGCCAGGGACGCAATAGATTCGCCCGCGAAATGTTTGCTGTGTAAATCGGGTTTGTGCCCAAAAACGGATTAGGGAAAGACTGGCTCAAGAAGTTGATCGTTTGGTTGTCGCGGACCGGACTCGTACTCAAATACTGCGCGGGTGTATTGTCGAGCTGATGATTTATACCTACCCGCGTTCCGCGATTTCCCACGTAAGTGGCTTCCACCAGAAATTGCCCCGGTAACTCCTGCTGCAATCCGAAGGACCAGCGCTGTACATAGGCTCGCCGCCTCTCGGTTGGAAAAAACGTGACGGCTTGGCCCAGGTTCGTCGAAAGGCCTCCAGCCGCGCCACGCGGCGCAATCAACCCGCCGGGTAATGGATTCGCGGTGGTGGCGACGAAGCTCAAGCCGCTATTCAAGGAAGGCTGAATCGGTGTGGCCTGACTGAACCCGCTTTGCAGTCCCCCCGTTTTGTTCACCCCCGCCGTATCGAAGAAGATGCCGTATCCACCACGAAGCGTGGTGTTCCGGAACAGTTGATAGGCCAGGCCGAATCGTGGCATGAAGTCGGCCTTTTCCGGTGTCCAATAGGTGCGCGGATTTCCGTTCACGCCCGCAAATGTTAAGCCTCCCATTACCTTGAACTGGCTCGCCGGCAGCTCTGGAATCGGATTCGCCGCATAGTTCGCCTGCGCCTGTGCCGCAATTGGACTGGCCTGATCGAAGGCGAAGTGCGCTACCGAACGGTCGTAGCGCTCCGTTACAGGCGTCTCGTATTCGTAACGCAATCCCAGGTTCAAGGTCAACTTCGCTGTAACTTTGAAATCATCCTGAATGAAAATTCCGAACCATTTGTCCTGCTGAGCGTAGCTCGCCGTACGATCCAGTTCTCCGTCCGGAATGCCGAGCAGAAAGGACGCCAATTCGCCGCCCACGGTCGGTGCCGCTGAGCTATCCAGCGGCCCGCGTGTATAGGTATTCGAAAACACCAACTGCGGCGCCGTATCCAGAGGGAACCGGTGGAGGTTCTGCCGGTAAACGCGAAACTCCGCACCGAAGCGCAGGTTGTGGTTCCCGATCAGCCGCGTGAACGTGCCGGAAAAAGCATGTGTCAACGAAGAAGTGAGGCCATCGCCGCTCTCCCAGTTGCCTAATTGCGTCAAATTCCCAACCCGCACATTCGGAAACGTTGCCGTCTGCTTATCCACCAAACCGGTCAGTTGCGGAGAAAAGCCGAGCGATGCAAGATCGAATCCACGGCTTCCGCGGCGTTCAATAAAATCTCCGAATTCCAGACCATAACGGAAGTTGAATAAAAAGGCCGGATTGATCACATAGACGTCGTCGAAAGCCAGGCCCTTGTTATGGCGGTTCAACACAATGCCCGCCGCTGGCGTGTTGGGGAATGTGTGGTTCTTGTTCTCCTCCCAGAAGTCGGTGTGCATTCGCAGGAACGTGCGGTGATTGGAACTGATCGCATGATCGAAGCGCGCCAGGTGGTCCCATGTCCGCTCCTGGGCCGAAGGCGTGTAGAAATAGTTGTTGCTGCCGTCGCGGTTTCCCGGCTGGTTCGGAGCCGGCCAGTAAGTCAGGATCTTTTGCGCCACTGGATCCAGCCGGTTTGTGGGAATGATGTTGCCGGGGAAGGGCTGGCGCTGGAATCTGCCGCCGGCCACAGCTACGGTCGAAAGAGGATCGTAAACCTGGTATTGCGGTCCCAACGCTAAAAGAGCCGACAGGTCGCCTCTGCGCATCGCTTCGGTGGGCACCGTACTGACGAGCGATTGCGGTACGCCGAATTTATTGCCTCCATAACCATAGAACCAGAACGTGCGGTTCCTGCCGTCATACAGCTTGGGAATCACCACCGGCCCACCGGCCACAAGACCCCAGCGGTTATCCGTGTAATGGGGAATACCTTGACCTGAGCGGTTCTGGAAGATGTTAGGCGCGTCGAATATCGAATTGCGCAACGCCCAATCCGCCTGGCCGCGAATTTGATTCGTTCCGCTCTTGGTGCTGACGTTGATTACAGAGCCTACGGTGTGTCCGGCGCTTGCGTCATAGGGTGCGGTCTGAACCTTGAACTCAGCGACCGCCGCGGCTGGCGGAATGAAACCGACGCGCGTAGAGCCTCCTTCGGCCTGCGTATTCGACACGCCATCCAGGGTGAACTCGTTGTTGTAATTGCCGGCTCCATCGGTTGCAACCTGCGAGTTCTTGTTGATGGAAAACGAACCTGACTTCGCCAGACGCATGTCCGTTGTGTTGGTTACGCCCGGCGCCAATTGCACCAGCACCATCACGCTTCCGCCGAACGTAGGCAGATCCACAATGCGCCGCTCATCCACCACTTGCCCTAACGATGCTGTCGCGGTATCGAGTAGCGGTGTGTCCGCGCGCACTTCAACGGATTCGCTGGTCTGGCCGAGTTGTAACTCGATATTCACATCAACGCGATCGCCGATGCGCAACTCGATACCTTCCCGGATGGACTTCTTGAAACCGGCCAATTGCGCCTGTAGCGTGTACGTGCCGGCGAGCAGATAAGGCAGGACGTAATTGCCCGATTCATTACTCTTAGCCGTGATTGCCAACCCGGTCGCGATGTTGGTCGCGCTTACTTCGGCATCGGCAATGGCTCCGCCGGAGGAATCGAGAACCCGCCCCTGAATAGCACCGCGCGTCTCCTGCGCCTGGACCGGCAGGACGGCAACTGCAAGCGAGATGAGAGCTACTGTGAAACGTGAAACCCGGAAGCGTTGCGAGAACATGTCGCAATTTATATCACATGGGTTTGTGAACTAATAGATCAGGTTCGCGCCGAAGTCCGGCATGCCG
>JBBPYD010000222.1:0-24363 GCA_038200305.1 Bryobacterales bacterium
ACGGAAGCGATTGAGCTTGTGCTTTCGGAACGAATTCGGGTTATTGGACGGCGTGTGGTGAGGGCCTGAGTTGGACGATTGAGGTTTGAGCATGGAGCCAGAAAATGACAGCCCGCGTATTTCGAGATCATCGACTTTATCGCCGCAGGCACAACGCCGGAAGCGGTTTCCCATTTCCGGCCTTCACCCGAAGCGCAACAGAGGGTCGTTGATCTGATCAAGCACGAGAAAGAATACAGCTTATCTCTGGAGGAGCAGCGGCGTCGCTTCGATCAACCCGGCGACAGGAGAAGCTGTCCGGTTATTCCATCCTCGCTATGATCGATGGACAGAGCATTTCCATTTTCACGCCCATTTCATCCGCCCGGGTAAGGCGGCGCTGTTCTGGGGTACCGCAAGCTGATACACTCTAGAATCAGCCATGGCTCTCAGCAAAGATCTTCTCGAAATACTGGTGTGCCCGCTTTGTAAGGCTTCGCTCGACCTCAAACCGGACGAAAGCGGCCTCAAATGCACGCAATGCAAGAGAGTTTATCCGATTCGGGACGACATCCCCGTGATGTTGATCGATGAAGCGAAGATCGAAGAGTAGTCACAGATCCGCTGCATGGAAAATGCGCTCGAGAATCTCGCCCTTGGATCGCGAGTCGCTGTAATACGGCTGCGCTCCCTGGGCGACTGCGTGCTCACCACCCCTGCGTTGGAGTTGCTGAAGCAAAGCCGTCCCGATCTGCAAATTGGCGTTATTGTTGAGGATCGCTTTGCCCCGGTCTTCGAAGGGAATCCAAACGTCCAGGCCATATTACCGCCAGCCATCAAACCCCTGGCGCGATGGAGGCCGGATCTCTGTCTGAATCTTCACGGTGGCACGCGGAGCATCGTGTTAACCGCAGGGTCGGGAGCGCGAATCCGGGCCGGCTTCGCCCATTTCCGCGGAGCCGCTGTGTACAATCTGCGCATCCCCACAGCCCAGGAAATCCTACACGTTGATCGCAAAGTTCACACCGCGGAGCATCTTGCTTCAGCGGTTTTCTTCCTTGGCGCGCGCCGGCAGCCGATTCCCCGCGCGCGGTTGTTCGCCCCGCCCATCGAGCGGCCGGAACGGCCTTATGCAGTCATCCACGCCGTATCCGCAAATCCGGCAAAAACCTGGACGGCCCAAGGCTTTCTCGAAGCCGCTCGCCATTTGCAGCAGGATAATCTGGAACCGGTTTTCATCGCCGGACCGGGGGAAGACCTCAGCCCGTTTCACGAATACCGCTGTATAGCCGGCGCTCCGCTCGCCAGTACGAAAACTCTTCTGGCAAACGCAAGCCTGTTCGTTGGAAACGACAGCGGCCCCGCGCACATGACCGCTGCTTTCGGCGTTCCCGTCGTTGTTCTCTATGGCAAGTCGGATCCAATCGTCTGGGCTCCCTGGCGAGCGCAATCGCAAGTGTTAGTCGATGACGAATCGATACACAACATCCGTGCGGCCCAGGTGATCGAAGCCATTCATCGCCTGAGAGCAAGCCTGGGAGTCAGCCGATGAAGAGTCTGGCGCGGCTGCTCCAATTCGTCCGCCCATACTGGTCGCCGCTTATTCTCTCCGTCATCCTGATGGCAATCGCGGGCGCGGCCCATGGAACCATGGCTCTCCTGATCGGTCCCATCTTCGATCGTGCATTGAATCCCAGTTCTCCAGATTCGCCGCTGGAGCTCTTCAAAATTCCATTCACGGGCAAACCTTTCTATTTACAGTGGCTCGCGCCTGCATCCGTCCATAACGTGTGGACCATCATTGCCTGCGGCATCATCACCGTGTTTCTGGTCAAGGGACTCTCCGATTATTTCGGCAACTACATCGTCAACTACGTTGGAGTCTCAGCCATTACCGACATCCGGCAGACGGTCTTTGACAAGGTCCTTCGCCAGGATGCGCAATTCTTTGAAACGCAATCCACCGGCCGCATCATGTCGTCCGTCATGAACGATATCGAAAAGATCCAAGTTGCCATGTCCAGCATGCTCGCTGATTGGCTGCGCCAGAGCTTCGTTGTCATTGCATTGCTGTACGTGCTTTTGCAGCAGGATTGGCGGCTGGCGATGGTGAGCCTTACCGTGCTTCCCATCGTTCTTGTCCCTACCATGCGCATCGGCAAGCGCATCCGGCGCACCACGCGCAAGGCGCAGGACAATGCCGCCGAACTCAATGAAATTCTGCAGGAGACCATTAGCGGCCAGCAGGTGGTGAAATCGTTCGGCACGGAGGCGCATGAATCGGAGCGGTTCCGCAACGCCGCTCACCGGCTGCGCTCCGCCAATCTTCGTTATGTCGCACAACAGGCGCTGTCTTCGCCGTTGATCGAGTTCTTTGGCGCCCTTACGATTGTAGGGATTCTCACCTACGCGCGCGATCAAATAAAGAGCGGCTCCATGACAACGGGCGAGTTTACCAGCTTCGTTATCGCACTGCTAATGCTCTATGAGCCCGTCAAGCGGCTGACCGGCATTCACAATATCTTCCAGCAGGCTCTTGGCGCGTCACAAAAAGTTTTCGAATATCTCGATCACGACAGCCGGATCGAGGATAAACCGAACGCCATCAAGCTCGACTCTTTCCGCAAATCCGTCGATTTCGATAACATCAGCTTCCGTTATCCGAATTCGCCCACCAGCTTTCTGTTGAATGGGATCAAACTCCACGTCAATGCCGGGGAGATCGTCGCGCTGGTGGGACCCAGTGGAGCCGGTAAAACGACGCTGGCGAATTTAACGCCCCGATTCTACGACGTGGTTGCCGGATCTGTAAAAATCGACGGCCATGATGTGCGCGACGTGACTCTGGCATCGTTGCGGGAACAAATCGGCATGGTTGCGCAGGACACGTTTCTGTTCAACGACACCGTCACCAACAACATCCGCTATGGTAAGCAGCACGCCAGCATGGACGAAATCAGTCAGGCGGCTCGCAACGCCCTGGCGGAGGAGTTCATCTTACGGCTCCCCCACGGATTTGACACGATCATCGGGGAACGCGGCGCAAAACTCAGCGGCGGTCAACGCCAGCGCATCGCCATCGCTCGCGCCCTGCTGAAGAATGCACCCATCCTGATCCTGGACGAGGCCACTTCCCATCTGGATACGGAGTCCGAATTGCTGGTGCAGCGGGCGCTCGCGAATCTGATCGAACACCGAACCGTGATCGTGATTGCGCATCGCCTTTCCACCATTCGCCGCGCGGACAAGATCGTCGTTCTGGACCGCGGCCGCATTTCTGAAATCGGGTCGCACGAAGATCTCATCAATCACGGCGGCATCTACCAACGGCTTCACGAATTGCAGTTTCTGGAAGCCGATCCTCTTGTTAATCCATGACCGAATCGACCATCCGCAGTATGACCGGGTTCGCCCTGGTTAAGAAAACCATCAACGGCGTTGACGCCGTAATCAGCTTGAAAACCGTGAACCACCGTGGCCTCGATCTGCATTTCCACATGGGCTCCGGCCTCGATGCCTTTGAGTCAGCCATTCGCGCCGCCGTCAAGCGCCATGTGAGCCGCGGCCATGTGGACGTCCGCGTCTCGCTTGCGAATGCGGGTGGCCCAGTGATGCTGGACGTCGATCTGATTCGCCTGGACAATTACCTGACCGCGTTCCGGAAGGCGGCCAGGCTGCACGACCTACCGAATGAACCGGACCTGAACGCCGCGTTTCAGATTCCCGGAATGCTCAGCGCGACGGCAGATCTGAACCTGCCGCCGGATTTCGAAGCGCCTCTGGTTGCCGCCGTAGAGGAAGGACTGATTGCTCTTAATCAATTCCGGTTGCGTGAAGGGGCAGAACTTGCCACCTTCATGCTCCAGCGGAATGCCGCAATTTGTGAAGCCGCGGAAAAAATGGAGGACATTCGCAGCCGCACTCTGGACGCGTTTCATTCCCGCCTGAAAGAGCGTTTGACCGAGCTGTTGAACGGGGCCGGCCTGGACCCCCAAAGGTTGGCGCAGGAAGCCGCAATGCTGGCGGACCGCAGTGACATTGGCGAAGAGATCGCCCGGTTGAAAATTCACTCCGCGCATTTGGCGGACATCCTTACTAAAGAGAGCGACGTGGGCAAGAAGCTGGATTTTCTGCTGCAGGAAATGAACCGGGAGACTAATACCATCCTTTCGAAGACATCGGGAATCGGGGAAGCAGGCCTGGGGATCACGGAGTTGGCGTTAGCCGCCAAGTCCGGCATTGAGAAGATCCGGGAACAAGGGCTGAACCTCGAATGACGTCGGTATTTATCGTGTCCGCCCCTTCGGGATCGGGGAAATCCACGCTGGTCGGACGGCTGTTGGCATCCGATCCAAATCTATTGTTTTCAGTCTCATACACTACCAGAAAACCTCGCGGGGCTGAGGTGGAAGGGCAGAGCTATCACTACATCACGCGCGGCGATTTTGAGGCCCGGGTCGCCCGTGGCGAATTCCTGGAATATGCTCCCGTTTTTGGCAACTATTACGGCACCCATCGTAGTATTTTGTCGCGCGCCATCGCCGAACACAAAGATCTGGTACTCGACATCGACGTTCAAGGTGCGAGACAATTGAAGGAGTCGATTCCGGACGCGGTCAGCATATTCATTCTTGCGCCTTCCAGAGACGTTCTGGAGCGGCGTTTGCGCGCACGTTCCGAAGATTCCGAAGCTGTCATTCAACGGCGCCTGCGGGAAGCTGCCGAAGAGATCCGGAGTTACAGTAAGTACGATTATGTTGTGGTGAACGACGACCTTGATCGCTCAACGGATACACTCGCGGCGATTGTGAAGGCGGAACGGGTACGGCGGGCACGAGTGGAAGACCAGGTCCGGTTGATTCTGGCTTCCTTTCAGTAGAGAGGTTTCAAACGAATGTACGATCCATTACCGAAGAACGCGATGCACTCCATTCCCGACGATCCGGAGGTCAGCACCTACCGGTTTATTATTGTTGCGGCCAAGCGCGCGCGGCAGTTGCAAGGCGGCGCCCGGTCGTTCCTGCCGAGCACGTCGAAGAAACCGACCGTTGCCGCTATGGAAGAAGTGCGGCGGGGTTTGGTGAAGTACGACGATCCAACTCGCGACGCAGCCATTCTGCTCGCCGCCGAGAAAAACGGATAGCTCAATGAAGGTGGTGCTCGGCGTTGGGGGCGGTATTGCGGCCTACAAGGCTGCCGAGCTTGCACGTGAATTGCAGCAGCGCGGCTGCACCGTGGAAGTAGTGATGACGGCAGCCGCACAGCAGTTCATCCAACCACTCACGTTTGCTTCGTTAACCGGTCGAAAAGTCATCACAGGCTTGTGGTCACCGCAATCATCGGAAGACACCCTCTCCAGCGCCATAGAGCACATCCGGGTGGCTCAGGACAACGACACACTCGTGATCGCGCCTGCTACTGCCGATTTGCTTGCAAAATTCGCTAACGGACTGGCTGACGATTTCCTTTCGACACTGTATCTGGCGTTCACCGGAAGAGTTGTGCTTGCGCCTGCCATGAACACCAACATGTGGAACCACCCGGCTACGCAGCACAACATGGATATGTTACGCAGCCGCGGGCACGTGATTGTGGAACCCGATGACGGCTTATTGGCTTGCGGCACCACTGGTCCCGGCCGCCTGGCCGAACCAGATCGGATTGCCGACGCGGTCACCAACATACGCCGCGATCTGGAAGGCGAGACGGTCATCGTTACCGCCGGACCCACGCAGGAGCCTCTGGACCCGGTGCGCTACATCAGTAATCGATCCAGCGGCAAAATGGGTTACGCCATCGCCGAGGCCGCTGCCGCGCGCGGAGCGAAGGTCATCCTGATCTCCGGTCCAGTGAATCTGAAAGAGCCTTCCAATGTGACGGTGCTGCGCGTGAAGACCGCCTGCGAAATGCGGGACGCTGTAATGGAGAATCTTCCGCACGCCACCATCGTGATCAAGGCCGCCGCGGTTGCCGATTATCATCTCTCATCGGTGCCGGACCAGAAGATGAAAAAGACGGCTACACGGATCTCGCTTCAATTGGACCCAACCCCCGACATTCTGGCGGAAATCGGCCAGAAGAAAACGGATCAGTTGCTGATCGGTTTCGCCGCCGAAACACAAAATCTGCTCGAAGAAGCGCGCCGGAAGCTGAAGACCAAGAATTGCGATATGGTTGTGGCAAATTTAGTTAATCGGGAAAATATCGGATTTGAATCCGATGACAATGAAGTGGTGTTGGTCTCAAAAACGGGCGATCCGGTCTATCTGGCGCGCGCATCCAAACGAGAAATCGCCGGCCGAATCTTTGACCACGCCCTACTGCTCTGCCTGTCATTGCTCCACGACTCATGAATCCAGACGAACTTCGGCAATATCTTGAGTTCTACAAAGACCTCGGCGTGAAAACCCTCTACGTCAGAAAAGCGGCCGCAGCAGCGGTAGGAACCGGCGTAAGCGCCGCTTTACCTCCGGTATTGCCTGGACTCGCGCCAGAAAACGATACACTCCAGAAGATCAGCGATGACATCGGCGATTGCAAACGCTGCCGCCTGCACGAAGCAAGAAACAAGATTGTCTTCGGATCTGGAAACGAACACGCAAGGCTCGTTTTCGTCGGCGAAGGCCCTGGCGCCGACGAGGATCAGCAAGGCGTTCCCTTTGTCGGGCGCGCCGGACAACTGCTCACCCAGATGATTGACGGGACTGCGAAGAAGGAAGACATCGCCATCATGCGCAGCGATGTTTACATCTGTAACGTGGTGAAGTGCCGGCCTCCGGAGAATCGTACTCCGCAACCCGATGAGATGGAAATCTGCGGGCAGTTCTTGTTCCGCCAGCTTTCTGTGATCCGTCCGAAAGCAATTGTCGCCCTCGGCTCCACTGCCGCTAAGGCAGTGCTCGGAACCAAGGATGGCGTCATGAAACTGCGCGGAAAATGGCACAAGTGGCGCGATATTCCAGTGATGGTGACGTATCATCCCTCCTATTTGCTCCGGCCCTATAACCAAAACGCGAAAAAGGAAGCCTGGGAAGACCTGAAAGCGGCGCTCCACTATGTCTACGACTAAGAGCTTCGGGCAACCGCGCCCGTTCCGAACCGCGCCCGTAAGGAAGCGGTCGAAATACTGATTCCGTGACAAGCCGATTCATCACCTTTGAAGGCTCTGACGGCTGCGGGAAGACAACGCAGATGCGGATGCTCGCGGAACGCCTTCGCGCCGAAGGCCATGAGGTGCTGGAGACAGCCGAACCCGGCGGCACGCCCATCGGGCTTCAAATCCGCCGCATCCTGTTGGATTCCGCCAATCAAGAGCTTTCGCCAACCGCGGAAATGCTGCTCTATTTCGCATGCCGGGCGCAAAATGTGGACGAGTGGATACTGCCGGCATTAGCCCGTGGAACCATCGTCCTTTCCGACCGCTTCACTGACTCCACGCTTGCCTATCAGGGCGCCGCCCGCGGACTCGGGCGCGACGTGGTGATGACCGTTCACGGCATCGCCTGCCGGGACTTGCTGCCCGATCTCACCATCTACCTCGATATCGGCCTGGACACAAGCTTGGAGCGCGCGCACGCCCGCAATCGCAACATCGACGATAAAGACGAGCGCCGCATGGATGAGCAGGCCATCGAGTTTCACGGCCGCGTGCGCCAGGAATATCTCAAGCTGGCTGAACTGGAGCCGTGCCGCATCAAAGTGATCGACGGCCGGGCAGACCGTGCCACTATCGCGGAGCGCATCTGGGAGGCGGTCCACCATGTTTGAGAATTTTTTCGGCAATCAAACCGCCGTCGAAACGCTCACCCACATGATGCAGCGCGAGCGCATCCCGCAAACCATTCTGCTTTCCGGGCCGGAAGGCGTCGGCAAAGCGACCCTCGCCAGACGATTCGCCAGCGCTCTACTGGGTGACAGCGCCAGAATCGAACTCGACGATCTTAGCCTTCCCGCAAACACCGCCATCGTCGCGGACCGCGAGAAGTGGGCTTCCGACAAGCGCGTCGACGACCCGCTCGTCTTCGCCTCCTATCCGGACTTCCTTACGTTCGCGCCAGATGGGCCCTTGCGCCAAATTTCCATCCAGCAGATGCGATTGCTGAAAGAGCGCGCGCGGTTCCTTCCGCTGCGCGGCAAGCGCCGTGTGTTTCTCATCGACCACATCGATCGCGCGAATGAACAGGCGGCAAACTCGCTGCTGAAAACGTTGGAAGAACCGCCCGATCACCTCATCATTTTTATGACAGCCGAGAACTCCTACGATCTGCTGCCCACCATCCGTTCCAGGGCCGTGCCGTTGCAAATGCGCCGTCTGGAAAAGGATGAAATGCGGTTATTCGCGGATGCTCACCACCTGAAGGACTCCGGACGCCGGCTGGCTCTTGCCGCCGGAAGTCCTGGCCTGGCGGCCTCCATCGACCTCGAAATTTACGATAAACGGCGCGCCGCCATGCTGACCCTCCTGCAAGTTGCGGCCAATCGCGCTCCGTTTGCGCGCTGGGCGAAACTCTCCGAAACGCTGGGTAACAGTAAACTGGAAAAGTTAGAATTCTATCTCAATGTCCTTTATATTCTTCTCGAAGATCTCCTGATTTTACAGCAGAACGGTACAGAGGTCCGGAACGCCGATATGGAAAAGGACCTCGCCGGCATAGCCTCTTCCATTTCATTCGATTGGATCCGTACCGCGGTCGAAAAAGTGGATGAACTGATGGAACTTCTACGCCGGAATATACAAAAGAGCCTGGCGCTCGATTCGCTGGTCCTGGACCTTCAGAACCAGTGACCTGGCACAAGCGATCTTGCTTGCGGCGCTGGATGCACTGTGATACTAATTAAACCATAAGTTAGAGACACGATAGTTCCCAAAGCCGCAATGTCTCTTCAAGCCGTAATCATAATTATTTTTCATAAGGGGAGTGTTCATGGAGGGTGGCAATCGTAGACTCATACGTCCGTCGTTGACGGAGCTCAAAGATCAAATGAACCCCCGTCGCAGTCCCAAAAAAGCTGCTCCGCCAGACCAGACCAACGCGGAGAACTTCTATTACATGAAACAGATGCAGTCCAAGACGCCAATGGTGATCGTGCTCAAGGACGGCGAGACGCTTCACGGAATTATCGAGTGGTACGACAAGGGTTCCCTGAAGGTCAATCGGGAGGAAGGTCCCAATCTGTTAATTTTCAAGCAGAACGTCAAGTACATGTACAAGGCGTAACGCTACGGTTTGGCGGTACGGGCTTTGATGGCGAGGCGGTATTCTCTCCGCCCCCCGGCGTCTTCATATCTGCGTTTCTCGTCTTCCGTTTCTGGGATGACGGGTGGAATCGGCACTCGATGGTTCTTCGCATCCAGCGCCACGAAGGTCAGATACGCCGACGAAGTGTGTCTGACAATGCCGGTGCTCAGGTTCTCCACCCATACCTTCACGCCCACCTCCATTGAGGTTCGGAATACCCGGTTCACCGACGATTTCAGGATCAGCAGCTCGCCAATGTGAACCGGATGTAGAAACGTCATATGATCGACGGATGCGGTCACCACCGGCAATCGGGAGTGCCGCGCCGCCGCGATCGCCCCGGCCAGATCGACCAGGTGCATCACTCGCCCGCCAAGCAGATTGCCCAGCGGATTTGCATCGTTTGGAAGCGCGATTTCCGAGTAGTCGGACATCGATTCATGAACCGGTCGCCCGGTCAATTCTTCGTTCATAATTTTCGAGGAAAACCTCAGCCTGCCTCCTCACGATTCCGCCGGTTTCATCCAGACGTCCGTGCGCGGCCGGCGCGTAGTCCTTCTCGTAAATCCAGATGAGTTCATTCGAGGCTGAAACTGAGAAACGGACAGCATCGGCTCCTGCGTCAAGCGGGAAGTTCTCGCAGTGTCCGCGTCCGTACCCAAAATTGCAGTATTCACGCAATGTAGCCGCAACAGGAGCGCGCGGATGTGCCGGATCCGCATGGCAAGCGCCTTCGTAAAGTACACTTAGCGGTGCTCGCGCGGGCAGCACACCTGGTACTTTTGCAGCCGGTGCAACCGGATAAAAGTACGGACACGACATTGCGGGTATATTACCATGAGGTCTAGAATGGCCAGTCGATTGGAAATGCTAAAAGAGATGGTTGCGCAAAGTCCGGCGGATTCGTTCCTGCGTTACGGGCTCGCGACTGAGTACGCAAACTCGGGTGATCTTCAGCAGGCCGTAACGGAGTTTCAGGCGTTGCTGGCGGAGAACCCAAATTATGCCGCCGCGTATTATCATGGCGGGCACACGCTGGAAAAGCTCGGGCGTTTGGATGAGGCAAGAGACCTCTACGAGCGGGGTATTGAAGTCACCGCGCGCACCGGCGATGCCCATACCCTTAGCGAACTCCAGGCCGCGCTTCAAATACTCGGCCTGTCTTGAGCCGAAATTCCTCACGGTCACTTCTTGAAACTTTTCTTGTGCAAAGAATTGAGACAAGTACGTCTACAGTGTAATGTTGAAGCCGGCGCGTTTTAGAAGCTCATTCGTTCCGACGGAGCAAGTCAAAGAGCGTCCGCCTTTCTGGTGGCTGCGTTGGGTTCCTGCGGCCCTGCTGGTCAGTGTCTTCCTGTACCTGGGTTACATTGTGGGCCGGGTGGCTATCATCCCCGTGCTGGCCTCCTTTGCCATCGCTTACGTACTGAATCCAATCACGGAGCAGTTAGCCAAACGCGGGTTTGCGCGGCCTTTGTCCGCGATCCTGTCCATCCTGGTGGTAACTCTATGCGTGGTGACCTTCTTTTGGTTCGTCATTCCCGACCTCTGGCAGCAGGCCTCCGGCATCGGAGATTCACTTTTTCGCAACTTCACGGACGCCAACGCCCGGAAAATCCAATTAAAAATTCACCAATTCTCCCCGGTTCTCGACCGCATGATCGGCCACCGTGTTTATCTGTTCATGCGCAATCCCTCAGCGCTTATGGAAACTTCGCAAGCGTGGGCGACTGGCACCATGGGCGGGTTTCTCGAAACCGCGGCAACCATAGTGGACATGTTAGTGGTTCCTTTTTTTGTCTTTTACATATTGGTCGACTTTCCCCGCTGGCGCGATTCCACTGAGGATTTGATTCCACAGCGCTTCCGCGATCCGTTCAGCCGCCTTTTCGACGAGGTTGGCAGAATTCTTCAGTCGTATGTGCTCGGGCAGATTCTGATCGCCATGCTGATGGGCTGCATGTATGCAGTGGGGTTCGCGTTTCTCGGAGTGCCTGCCTGGGCGGGCATTGCCGCACTCTCCGGCTTTCTCAACGTCATCCCGTACGTAGGCACAATTTCCGGACTCCTGCTCGCCAGCGGCTTCACTCTCGCGCACGGGGGAACCTTATGGCAGGTCGGGGGCGTGGCGGCGATCTTCGTCGCAGTTCAATGCATAGAAGGCTATTATCTGACGCCCCGCATCCTCGGCGGACGGCTTCGCTTGCATCCGATGGCTGTCTTCCTCACGTTGCTCATTGGCGGAAAACTGTTCGGCTTTCTCGGGATTTTATTAGCCGTCCCGGTTACCGCCGTGCTCCAGGTATTCTTGAAGTTCTTGCGCGAAATTTATAAAACTTCCTACTACTACCATGATGGCGATGCAACCTTGGAAGAGGCCCCAACGGAGGCTCCCGACGTAATTGCCAAAGCTGCCGACAACGTTCTGGCGGAGCAGGTGGAAGAGCAGAGCGGCGAAGAACTACTATCGCCTCCGAAAATGGATGACGACCAGGCCGCACGGGAAACCATCTCGCCGAATGTATGAGGATAGCCCTGGATGGAACGCCGCTCAGCGTTTCCACCGGAGGGGTGCGCCGGTACACGGAAGAGCTAAGCAGGGCATTGGCGCAAGAGTTTCCAGAAGACGAATGCCATCTGATTTCCGACCAGAAATTCGAGTTTGCGGGCACACACACGGACAATTTAATCGTCGGCGCGGGCCGGCCGAACAATGTTCTAGAACGCCGCTGGTGGCTGTTTGGCGCGCAACGCGAGATGTCGCGCCGGAACATCGATGTGTTCCATGGAACGGACTTTTCAGTGCCCTACTTCGCCGCCCGGCCGAGCGTCATGACCTTGCACGATCTTTCTCCTTGGATGGATCGGTCATGGCATCATGGCGCGGACCGGGTCCGCCGCCGCGCGCCGTTTCTGATCCGGCTCGGAAGGGCGGCAATGATCGTCACTCCAAGCGAAGCCGTCCGCAAGCAGGCCATTGCGCGCTTTCGCATTCACCCGGACCGCGTGACAGCAATCCCAGAGGCCGCTCCCTGCTGGATGCATCCAGAATCACCTGCGCATCCCACCACCGGGCCTTACTTCCTCTACGTCGGCACCCTGGAACCAAGAAAAAATATCGCCAGACTGATCGAGGCGTGGCGCAAGGTTCGCGAGCGGCATCCCGTCTCGCTGGTGATCGCCGGCCGGAGGCGGGAAGACTTTCCTGCCCTGCCGCCCGAGCCTGGATTGCAACTCCTTGGCGAGGTTCCCGACGAACAACTC
This sequence comes from Bryobacterales bacterium, assembly GCA_038200305.1. Classification (GTDB taxonomy): domain Bacteria; phylum Acidobacteriota; class Terriglobia; order Bryobacterales; family Bryobacteraceae; genus JANXXV01. Next base: position 12,483 of record JBBPYD010000222.1, read on the forward strand.
TCTGCGCTCTACAGTGGTGCGATCGCGGCCGTTTACCCTTCGCTTTATGAGGGCTTCGGATTGCCGGTGCTCGAAGCAATGCAATGTGGGGCCGCAGTGATCACATCACGCGATCCGGCCATTATGGAAGTTTCCGCGGGTGCGGCAATTCATGTGGATGCCAACGGCGTAAACGCCTGGGCTGCGGCTCTCGAAGCCCTTTTGCTTCGGCCCGAGGAGCTGCAAGCGCGAAGGCGGCAGTCCCTCCAGCGCGCCGCCGCATTCTCCTGGCGTAAGACGGCAAGGCTCACGCGGGAGGTCTATGTCGAGGCCATTCGACGCTTCCACAATTAGGCCCACCGCCCTCTTCCTCACCCCGGAGGCTCCCTACCCAGTGATGGGAGGCGGCCCTCTGCGCAGCGCATCCATTCTCGAATTTCTGGTGCAGACGCACGATGTCGATGTAGTGGTCTTCCGCGAGCCGGGCGCACCGGACCCGAAGCCGGCATTTCCACCTGGACTGGTGCAAAACATATTCGTCATCGATCTGCCGTTTCACTCCAAAAGCCGCCCCGCGCGCGCCCTGCGCAATCTTCGCCGCTTTGCCATAGGAGTGCCGCCGCTGGTAGACCGTTTCTCCGGATTCGATGCTCAAGTAGCCTCGGCTTTGCTCGGCAGAACGTACCGGCTTGGAATTATCGAGCACTTCTGGTGTGCCGCCTACGGTCCTCTTTTACAAGCGCAATGCGAGCGCGTCCTTCTCGATCTGCACAATGTGGAATCGATTTTACTCGCCCGTTGCGCTGCAACCGCGCACTGGCCAGAGTCAATCGTACTCAAACGGCTTGCGGCATCGTGCAAGCGGCTCGAATCCAAGTCGCTGCCTTTGTTCTCCGGACTGTTGGCGTCCTCTCAGAACGACGCCGACGCACTCGCACCAGCCGCGAACGGGGTGCGCGTGATGGTTTGCCCAAACACAATTCCGCTGGCTTCGCTGCCAAAGCCCGGCAAAGCGAATGACATCGTCTTCTCAGGCAACCTGGAATATCACCCCAATGTCTCGGCTGCCGCGCATTTCTATAAAAAGATCTGGCCGTTACTCCGCAAGCAGTGGCCGGCAATTACCTGGCGGCTGATCGGCAAGAATCACTTGGCAATGAAGCGCCAGTTCGCGGGCGACTCGCGGATTCACGTAACCGGGCCGGTAGACAATGCGGTCGAAGCGCTGGCGTCATCCAAGGTGGCCGTGGTCCCGCTTTTGTCCGGCAGCGGGACTCGAATTAAAATCGTCGAAGCCTGGGCCGCCGGCCTGCCCGTCGTGTCCACTTCCCTCGGCGCCGAAGGCCTTCCCGGCCGCCACGGAGAACACCTCCTGATCGCGGACACACCGGAAGACTTCGCGCGGGCCGTGAGTTCGCTGCTCGGTGACGAAGAACTGCTGGAAAGGCTGGGACGGAACGGCAGGATGCTCTATGAGCGGGAATTGACCTGGGAAAGTGCCTGGAAGGCCCTCCGCCACGTTATCATAGAAGTTTAGATGATTTCTGTCAATAATATCTCAATGCGCTACGGCGCGAAGATTCTTTTCGATGAGGTGACCACCGCCTTCATCTCCGGCCGCCGGTATGGTCTTACCGGACCTAACGGATCGGGAAAATCCACCTTCATGAAGCTGCTAAGCGGCGAAATGGAACCGCAAAAAGGGACACTGGTCAGGCCGAAAAAGATGGGCGTGCTGAGCCAGGACCAGTACGCGTTCGACCAGTACCGCGTGATCGACACCGTCATCATGGGCAACCGTGGCTTGTGGGCGGCGCTGGAAGAGCGTGAAGTGATTTACGCCAAGCCGGACATGACCAATGAAGACGGCATGCGGCTCGGCGAACTGGAGGGAGTCGTCGCGGAAGAGGACGGCTACACGGCCGAGAGCGATGCGGCGATTCTGCTGCAAGGTCTCGATATTCCCGATACGCTGCATGAGCGGAAGATGGGCGAGCTGCAGGGTGGCCAAAAGGTTCGCGTATTGCTGGCGCAAGCCTTGTTCGGGAATCCCCAGGCGCTGCTCTTAGACGAGCCGACCAACTATCTCGATCTCGACTCCATTCACTGGCTGCAGAACTTTTTGAACTCGTATAACGGCACCGTTATCGTGATCTCGCACGACCGGCACTTTCTCAACAACACCTGCACCCATACCGCCGATATCGATTACGAAACCATCATCACCTACACCGGCGGATACGACGAAATGGTGATGCAGAAGACGCAGGTACGTTCGCGCATTGAGAGCGAGAATGCACAGCGGGAAAAGAAAATTTCGCAGTTGAACGACTTTATCACCCGGTTTTCCGCCGGAACCAGATCGAGTCAAGTCACATCGCGGCGCAAGGAAGTGGAACGGCTGCAAACAAGTGAGTTGGCAAGGTCGAATATTAAACGGCCTTACATCAAGTTCGAACTCAAGCGGCCCTCCGGCAAGCACTTGCTGGAATTCGAAGAGGTGTCGAAAGCCTACGGCGATCTTAAGGTCATCAATGGATTCACAGGCAGCGTCATTCGCGGCGAAAAGATTGCACTCATCGGTCGAAATGGCGCCGGTAAAAGTACGCTCATCAAGGCACTGCTTGCGAACGCTCCCGGCATCGATAAGGACAGCGGCGCCATTGATTCGGGCAAGGTGAACTGGGGCCACGAGGCGGCGCTGGGGTATTTTGCGCAGGATCATCAGGGTGCAATTGAAAAAGGGACGACCACCTTCGACTGGCTCCATCAGTTCGATCCGGCGGCTTCGTCCGAAGAGCTTCGCGGACTGCTGGGCCAGATGTTGTTCAGTGGCGAGGAAGGGCTAAAGCCAACCGCCGCGCTGTCGGGCGGGGAAGCCGCGCGTTTGCTCTTCTGCAAATTGATGTTGCAAAAGCCGAACGTGTTGGTTTTTGATGAGCCGACAAACCACCTGGACCTTGAATCGATCAACGCGCTGAACGTAGCCCTGCAGAAGTACGAAGGAACGGTGTTCCTGGTCACGCACGATCACGATCTGATCGATGAAGTAGCAACCCGCATCTGGCACTTCGAAGACGGCGGAATCGAAGATTTCAAGGGTCCGTACGAAGAGTATTCCGTTCACGCGGAAAAAGCCGGCATGGCGGTTCGGTAAGGCAGGCGTTTCTCGTGATACCCTCTTGTACCAGAGGAGTTCATCCATGAAAATCGCACCCTGTCTCGCTCTCGGTATTACGGCAGTGATGGTTTTGTCCGCATCCACCGGAAACCGGAAGGTAACGCAGAACAAGCTCAGTCCGTCGGCGGACACCAGCATCAGCCTGGGCGGCCATACCGTCACCATCGAATACAATGCCCCGTCCGCTCGCGGGCGAAAGGTAGAAGGCGGGTTGATTCCCTCCGGCGCGGTGTGGCGTCTTGGCGCCGATTCCGCCACTACGCTCACTACGGACGCGGACATCGCCATTGGCGATCTCCATTTGCCAAAAGGCGTCTATACTCTCTATTTGCAGGGCGGCGAGGACTCCTGGAAATTAGTCGTCAACAAACAAACGGGCCAGTGGGGAACCGAGTACAACAAAGACCAGGATCTGGGCACGACCGCGATGACTCTCACCAAGCTTCCGCAACCGGTCGAAACTCTGAAAATTACCTTGAAAAGCACTGGCGCAAAAACCGGGATGCTGGACATCGCATGGGGTACCACGCAGGCCGTTGTTCCAATCAAACTTACCTGATTCGAAATGACGTCAACAGCCCTAAAGGCGGAGCTGAAAGAAATCCTGGCACCTGCGTGCGTTGTTTCTTCAGAAAACCAATTTTCAGATACGATATGACGCGTGTCATGCGAGTTGTTCCGGCAGCTGCTCGCCATTTCGAGAGCCCAATTCATTGAATGCCAAAGCAACGGCCTGCTGCTTTTCTTCGATGCTCTACGAATTTCACCATCGGTAAGCGCTGACGTCGTGTTGTTCGAGGACCACACAGCTTCCGAGTATGCCGTTCCAGGTGCGCTGGTTCGCCGCAGACGCAGTGAAGATCGGATGTTCGAACACGAGCCGGGAATTATGTGGTTGAACTGAGTGGAGAAGTAGTCGCAACCGGCGGTTTTTTGCTCCACTTTCGAAATGTGGCCTCACTAGCGGCACTGATCAAGGCCGGCTTGAGAGTATGCGGCTTCATGTTGACGGGCAAGGTCGAGACGGGATTAGTGTTCGTATAAAAACAATCCTTAAAAGTAAAGCTTCAACGCCAACCGGAATTGCCGCTCACCGGTAGCGGATGTAATCTCCGTGTAACCGTTCAACGCTTTAATCGTTCCATCATTGTTGCGAGTGATGGCCGAAACGGTGTTGCCAGGGGTGCTGCCGCCGAACGAAGGCGTGTTCGTAACGCCGAACGCCTCTGCCCGGAATTGCAGCTTGAAGCGCTCTGTCACGCGGAAATTCCGGAACAGGCTCGCATCCAGGTTGAAGAGTCCCGGTCCGCGCAGGATGTTCCGGCCAGTGTTGCCAAACCGCACAGCCGTGACTGGTGCAAACGCATTCGGATCGAAATAGCTGGACCCACGCCCATGCCCGCCCAGGATCTGAACATCGGACAGCACCTGGTCCGCCGTCTGGGTATTGCCTTGCGAGTTCAGCGAAGCGCCGGAAGTCAATACTGAAAACGGTGTTCCGCTCGTACGGCTCAGGATCGCGTTCACTTGCCAGCCGCCCGCAATCTTAGACGCAAATCCACTTTGCAACCATTGTTTACCGCGGCCGAAGGGAAGATCGTACACCAAATAGATCTGCAAGTTGTGTGTGCGGTCGAAGCCGGCTACCGCTCTGTTCCGGCCCCAATACTGGGGCGAATTGAACGTAAGTCCGGAATCGCTATTGTCGGCGTAGTTGATCGACCGTGAGAGCGTGTAGGAAACTCCAAATATCGAACTTGCTCCAATGCGGCGAGTCGTCTGCGTCTGCAGCGCGTTGTAAGTAGCGGTGTTGAACGGAATCAATTCGTTGATGTTCGCGGTATGCGGATACAACAAGCGTCCGGTGTTGCCGCCGCCCGGGCCCGACGGATTGATATTCACCGACGCCATCTGCCGGATGGCCCGCGATGCAACGTAGGCGGCCTGCACATTGAACCCGGCCCCCACATCCCGCTGAACCGTAGCGTTCAGAGATTGAATATATCCTCTGTTGATCACCGCCGGAAAAGTGGATGTCCCCACGGTTGCGGGCAGCGTAACGATGCCCTGATTCAGATTCGGACCCGTCACTTCCGGAATGCCCGTCCGCAGACTGCCTGCGGCCTCAAATGTGCTGTTGCCGGTGAACTGGCTTGAAATCACCGCCGGGTATGCGTCGCGCAGCGACCGGAACGAATTCGGATCGATGCTGATTCCGTAGCCCGCCCGGATCACCGTCTTCTCATTCACCCGGTACGCAATCCCGAGCCGTGGAGCCAGTTGTCCCTTACCCACGTCCACCCCCGTGTCCGTCGGCACTCCTCCCAGCCCGCCAATCAGCACCTTGTCGGTAACGGGGTCATACCGTTCGCCGCCCCTGTGATCTCGAGTGGAAAACGGATAATACTCGTACCGCATTCCGTAATTCACCGTCAGTTTCCGGTTCACCTGCCATTGATCGCGCGCATAGAATCCCATCGATGGCATCCGCACGGTAGACGGGTTTACATACTGGACATCCTTGCCCATCCCCGTCGGAAGACCGAGCAGAAAATCACCCCAGCTATTGTAAAGATTGGGCGCGGTGCCGCCCTTCAAAGCGGTCAAACCGCCCGTAAAGTTGAACCCACCGCGCGGCCCGTTCGATACCTGCGGCTGAAAATGGTTGATCTCATAATAGGTGTACTCACCGCCGAAGCGGAACGTGTGCGCGCCTTTTACCCAACTGAGATTGGCGACGCCGACGCGTTGATTATCCCTGAACAAGAACGGGTTCGATACGTTCGGATTGCCCAGGTTAGAGAACCCGCTGATGGTGAATCGCGGGTATCCGCCCTGCAAGCGGTCCGGCCCGTTCGTTCCTGGAATGTTCAGAACGTCCAGACCATAATTCTTGTCGATGTCCACATTCTCCGCGCCCAGCCGCTGCCGCGTCCATCCTATAACTCCGTCAATCAGAACATGGGAGTTCACGGTGTACGTGCCGCCAACCGACGCGCTCTGCACCCGTCCCGGCGCATGCCCCGGCTGCCCGCCATTCAGTGCATCGCCGCCCGCTGCTCCAAGCGAGGGCGGATCGAAAATGTTGCTTGGCGAAATGCTGTACCGCGCGAACATAGAAGTCTTTTCAGTGGGAATATAGTTGACCTTGATATCCACGTTGTCGCGGTTGAACTGATAAGTGCCGCTCGCAAAATAGTCGTTTGTGATCCCGCTCTGGTTCGGTTGCGGCAGCAGTTGAATCATTTTGAGGGAGGCGGGGTCGATCCGGCTTGCCGGAATCCGCGAATTCGGGAACAACTGGCGCCCCGAGCCGTCCTGATTGCCCGTACGTGGATCGTAGATTTGCGTGCCGCTGCCGGCGAAATCGCCCTGGGCCAGTGCGCTGTCCGCGACAGTCCGGAATGCGGAAGCATTTTGCCGCCGCACCGTACGCTCCCAATCCGCGAAGAAGAACAGTTTGTTCTTTTTGATTGGACCGCCAAGCGTCCCTCCGAACTGGTTGAACAGGTTCTTCGGAGTCTGGCTTCCCAAATAGAAATAGTTCCGCGCCTTGAACGCGCTGTTGGTGTGGAACTCGTCCGCGCTCCCGTGGAATTCATTTGTGCCGGATTTGATCTGCACGTTCATCGCTGCGCCACCCGCCATGCCCTGCTCGGCGTCAAAGCTATTCGTCACCACGTTCACGGTTTCAATAGCATCGGCCGGCGGAACGTAAGCCACAATGTGCGGCAGCCAAGGATAGCTGACGGTTGCTCCGTCAATGCGCGTATTGTTGTTGGAATAGGAGACGCCATTTACATTGGTCCCCATCGCACGCTGCGGATTGCCCGCGTCCGAGTGCAGTTCCGTCGGTGGACTGAAGCCCGGAATGATCTTGTACAACGTCTGAAAATTCCGGCCCGATCCAACAGGCAAATTGCTAATCTGCGATTGCTGAAGCTGCGTATTCACATCCGCCCGGTCCGTCTGGAGCGTCACATTCGAAGCGCTTACATTGATGCTTTCGTTTACTTGAGAAACCTGCAGCCGTGCATCCAGGCGCCGCGTGGTATTCGCATTCAGATCTACCCCGTCCTGCACCGCGCTCGAAAAAGATGCCGCCGAAATAGTCACCTTGTAGGCGCCGGGCTGCAGATCGCTAAACAGGTAAACGCCCCGGTCGTCAGTGGTGGCCTGCTTGATAACCCCAGTGCCGGTATTGACGGCCTCCACCTTCGCTCCAGGCACAGACGCCCCCGTTCCGTCCGTCACATTACCTGTCAAAGACCCATACAGCACCTGGGCATGCCCCGCCTGCTGAACCGCAAGCATCGTAAACAGAACAAACACTAATCGCATAACACCTCAAGAACTAACCTGGAAGACGTGTTATTGAGAGTACTACATAGGCGCGTGCGGAGCAATGAATGGGTTACGCTATCGATATGCGTTTGTGGACTCTCTGGCCGGTTGGGATGGTAGCCAGTTTGCTTCCATGGCCCACCTTTGCATCATGCGCCCCGAAAATGCCCGTACCGATAAGGCTTCGGCGATTTCGTCGGCATCGTCAAGCGCGTAACAACGCCCGTATATAGCGTTTCACCAGCCGCCGTCTCTTCGGGGCGAAGGCGAGCCGGAGACCCGGTACAAACGGTTGAGAAGCAATACTCGGTTGCCAGCTTTGAAGTAACTGAAAACTTCGTTGGTGCTGAATCAGCCGGGTTCGAAGTTCGTATGACCTCTGATGCGTTCGTCGGCGGTATCCCGCAGCAGGTGCCAGCGTTCCGCGAAGGGGAAGCTTGGCTCGTCGAAGCATATTACGATAATCGCGAGCAACAGTGGATGACCAGTACTTGCCAGCGCATTAGCTTAGCTGAGCAGGCCGGGGAAGACCTTCAAGTCCTCCGAGCATGGGCCGTTGGGCAGCGCTTGCCCGCACGAATTACTGGACAGGTGTCGAACCCGGGTGAGGGGAAGAATGTCTCCGCTGCCCATGTCTATTTGCATGCTGCGAACGGAACGATTTCAACAACCACCGATGGCCTGGGGCAGTTCTCGTTCGATAATGTTGAACCCGGAGTTTACGAAGCCACAACGGAGGGAGGCCGCTCAATGAAAATCGATCTGATTCACGCGTGGTGCTCACAGTTGTATTTCTTGTTAAGTAGGCGCGCTACTCGTACCGCAACGCTTCCACCGGATCGAGCCGTGCAGCCTTATTAGCGGGCCAAATCCCAAAGAACAACCCTACCCCGACGGACACCACGATGCCTGTAACAGCCGCCCACATCGGCACCCTCGCCGGAATGGACGTGAAAACCAGACGGCTGATCAGAGAGATAAGCCATCCAAAGATAATCCCCGCGATACCGCCCAAGCCCGTCAACACGGCCGCTTCCAGCAGAAATTGCAGGATGATATCGCTTCTCTTCGCGCCGATTGCCTTGCGGATGCCGATCTCCTGCGTCCGTTCCGTCACGGAAACCAGCATAATGTTCATCACGCCGATCCCGCCCACCAGCAGACCGATCGAACTGAGCACAAACATTACGATGAACGTCATGGCGGTAATTTGCCGGAAGTAGGCCACCATCTGATCGGCGGTCGATAAGGCAAAATTGTCCGGCTTGTTATAAGGCAGCCGGCGGTCGATGCGAAGAACCGTCCGCACTTCATCCAGCGCCTCCGGCAGCCTGCCGTCTTTCGCGCTAACCACAATCGCATTCTCCCTGGCGTTCGGATACATCTTCTGCATCATCCAATAAGGCAGCAAAATGCGTTTATCCTGATCGCCGAAAAAAGACGCGGCCGGGCGTATCATCGCCCCCACTACTTCCAATTGGTGCCCGTCCACGTTGATGGTTTTTCCAATTGGATCCAGGTTGGCGAAGAGTCCCTTTTCAATGTCGGCGCCAATCACCGCCACCGGCATCCTCCTCCTGCTTTCTTCATCGGTAAAGAATCGGCCACGGTGTATTTCCACCTGTCCCCCGCCCGTGGCGTTTGCCTCCTCAACGCCAAAGAGATCCACATCGTACATGTCGCTGCTCTTATAATGGGCGTTGATCAGACCGTTGTTGTTGGCAAAAAGCATCGGCGAAACATCCTGCACAGCCCGGCACCGTTCCTTGATATTCACCGCGTTCTGATAGGTAAGGTCCTTGCGCGTCCTCTCTTCAGGACTCAAGGAGCCAACGCGAAATCCGACCGGGAACTTGAAAACGATAATCGAGTTCGGCCCAAAGCTGCGCAGAACGGCGGTGATCGAAGCATCGAAGCCGGTCAGTATCGCGCCGACTCCAATGATGGTGCCCGTTCCGATAATCACGCCGAGCACGGTCAGAAACGCCCGCAGTTTATGCGAACGGATCGTCTGCAGCGCAAGCAGCGTTCCATTCGCTACCGCCAGCCTGGTCATCGTTATCTCTCCACGCGCAACGCTTCAATCGGATCAAGTCTCGCCGCCTGGCGCGCGGGGTAGATGCCGAAGAAGAGTCCAACCGTAGCCGATAGCCCAACGCCAATGAATATTGAGGTCCAGGGCAGCGCCATGGGCACCGGAGTCGTATTGCGAACCACAATCGCCGCGATCCACGCCAGCGCGACCCCAACCACGCCGCCCGAGGCAGCCAGAAACGAGGACTCCACCAGAAACTGATTCAATATGTCTCGATGCCTCGCGCCCAGTGACTTCCGGATGCCGATCTCCCGTGTGCGTTCCGTTACCGCGGCCAGCATGATATTCATAATCACGATGCCACCAACAATCATGAACACGGACACGATCCCGACAGCCATGCCCGCAATCGCCGACGTGAGCCTTTCCCACAAACTCACAAACGCCTCCGATGCGAACATACTGAAGTTGTCGTCCTGGTTCGGCCGCAAGTGGCGATAGGCCCGCATCAGCATCCGGGTCTCATCCTGCGCCTCCATCAAATGTTGCTGGTCGATGGCCTTGGCGATAAACCGCACGCCATTGCGCGAGCCATACGTCTTGAAATAGCTCGTCACCGGAATCATCGCGAAGTTGTCCTGTGAGTTGCCGAACACGCTCCCAAGCGCCTTGGCCACCCCGACCACCTCATACGGATTCCCCTCAATTTGAATCGTCTTGCCAACAGGATCTACGCCTTCAAAGAAGCGCGTCCGCAGGTCGTTGCCAATAAATGCAACATTGGCATGCCGGCGGACTTCATTCGCGGTGATTTCACGGCCAAGTTCCACCTGAACGTTGTTGATCACCGGTATGTTGTCCGTCACCCCTCCACATCGGCCGCCGGAACGGAATTCCCCATGTAGGAGACTCGCGCCTGCTTGGACGCCATCATCCCGATGCCTTTCAGCAGCGTTGCCTTCTCCTTGATGAACTCATACTCCTCGGGCTTCAGCTGCGGATTTCTTTTCTGCATTTCGTAGAATTTCTTAGGATCCAAAGGGCCAAACCATGCCATGCGGACAATGCGGAATCCGTCGGCCCCCATGTTTGACACCTTGTCGGCTACGTAGAGGTTCATCCCATGGATCAGGGCCGTCACCGCGATCAGCGTAGTGGTGGCAAGAATGATTCCCAGCAAAGTCAGAAAGCTGCGAAGCTTATTTTTCTTGAGTGAGTCAAGGGCAATGCGAATCGCTTCACCGAAGGAAGCGCTGGAACGAAATTTACGAGCGGCAAACACGTCGATCTGCATGGCAGACGTAAGCCTTTTCTAATTTGTTCCCTTGAAGTTTTCGCGTAACAGGGGATGCAATCCGGCGCGGCCTTATGGGCACTCCTGACGGCCGCCGCTACTTTCTCAGCATTTGACCGAGCCCGCCTCTGCGTCAAAAACGAATTGACACGCACCCGGCGCTCAGACCTCGATCTCGATCCAGCCCTCTCCGCTCTGGTTACGGGTCACTCCTCCAAATCGACACGCTCGCCGCTACGAAACCGCCGTCGACGATGCGGCCTCCGAGGAAGATTCAGCTAAGTACGCGAGCGATTAACCGTCAATATACAGAATTTCTCGTCCGCCCGTTGCTAATTATGATAAATAAGTTCCGGGAAGAGAATGACCATTACGGTTCCGGAGAGATAAGTACATGGAACATGACAGCGGCTCAAACAAGCATGTTGAAAAGGACGCCCTGATTCCTTCAGAGGGCAGTGAATATTTCGGCAGACCGGTTATTTATCATACCGAAGAGCCCGACACCGAAGGCCATATGCACCCAAAGCCGCCCTGCCCGGATAAATGCGAGCTCGGACCGGTGCTGGGACAGCAACGAAGGGTCAAGGCCCGCGACGTTCGTATCCAAGCAGCGAACGAAGAATACGCCATCGGCCATACAAGTCACGTATGCAATGGCGACGAGCATGACTTCAAGGACCGCAACTATATTGCGAGCTTCACGAAGGCGCTTCCGCACGATTGCAGAACGGGCGAGGTGGATCCGGAGGCATACTGCGCCCTGCTTCGCGCCTTGGACAGTGCGGGCCCATCTGATTTCGAACAGATCCCGCTCGGATGCTCCCATCCTGGCGATGATCCTTGCCGGCCCAGCCCGCAACGTAAACTGGAGAACCCGCAAGCGGGATATTCCTACGATATGGAGGGCGTGGATTGTCACGCGCTCTGGATGCCGCCGCCGCCAAAATTCAGCAGTGCCAACGAAATGGCCGAAATTTCAGAGAACTATTGGATGGCGCTGGCGCGCGACGTTCCCTTTAACGATTATCCCGCTGCTGCTGGGAGC
>JBBPYD010000223.1:0-34534 GCA_038200305.1 Bryobacterales bacterium
AAAGAGCTCGGTCTCCTGCCGGAAGGCCTGTCTCAGATTATCGTCAAAATCGGGGAACAAGCGCATGTCCGGCGTGGTCGATTCCAGATTGCGCAGGTACAGCCACTGTTCCGCAAAATTGTTCACCAAAGATTTCGAACGAGGGTCGGCCAGCATTCGCCGGACTTGCTTTTCGAGCACCGCCGGAGTTCTGAGATTTCCCCGGATCGCCGCGTCCAGCAATTCGTCGTCCGGAATACTGCTCCAAATGAAGAAGGAGAGGCGCGATGCCAGTTCCAGGCCGCTAATGCGATAAGCTGTACCCGGCTCCACGCCTGCCGGATCTTGTTCAACGCGGAACAGGAACTCAGGACTCACCAGCACCGCGCGCACAGCCATTTCGATACCCGCTTCAAATCCTCCATTGGTCCGTGCGTCTTTATAGAACTTTAGAGGCGCGTGCAGGTCGGCATCGGTCACGGGTCTGCGATAGGCTCGGCGCATCAGCGTGCTTACAATGCGTTTGGCGCAGCCGTCTTCCTGGCCTGGGTTCGCCGGATTGCACACAAAAATACGGCGGCGGCTGGGCGTGTCCCCCGGACCTTTCGCTTCGTATGGACCGTTGATAGAGAGGGAGTATAGAGCCGGATGAATCCGGGGATGCCGGTCCATATTGAAGTGGGCCTGATAGGGCTGGCGCTCGGTTTCGAGCAGCGCCGAGGGCAGTTTGGGAAACGCAACGCCGACCATGTGCGGACCCGCTTTCACGGGCACCCGGATGCTGAGGTCCTTGTCCACCAGGTGATGATCGCTGCCCGGCGGCGGTGGCTTTACCGTGAACAACCGGACGCGCCGGCCGTCCAACATCAGTTCTACCTCGCTAGGCTCCTTCAGCCCCTCCACGTGCTCGTTGCGGTCTCGCGTAAGCCGTAGATTGATCTCGTACTCGGCATCCAGCGGGAACGTATAGTGAGCCGTCAATCCGCCGCGCGTGCCGAACGGAAGCTCGTCGAAGTGCTCTTCCTGGGTGAGGTCGGGTGGAAGGTTAATGGTATTGCCACCGGGGGAACGGACGGGGCTTCCCATGGCCAGGCGGCTGATCTTCTGGGCCGCCGACAAGTAGCGTTCCAACAAGGTTGGGGAGAGATCTCCCACTGTCACATTGTCGAAGCCATGGCTGGACTCATCGGCAGGCAGAAGCGATGAAACATCCACCTCCAGCGCGAGAAGGCCGCGAATCGCGTTATGGTATTCGGCCCGGTTCAAACGCCGGAAGGTGTCGGTTCGGCCCGGATTGGGTTTGGCCGCCGCCGCGCCGTCAAGCATGGTTTCCAGATAGGACACCAAGGCGTTGTAAGTGCGTTCATCCGGCCGGGGCAGACCTATCGGCGGCATGGAACGGACACGAAGTTTCCGGACGGCCTTCTCCCACTGTTCGGGGTGCCCAGTTACGTTCTCGGCTCCCAGCGTGCCGAGCGCCAGTCCGGCTGTTTTCACCTTGCTGTTGTGGCAGCCCGCGCAATACTGATTGAGGACGGCCTGCTCGGGTTTGACACCGGGCGCTCCTGCAACGATGGAGCCGCCGATCGCCAATAGAACCGGCAGCCCACGAGAAATCCAAACCGCCAAGCGGCTCATTACCGGCCCTCCGTCGAACTACCAATAGTATATGTTTCCTATTTCTAAAACGCCATCGGCGGAGTTCTCTAGTACAAGATGAAGCAAGTAAAAGGAATAGCCTCTCGGCTTCGATTGGCGAATATCAGTTGCTAACCAAAATAACGCGTGCGCGGTGGCCTCTCCGCAATTTTGCGCCGGTGTGTACAACGTTGCATCCATCGCTTCGGCCAGCGCAATGTACGCCGCATCAGTAAAACCCACGACGGCACTTTACGTTTGCGCCCCTTGAACTTCACCTAACCGCCGCTCAAGAAACCGGCGCTCGCTCTCATTGCTGACCAACTCGAGCGCTCGCGCGTAGGCCTCCGCCGCTTCCGCTGAGTATCCCGCGCGGCGCAGCAGATCGGCGCGTGCGGCATGCAGCAGGTGGTAGCTGTCCAGATCGCCGCCGGTGGCGAGCGCATCGATGAGCGCGAGTGCAGGCCCAGGGCCGTGGGCCATCGCGACCGCTACCGCGCGGTTTAGCGAAACAATTGGAGAAGGCTGAAGCCGCTCAAGAAGGTCGTATAGCTTCAGGATCTGAGGCCAGTCGGTATCTTCCGCCCGCGCCGCCTCACAATGCAGGGCCGCGATTGCAGCCTGCACCGCGAGCGGACCCGGCCCGCCGCGAAACGCCTCCTCAGCCAGAGGCAGCGCCTCGGCGATCTGCCCTGGATTCCAGCGGCTGCGGTCCTGCTCTTCGAGAACGACGACGTCGCCCGCCTCGTCGAGACGGGCGACGCGCCGAGAATCGTGGAGAAGCATAAGGGCCAACAGAGCAGTTGCTTCCGCCGGTGGTTGCGGCGCCATCAAAGTCCTCACCAGGCGCCCCAGACGGATGGCCTCTGCACAAAGATCGGTTCTTACCAGCGGTCCTCGCGTAGCCGCGTAACCTTCATTAAAAATGAGATAGATCGCCGTCAGCACCGCATCCAGCCGTTCGGGCATATCGTTCGTGCTGGGCACTGCATACGGAATACGGGCGTCGCGAATCTTGCGCTTCGCCCGCACCAACCGCTGCGCCATCGTAGTGGGCGGCACCAGGAATGCGCGCGCGATCTCGTCTGTTTCAAGGCCGCCTAGTGTACGGAGCGTCAGCGCAACCTGTGCCTCCAGCGCAAGCGCCGGGTGGCAGCAGGTGAAAATCAGCCGTAGACGATCATCGGGGATTTCGGTATTGCCGTAGTCCGGCTCCTCAATGGTTTGGCTCACCTCGGAGGCGGCAATTAGGTTAAGCCTTTCGTTGAACCGCGCCCGGCGCCGAATTAGGTCGATGGCTTTATGCCGCGCCGTCTGTATGATCCACGCGCGAGGAGATTCAGGCACTCCGGAGGTTCGCATTGGTGTACGCCGGCCGTAAAGGCTTCCTGCGCCACCTCTTCGGCCAACTCGAAGTCCCCCACCAGCCGGATCAGGGCCGCGACGATCCGGCCCCAATCGGAGCGGTAGAGCGTGTCGATAGCCTCGTCGGCATAATGGTGCATGACCGATGGTAAATAATTTGATAGTGGGGTGTCGATTCGGACGCCCTCCGTTCGACTTATTCATGGAGGAACACGGATGCGATATATGCTGCTGGTTTACCTTGACGAGCAGGTTTTGGACGAGACCGAACGGGAGCAGTGTTACATCGAGTCCACGCAACTCACGCAAGAGCTCAACGCAAACGGGCAATATTTGGCCGCCGCTCCCCTGCACCCTACGTCGACGGCAACCAGTGTTCAGATCCGCGACGGCAAGCGGCTTGTGACCGACGGGCCGTTTGCGGAAACGCGCGAGCAACTCGGCGGCTATTTCCTGATCGACGCCAAGGATCTCGACGAAGCTATCCATGTAGCCGCTCGAATTCCAGTGGCACGCCACGGCACCATCGAAATCAGGCCGGTGATCGAGCTGGCGGGGCTGCCGGCGCCGGAAAAATAATTTTTACCGGAGTGTCGATTACGGCACTCGGCATTCGACTTAACTTTACTGATGGACAACATACTGATGGAGGAACACTCATGACAGAGAACAGGAGCGGGGTCCGGGTACTGGTCGGCACGCGCAAGGGCGCATTCGTCCTGACATCGGACACAAAGCGCGAAAAATGGGACGTCAGCGGCCCGCACTTTGCCGGCTGGGAGATCTATCATGTCAAGGGATCACCCGCCGACCCGAATCGGCTGTATGCATCCCAGTCCAGCAGCTGGTTCGGGCAATTAATTCAGCGCTCAAACGACGGCGGCAAGACCTGGGAGCCGGTGGATAATAAGTTTGTATACGACGGCGTCCCTGGCACGCACCAGTGGTACGACGGCACGGCGCACCCATGGGAATTCAAGCGGGTCTGGCATCTGGAACCGTCCCTCACCGATCCGGACACCGTCTATGCCGGGGTTGAAGACGCCGCCTTGTTCCGCTCCACCGACGGCGGGAAGTCGTGGGGAGAGCTCTCCGGATTGCGCCGCCACGGATCGGGCCCCCACTGGGCGCCGGGCGCCGGCGGCATGTGCCTGCACACCATCCTTCTGGATCCCAGCGATCCCGGCCGGATCTTCATCGCCATCTCTGCCGCGGGCGCCTTCCGTAGCGACGATGCCGGCGAGACGTGGCAGCCGATCAATAGTGGACTGCGTTCCCAACACATTCCCGACCCCACCGCCGAGGTCGGCCACTGCGTTCACCGCATCGCTATGCACCCATCGCGCCCGGATGTGCTGTTCATGCAGAAGCATTGGGACGTCATGCGCAGCGATAACGCGGGCGACTCGTGGCATGAGGTCAGCGGGAATCTGCCCACCGATTTCGGCTTTGTGATGGACGTCCACGCGCACGAGCCTGAAACCATTTACGTCGTCCCGATAAAAAGCGATTCGGAGCACTTTCCGCCCGAGGGAAAACTGCGCGTGTATCGCAGCCGGACAGGCGGCAATGAGTGGGAAGCGCTCACCAAAGGTCTGCCGCAAAGCGACTGCTACGTGAACGTGTTGCGCGACGCGATGGCGGTCGATTCGCTCGATTCATGCGGCGTGTATTTCGGCACAACCGGCGGCCAAGTGTATGCGTCGGCCGATGCCGGAGACAACTGGACGCCCATTGTCCGGGATCTTCCGGCCGTCCTTTCTGTTGAGGTCCAGACGCTGCCGTGATCCGCGTCATCCTTCCGGCGCATCTGCGGACGCTGGCCCGCATCGACGGTGAAGTGAAGCTTGAGATCGAGGGTCAGGCCACGCAGCGTTCGGTCCTCGACGCGTTGGAGGCTTGCTACCCGATGCTGAGCGGAACCATCCGCGACCACCTCACTCAACAGCGCCGGGGCTTCGTGCGGTTCTTCGCCTGCGAGCAGGATCTGTCTCATGACTCACCGGACACCCCGCTGCCCGAAGCGGTCGTTTCCGGGGCGGAGCCATTTTTAATCATAGGGGCCATCGCCGGCGGTTAGCGGCATGGAAAAAAATAGAAATTTATGAAATGGAGCGGACGTATTATGAGCGCCCTGGCTGTATTGTTCCTGCTGGTGGACGCCACCATGAAAATAATCAAGGCGCCTTTAGCCGTGGAGGGAACTGTTCAGCTCGGATATCCCGCAAGCGTTGTTTTCGGGATCGGGGTTCTGCTGCTCGGCTGCACGCTCCTCTACGCGATTCCCCAGACCTCGATTCTCGGCGCGATTCTTCTGACGGGCTATCTTGGCGGAGCGGTGGCGACTCATGTGCGCATCGGCAATCCACTCTTCAGCCATGTCCTCTTTCCGGTCTACATCGGCGTGATGGTCTGGGGAGGCCTTTTCTTACGAGATAAACAACTAAGACGGAGCATATTATGAAAGAAACCACTACCTATTTGAATTTTGACGGAACCTGCCGCGAGGCAATGACCTTCTATGGAAAATGATTGGAGGCCGAGCTGATGATCATGCCTTTCTCCGAAACGCCACAGTGCAATGTTGCCAAAGAGTCGGAAGACCGGATCGCGCATGCCAGGCTAATCAAAGGACCGGCGCCGATTTTGATGGCATCGGACACCCTGCCCGGCATGCCGTTCCAACAGGGCAACAACTTCTCGGTGAGCGTCAACTGTGAAAGCGCTCAGGAAACCGAAAGACTCTTTGCCGCGCTCGGCGAAAAAGGCAAGATCGGGATGCCATTGCAGGATATGTTTTGGGGCGCCTATTTCGGGACGCTTACGGATCAGTTTGGCGTCAATTGGATGTTCAACTTCGAACGCCCTAAGCCGCAAAATGGGGATTAACGAAATCGAACGCGGTTAGCGCGCCCGCTATAGGGGCTGCACGTCTACCAAGCTGGCGCCGTCTGCTTTACTAAGGAGTTGACGCCAGCTATGCGCGCCAAAACTATGAAATTCACGATAGCCGCCCTCCTCGCCTCTGCGGCGCTTGGGCACCCGCCCCCTGAAGAGAACCTGGATCGAGTGTTCCATTTCACCCACACTGAAACAGTGGAGGACCTTCAGCAAATCGCCACCGTAGTCCGCTCGATTTCGGAAACGCGGCATGTATCCAGCGACACCGCGCAAAGATCCCTGACATTGCGCGGAACGCCCAGTCAGATCGCGGTCGCCGACTGGCTGTTTAACGAACTGGACCGGTCATCCGCCGCTCAACAAAGCCAAAGCCTGGCTCCGCACGAATTCCGGCCGTCCGCCAGCGACGATGTGGTGCGATTGTTTTACTTGACGAACACCGCGGCGGCGCAGGAGCTTCAAGAGATCCCGACTGTTGTCCGATCGATGACCGACGTTCGAGTACTGTTCACCTACACTTCACTAAGAGCGCTGACATTGCGAGGAACTGCGGCCCAGATGGCGCTTGCCGAATGGTTATTCAGTGAACTGGATAAGCCCGCCGACTGGCAAGCGATTGCTAAACAGGGCCAAAATCCGGCTCCGCACGAGTTTCGTCCATCGGCTGGCGATGACCTGGTGCGAGTGTTTTATCTGACGAATATCCGGACGGTTCAGGGCCTTCACGAATTGGCCAGCCAAGTCCGATCCATGGGCCAAATTCGACGAGGATTCACTTACAACCCGCAAAGAGCCGTGGCGTTGCGAGGAACGGCGGCCCAGATTGCGCTCGCCGACCGGTTGATCAAGGAACGGGACCAGTAAGTTGTGCTTCCAGCGCATCGGCGGCCACAACACAACCGTTCTCAGCCGCCACCTTCTCGCCAACCAGGGCGGCTGCGCGGCTGAATGAAGGATCGCCGGTTAGCCGCCGCAATGCCGCTTCCGCGCGCTGTGGATTGTATCGCGGCCGGTATACAACTTCAGCCGCGCCGAGCCGCCGGACGCGCTCCCCATTATCGAACTGGTCGTGACCGAATGGAACCACCAGCATCGGCTTGCCGGACCGCATGGCCTGTCCGGTGGTTCCGGCGCCACCTTGATGGACAATTGCCGCTGCACGCGGAAATACCTCCGAATGGGCCGCATACGGCCACGCCATTATGCCTTGCGGCAGGGTATCCGGGAGGTTTTGTGCGTGGGAGCCAGTGAGAAACAACGCGCGAATGCCCATCCGCTGCACTGCTTTGAGGCTGTCGAGATAAAAATCGCCTGCGGCCCCGACCGCAGACGACCCCAACGTGAAGACGACGGGAGGTGGGCCCGCATCGAAGAAGCGTTTTAGCTCCGGAGCCAGACCCGGATCATCTGGCGCACCATCGTAGAAAGGAAAGCCAGTTACCACTGTTTGAGGTGGCCAATCGGGCTGGGGCTGGGCAAGAATTTTCGAGAACAACGCAAGCACGAGAGAGGGCGAGTGGGAACCCTCGAAGATCGGGTTTCCGTATGGGGCGATTCCAAGTTCGTTGCGAAGTTCGGCGATTGCTTGAACCCACTGGAGAGATTTCCTGCGGCCTAACGCAAAGATCGCTTTCATCGGACCAGGGCCGAACGTTCTGAGATTCGCAAGCCACGGGGCGGGCGCCAAGACCGGCGGATCGTATGCCGATAGGAACGAGATGGGTGCAAGGATAGTCGAAAACCAGCGCAGACGCAGCTTGCGGGCAACCAGCACGGCGGCAAACGTGATGGGATGCGTGACGATTACATCCGCAGCTTGCGCGGCGCGAAACGTGTCCTCGTAACTTTCACGGATTACAGATGTCACCATCCGCAAAATCCTTTCACTGCCATGCCGCGGGTCGAACACGTAGGCGATCATTTCGCGGTCGTCTAGCGAAACGTTAGGGCGAATAGCCGCAAACGCCAGGTTTTCCGATTCGATTTTCGACCGGTAGTTCGGGCTCGTTCCGATGGTAACCTGGTGTCCGCGGTTCCGCAGTTCGATTCCCAGTGCAAGGTACGGATACAAATCGCCGTACGAACCGAAGGCCGTAAACAGAATCCGGGGCACCAGTTCAGGTTACAGGAGGCCCGCTGCCTGCGTTAACGGCTCTCTCTTTTGGGCAGGGCGAACATCCCGCAGAACCGCGCTCCAGCCCCCATTGCCACGGCTGCGCGAGTAAGAATCTTCTTCAATGCACAGAGCCGCATCCACTCTCATGCCGGGCTGTAGCTCGGCGATGCGTCCGGCAAGATTCCAGGCTTTCACTATCACCGTTCGTCCGTTTTGCCGTATAGGCACACGCAGATGCTTCTCTTTCATAACAACTGGCGGCCCGCAGATTTCGGCATCCATCACAGCAAACACCGGCGCGCTGTTTCCCATCCCGAATGGCGCTAATGAGAGAAGGCACTCCACCGATTCATCGTTCAGTTCATCGAACTCCAGCGCCGCGTCGATCTCGACAGTCCGTCGGAAGTCACTTACCGAGAGCCGCCCGGATGCAAACGTATTGAAACGCTCGCGGAAAGATTCTATCCGCTCGCACGGAATCGTAAGACCTGCCGCCTGGCGATGCCCTCCGAACTTTGTGAAAAGTTCCGCCATCGCCTCAAGGCCTTCCAAGAGATGGAAGCCGGCGGCGCTGCGGCCGGAACCGTGGGCGATGCCTGTTTCTTCGTCTTCGCTCAGCACGAAGGCCGGACGGTGAAACCGCTCGACTAATCGGCTCGCCACGATTCCCACGACACCCCGATGCCAACCCCGGCCCGCAAACACCAGCGCGAAGTTCGCATCGTTAACCGGAATGCGGATACACTCTTCCAGGATTGCGGCGGTGATTGCGGCTTCCGTCTCCTGACGCTCGCGATTGAGTTCGTTTAGCTGCGAAGCGAGCTTTTCCGCAAGGTTTTCATCGCGGGTGAGAAACAGATTGATGACGTCATCCGCGTTCGCCATTCGTCCAGCGGCGTTGATCCGCGGAGCGATGCGAAAAGCCACCTGCCCCGCGGACGGGCAATCGCCATCTTGGAAACCGGCAACCCGCAGCAGCGCCCGTAAGCCGGGATTGCGAACGATGTTGAACCCTTCGAGGCCACGCTTCACGATCACCCTGTTCTCGCCAGTGAGGGGGACCACGTCCGCCACTGTCGCCAGCGCCACCAATTTCAGAATCGATTCAGTCATCCGGGTCAATCGGCCCGGAGCCCAGTCTAAACGTTGTAGCAGCGCCTGCACCAGCTTGAAAGTGACTCCAGCGCCGCACAGGTTCTTCTCCGGATACGAGCAGTCCGGCCGATTCGGATTAATCACCGCGGCGCCGGGCGGCAGCTCGGCTTCGGGTAGATGATGATCGGTCACAATCACATCAATGCCCAGCGTCCGTGCGTGCAACACCACAGCGTTCGCGCGAATTCCTGTGTCCACGCTGATGACCAGGGTCACTCCGTCCGCGGCGGCCCGGTCGATCACTTCGGTGCGCATCCCATAGCCGTCTTTTACGCGATGGGGAACATGGAATTGCACTTGGGCGCCGGTCAAATCCAGAATTTTCTTCAGGATGACAACGGACGTGGTGCCGTCCACGTCGTAATCGCCGTAGAGCAGGATCTTCTCATTATTCACGATGGCGCGCTGCAAACGATCGATTGCGCGGTCCATATCCTTCAGCAGCAAGGGGTCGTGCAGATCTGTGAGTTGCGGGTTGAGAAAGCCGTCTATCGAGGCGGCGGTGCGATACCCGCGATTCCAGAGAACGCGGGCGGCAATCCGCCGCGCCGTTCCGGGTTGGGCGGTAAAAGCGTCACTGGCCGGATCGCCGGTGACGGGCAGAATCCATCGCGATGGTAGGCTCATCCGCGCCGCTTAATTCTTCGAGTAGTAGCCGCCGAGCGGATCCGCATCCGCCTCGTCGTCCTCATCTTCGGAATTAATGGCAAGCTCTTCCAGAAGATGGTTCAGCTCACTAAACCACTCGGTCCGAAGCTCAAACAGATATAACGTGCCCTGATAATCGAATGAGATCTCGATCAGACACGTGAAGCCTTCATACACGCTCAGCTCACGCAGGCGTTGCTCAAACGCCCGCTGATCCTCGTATTCGTAGCCGGAAGAGGGAAGGTCCTCAATCGCATGATCAATCACGTTCGACGAGAACTCGCGATGATGCAGCACTACCAGCCGGATTTCCAGCCGTTTGGCAATGTTCAGGAACTGCTTGTAATCCGGGTATCGTTTGGTGTCCCAATCGACTTCCGGCATATCGTCCAGACTTCGCGAAAACCCATGGAAGACAAGAAAGCCGTTGTCGTTCAGGTAGGTCTGAATCTCCGATTTCAATGAGTCGAGGTTTAACTTCATGTTCGTTGCGCGGTGACAAGGGTGTCGGTCGGCGCGGCCAGGTCGCGCGCCGAAGGAGTGACGATCGTCTTTGGTCCGATGTAGATCTTCTCCGATTTTAGAATCGCGACCCTGACATCGTGCTCGCATACAAAATCGGCAATGGAAACGGGCGTCGGCGGCTTCTCCACGGGAACCGGAAGAGGGCAGGCTGACGCCGGGGCTGGCGCTATTGGACCTTGCGATTGGGTTCGTTTTGCATTAACGAACCGGTCGACTACTTCCGCAGCCACGCTTGCCGGCTTGGCGGAGATTCCGCGCTGGGACAGGTACCGTTCCACCGCCGCAACGATGGTGGGTTTATCCACATTGGTTCCGTACAGATCCATGGTTTCCATACGCCGGGGAGAAGCGTAGGCCGTATCGGCCGGGATTTCAAACGCTTCTTCCGGTCTCCTTACCGCGTATGCCAGCCTTTTGATGTTTATCAGATTCAGAGGAGTGATGTTGTCACCGGTGCTGTTGCCGGCCACGGCGCCGCAGCCGAGCGTCATGGCGGGGAACAAATTAGTGGTGATCCCAACCGAGCCTTGCGGAGTCGATGTATTGCACAGAACTCTCATGGCAGGCATCCGCAGCGCGAACTCACGGATCTTTGCGTCGTCTTTCGAGAAGATGCCGCAAGTATGGCCGAGTCCTCCAAATCGTAGAATGGATTCGGCGACATCCAGCGCAGCGGCGAAATCTTTCACAAAGAACAGTGAGAGCACCGGCGAGAGTTTCTCAGCCGAAAGCGGATGGTCTCTACCGACTCCCTCCAGTTCCGTCACTAGAATGGATGTATCGGCAGGAACAGTGAAACCCGCCATCTCCGCAATTTTAGGCGCGGGCTGTCCTACACATTTTGGGTTCACGCTCCACATAGGTGGAACCAGCAGCAACTTCGCGAGCGCCTGCTTTTGCTGTTCGTCACACAGGAACGCCTTCTGCGCTTTGAGTTCGGCGATCACCTTCTCGCGCAGGGAGTTCTCTACGACAATTGCCTGTTCACTGGAGCAAAGCGTCCCATAGTCGAACGACTTACCGGAAACAACCTTGGCTATGGCGTCCGCGACGTCGGCGGTTTTTTCGATCACCACCGGAACGTTACCCGGCCCGACACCAAACGCAGGTTTTCCGCTTGAATACGCCGCTTTCACGATGCCACTGCCGCCGGTTGAAAGGATGGCGGCGGTGCGCTTGTGCCGCATCAATTCGTTCGTCGCTTCCAGGGTGGTGTTGGTGATGCATTGGATGATGCCATCGGGTGCGCCAGCCTGTCTCGCGGCATTGGCGAGGACCGCCGCGGTTTCGCAGGTACACCGCTTTGCCCTTGGATGCGGGCTCAAGACGATCGCGTTTCCCGCCTTCAGCGAAATCAGAACTTTGTAAATTGCGGTGGATGTTGGGTTCGTCGTCGGCAGAATGGCCGCGATCACGCCAAGGGGCACGCCGATCTCGACAATTTTCTTTTCAGTGTCTTCCCGGACGATGCCAATCGTCTTCATTCCTCGCATGGTACGCGGCAGCAGGTCGGCGGCGAGCAGGTTTTTCGCTAATTTATCGCGGGCATTTCCGTATCCGGTTTCGCTCGCGGCAAGCTCAGCCAGATGCCGCGCATTATCCCGCGCCGCGGCAGCCATGGCTTCGACAATTGTGTCGACCCGGTCTTGCTGGAATGTACGGTACTTCTGCCAGGCCGCATAGGCTTCGTCTACCTTTGTGCGGACCTCTTGCAGAGCGAGGAGGTCTGGATCTTGCAACATTCGCGGATTCAGCAGTAACTATCCGATGGAGTTTCCGGCTTTCTTCGCTCCGGGAAGCACCCTCTCCACATCCTGATGAGGATTGGGGATGACGTGCACTGCGACCAGTTCGCCCACGCGCCGGGCCGCTGCGGCGCCTGCATCGGTGGCGGCCTTTACAGCCCCCACATCGCCCCGCACCGTGACTGTCACGTACCCGTTTCCAATGTACTCTTTAGCCTGCACGATGACCTTGGCCGTCTTCACCATCGCATCGGCCGCTTCGATGGCGCCTATGAGACCTCTTGTCTCAATCATTCCAAGGGCTTCCATTCATCCTCCCGCAAAGCGCTGAACACTCCACGGTATCACATCGACCGGGGTCCGTCGCCTAACGTATACTTTTCATAAAGTTATGACTCAAACACAACGGAATTTCGTGGTTTTCATCTTTGCAACCATCTTTGCAACCACCGTGTTGCTTGCACAATCCATCACATCCGGACTGGTGGGGACCGTTCGGGACGATTCGGGAGCCGTTGTTCCGGCTGCAACCGTGAGCGCTGTCAACGTTGCGACCAATGCACGCACGGAGGCCAAAACGGATGTGAATGGGAATTACGTGCTGCTGCAGCTAACACCGGGTTCCTACGTGGTAGAGGTCTCGGCCCCGGGGTTTAAAAGATACATGCGCAGCGGTGTCGTACTGGAATTGCAGCAGCAGGCGAAGCTGGATGCCACGCTCGATGTGGGCCAATTGACAGAAACCGTGACGGTGAAAGCGGATGCCTCCACACTGGAAACCAATTCGGCCGTCATTGGCGACGTGGTAAATAACCGCGCGATTTTGAACCTGCCGCTCAATACGAGAAACGTGTATTCGCTGATTTACCTCACGCCCGGAGTTGCCGGCGGGATCGGAAACGACTACAACTCATTGAGCTACTCAGTGAATGGCGCGCGCGGGTCTTCCATGGAGACGATGGTGGATGGCGTGTCGGCCGGCTTTCCGACCGTGAACGGATATTTCGGGGTCGGAGTGTTCCCTTCGGTGGACGCGATCAGCGAATTCAAAATGATGAACGAGAACTATTCAGCGGAGTTCGGCCGGAGTCTTGGCAACGTGGTCAACCTGATCTACAAGAGCGGTTCCAATGCCTGGCACGGCGCCGCGTATGAGTTTTTGCGCAACTCCGCGGTGGACGCGAACGATTTCTTTTCCAACTCCCGCGGCGTGGCGCTTGCCAGCTTTAAGCGCAGCCAATTCGGCGGAGTCTTCAACGGTCCCGTCAAGAAGAACAAAACCTTTTTCCTGTTCTCGCTGGAGGATTTACGGCAGCGGGCGTTTCAATCGGTGACCACCACGGTGCCGACGCTGCTGCAAAGGCAAGGCGACTTCTCTCAGACATTCGCGGCAAACGGCAAACAGATTCAGATCTTCAACCCTTTCACAACCAGGGCCAATCCATCGGGTTCCGGCTACATCCGCGATCCATTCGCGGGCAATGTTATTCCAGCTTCCACCATCAACCCGGTGTCCGCGAATCTGGTCAAGTATTTTCCTTTGCCGAACACCGCGGGCACCCCGGTTACCAATACGAACAACTACTACGCGACGGGGTCGCACCTGAACGACATCAACAGTTGGGACGTGAAGATAGATCACAACTTCACCGATACGAAGAGGTTTTTCGCGCGTTATTCGGACCGCTTCAGTAACGATGTTCCGGCCACGCTTTTCCCGTCCGGCCAAGCCGTTGCGCGAGGGGCGATTAACCAACAGAATTATATGCGCAATGCTGTGGCCGATTACACGCAAACGGTATCGCCAACCACCATTGTGAGCGCACGGTTGGGCTTTGCACGCGCTCTTTACCTGTACGCGAATCAGGGTCTTGGATTTCAGGTTAGTTCGCTGGGTTTGCCAAAGGACCTGGATACGGCAGGTTATTTGCCGATCTTCCCTAATGTCACGACGACCGGTTATGCAAATCTTGGAAACCAGGACAACCGCCGCAACGCGTTCATGACGTACAGCGCTCTGGCCAGCATCACCAAGATCGCGGGTTCCCACACGATCAAGTCCGGCTGGGAGGGCAGGATGATTCGTGTTAATAACCACGAGTACCGCGATACATCTGGCAACTATAATTTCGGAACGAATTTCACGCAGGGGCCAAACCCAAGCGCCGCCAGCACAACAGCCGGCAATGGCATTGCATCTTTGCTGCTTGGCACCGGCTCCGGCGACCTGATCCAGAATTTCAAAGACGTGGCGGCCCAGAGTTTCTATCACGCGTTTTACGTACAAGACGACTGGCGGGTGAGCCGGAAGCTGACGCTTAGCCTCGGCTTGCGCTATGACCTGGACACGCCGCGCACGGAACGTTATAACCGCGTGAATTACTTCGATCCTTCCGTGAAATCGCCTCTTTCGGCGCAAGCGCCGGGACTCCCAGACCTTCGTGGCGGACTCGTTTTCGTCAACATGGATGGACGTGGCCGGTATCAATATAATTCGGACCTCAACAACCTGGCTCCGCGAATCGGATTTGCGTATCAGCTCAACGGAGCCACGGTAATTCGCGGTGGGTGGGGCAATGTTTACGGCCCGTCGCCCCAGGAAGCCGCGGGCACCGTAGGACCTTACGGTTTCCGCGTTCAGAATACCTGGGTGGGATCGCTCGATGGGATCACGCCGTACAACTTGCTGTCCAATCCGTTCCCGCAAGGTTTCCAGACGCCACCCGGTTCCGCGGCTGGATTGCTGACCGGCGCTGGCGGCCCAATCCAGGGCGATCTTCGGGACACGGTAACCCCATACACGATGCAGTGGAACCTGAACGTACAACGGGCGCTGCCGGGCGATGCGATGTTTGAAGTGGGTTATGTGGGCAACCGCGGTTTGCAATTGCAGCGAAACAGCGAAAGCGGGCTGGACCTGGATCAAATCAATCCGGTGTATCTGAGTCTCGGCTCTCATTTGAACGATCTGGTGTCGAATCCGTTTTACAATATCGTGAACTCCGGGGTTTTGGCCGCGCCGCAGATTTCGCGCGCGCAACTGCTGCGGCCTTACCCCCAGTTCACCAGCGTGATCCCGCTATTTTCCAGTGGATCGTCATCCACGTACCACAGCCTGCAAGTCCGCTTCAGCAAACGCTATTCGCATGGGCTGCAATTCGAGGGATCGTACGTATTCTCGAAAGTGATTGACAACGGCGTGAACCATCAGGATAGTTACAATATTCTTGCCGACCGGGCGGTGACCAGCTACGATATCCCGCACCGGTTCGTGATCGGTTATATCTACGAACTTCCGTTTGGGCGCGGCCGCCATTTCGGCTCGACTGCTCCGGCGGCGTTGAAGGTGATATTGGGCGGCTGGCAGTTCAATGGCATCACCACTCTGCAGAGCGGCACCCCATTGTCCATTAGCGCGAGCAATGTTTCCGGTCTGGGGAACCCTGTCGAGAGGGCGAATAACAATGGACAATCGGCAACTCTGTCCGGCGACATTCATCAACGCCTGAACCGTTATTTCGATACCAGCGTGTTCAGCCAACCGGTTCCTTTCACGTTAGGCAACACGGCCCCTTACATCGGCAGCCTGCGTACGCAGCGGGTCAACAATTCCGACCTGTCAATTTTCAAGGAGTTCTTCCCCAGGGAATACATCCGCGTGCAGGTCCGGGCGGAGTTTCTCAACGCGTTCAACAGGGTTCTGTTCAGCGGCCCGAACACGAGCGTCACTGCGCCCAATTTTGGCGTGATCAGCTCACAATCGAACTCGCCGCGGCAGTTGCAGTTCGGGCTGAAAATTCTGTTTTAAGCGCCGGTGTCACACTGGAAGTGGGGCGCACGATGCGGCAGGTCCGGAAATTCTTCAAGCAGACTGACCGGAAGATCCGTGAGATACGGATGTTCACCAAGGCGATGCAATCGGCCTCCCATCCGATTCTGGCCCAGGTGGTCCCGATTCGCCGCTGTAATCTGGAGTGCGCTTATTGCAACGAGTACGACAAGGTCTCAGATCCAGTACCGCTTGATGTCATGCTCCGCCGCATCGACCGTCTAGCTGAGTTGGGAACCACCATTATCACGCTCAGCGGCGGTGAGCCCACGCTTCACCCCGATCTGGATGCCATCATCCGGCGCATCCGGGAACGGGGCGCGATTGCTACGCTCATCACCAATGGTCTGCTGCTCACTCCCAGCCGTATTGTGAGCCTGAACCGCGCCGGACTCGATTATCTACAGATCAGTATCGATAATGTGCTGCCGGATGACGTTTCGAAGAAGAGCCTCAAAGTGCTCGACCGCAAATTGCAGTGGATGGCCGAATATGCCGAATTCGGCGTCACCATCAATTCTGTGCTGGGAGCGGGCATAAAGAACCCGGAGGACGCGTTCAAGGTGGGCACGCGGGCGCGCAAACTTGGCTTTACCAGCACCGTCGGCATCCTGCACGATCGTACCGGCCAATTAGAACCGCTCGCGGATGAGCATCGAAGCGTTTACGAGCGGTTCCGCAGGCTCAGCACGTCCCTGTTCTCTTTCGCTCACTTTGACAGTTTTCAGGAAAATATTAGCCGCGGCATTCCGAATGATTGGCATTGCCGCGCAGGTGGACGTTTCTTATATATCTGTGAGGATGGTCTTGTGCATTATTGCTCCCAGCAGCGAGGCAAGCCCGGAATTCCGTTGGAGGAGTACACCATTGCGGATCTGATTCGGGAGGCCGCCCGGCCAAAAGCTTGCGCTCCGCTTTGCACCATTTCCTGCGTCCATCAGACGGCGATGCTGGATGACTTCCGCGAGAAGCCGCGTGAAACAGTGGCGGGCATTCTGGGCCGCCGGCGGGAAGTCGATCCAAATTTTCGGGCTCCGGCAATTGTGGGAGTGTTGTCGTGGCTGTTTCTGGACGCCAACCGGCGCGGCATATTCGGGAAACTGCTAACGAATGCACTCCGCCTTAAGTCGAAGCCGCTCTAATAAATTTCGATTTCGCGATGCGGAAAAGCTCCATCCGGGTAAACGGCGTTCAGGCTTTCGTTGCCGTTCTTGTCGATTGCTTTTACCCCAAATACATACTCATCCACCGATACATTCTCAAGCGTGAACTCCTTCACGTTGCCGACGAAGATCTCGCTTTCCCAGAACGGCGCTCGCGTGGAGCGATAGACAATTGCGAAACCGAGCAGGTTTGGCTCAGGGTTTTCATGCGTCCAGCGAAGCACGGCATCGTAGCGGGATTTGCCGCGCGCCAGATTCGGACCTTGCCTTCCTTTATTGATCCCGGTCTTGATCTCCCTGGTCACAACCGGCGGCTTGGGAGCAAGCGCCAGAGAGGCCAGACCCGCCGCGTTTATTTTGGCCACTCGCGTTGTATAAGCAGGGGATGTGTTCGCGAACGTATCGGTTGCACTGTGTTGGTTCGCGTAGTTCTCACTCGCGGTGGTGATTCGCACGGCTGGAAATCCGTGATCGATAAAGGCCATGTGATCTCCGCCGCGCGAGAAGCGGTCCTCGCGGAAAACGAGATCGACTTTCATGGAGGTGACGTACCGTTCACAGACGGTCTTGAGATAGCGCGCCAGTTCCCGGGAGGTGGAGTCGCGCGGGTCCGGGGAGAAGATCCGGACGGTGTTGTTATCCGTCCGCCCGTTGCCGGAAATCTCGCTTCCGATGATGTCATTGTTCAAAACACCTTCAATCAGCCGCTTCTCCTTCTGCGCTTTGCTGGCAAAGGGAATGCTTCCGATCTCGCCTTGCTCCTCACCCGCGAAGGCGATGAAAACGACCGTCTTTTCAAACTCATAATGGCTCATAATGCGTGCCAGTTCGAGTAGGGCTGCTGTGCCGCTGGCATCATCTGTCACGCCAGGAGCGGGCGCGGCCAAGGACTTCTCTTCATCGCGTTCCGGCTGCTCCCCAGCTGGCGGCGTGCCGGGCTTGAAAACCAGGTTGAGCGAATCGTAATGCGCGGAGATCACGATCTGCCGGTCTTTGTTGACCGTTCCCGGCAACACTGCAATCACATTGACAACATCCACGTCGCGGGCTACGCGAGGCTGCTTCTTCACTTTGTAGGAATCGTAATAAACCTCAAGCCGCGGGCTATAGCCCCGCAACTGATCGTAAATCCACTTCCGGGCTGCGCCGATGCCGCGCACGGGGTCGTCCGTGGCGGAAAACGTGTTGCGTGTTTCAAAGCTTTCCAGTTTTTTCAACGTTGCGGTAATGTTTTGTTCGGAGACCTCATCTACGATCTTCTTTACGACCGGATTAATGTTCTTTGGAACCGTCTGCGCACACAATAACGTCTGAACGAACAGCAAAACCGCGATTCTCATCGTTTTGAGACAACATACCAGATTCCACGGGTCCTTGCCGGTCTACAATTAAGCTGCGATATGAAGACGTCCGCGGAACGCCCTTCCTCCCTGCCCCAAGAAGCTCAATTTTTTGGACATCCCAGGGGATTGGCCACTCTCTATTTCACGGAGATGTGGGAGCGCTTCAGCTTTTACGGAATGCGGGCGCTGCTGATCCTCTTCATGACCGCCAGCGTGGAAAGGGGCGGCCTGGGGTTCAGCGATTCAAAATCCGGCGCGATCTACGGCTTCTACACGGCGATGGTGTATCTGGTGAGTTTGCCGGGCGGGTGGATCGCGGACCGCATTCTGGGCCAGCGCAGATCGGTTCTTTATGGCGGGATCGTGATCGCGTGCGGGCATTTCAGCATGGCTGTGCCGGGGCTCACCACTTTCTATCTTGGACTCGCGCTGATCGTGATCGGAACGGGCCTGCTGAAGCCGAATATCAGTACTATGGTGGGCGCTCTGTACGCCCCAGGCGACAATCGCCGCGATGCGGGCTTTTCGATTTTCTACATGGGGATCAACGTCGGTGCGTTCCTCTCACCGCTGGCTTGCGGGTGGCTGGGGGAGAAGGTGAACTGGCACCTCGGGTTCGGTCTGGCTGGAATTGGGATGACTTTGGGTTTGATTCAGTACGTGCTGGGGGGCAAATACCTGGGCACGGCAGGGTTGTATCCGGCAGTGGCCGGCGATCCGGAAAAAGCAGCCAAACAGAAGAAGAACTTCTTTCTTTGGACTTCGATCACTGTGGGATTAGCGGCGCTTACTGCGGCCCTATCCATCGCAGGAGTACTTTCGTTGACGGTCCAGGGCGTCGCGGATGCGCTGGGAGTGATCCTGGTTCTGATTACCGCCGTCCTTTTCGGTTGGCTGATCTTTGTAGCGGAAGCGACCCCTGTGGAGCGGAAACGATTCATCGTGATCTTTGTGCTGTTCCTGGCGGCATCGCTTTTCTGGTCCGCGTTCGAGCAAGCCGGATCGACCTTGAATCTGTTTGCGGAGCGGAGCACGGACAGGACAATCCTCGGTTTCGAATACCCGGCGAGTTGGTTTCAGTCGGTAAACTCCCTGTTTATCATCACCTTGGCTCCAGTGCTGGCCTGGATTTGGGTTCGTTTGGGAAATCGGGATCCCTCCAGTCCCGCGAAGTTTTCCCTGGGCCTCATCTTCGTCGGGCTGGGGTTCCTGGTGATGGTGGTAGGAGCAGTCCGGGCGGCGAACGGGGTTCAGGTCAGTTCCATTTACCTGTGGATCTGCTACCTGCTCCACACGATTGGCGAACTGTGCCTCAGTCCGGTAGGCCTCAGTGCCATGACGAAACTGGCCCCCGCCCGGTTTGTAGGTTTGATCATGGGCATTTGGTTCCTGGCCTCATCGGTGGGGAACTACATTGGAGGGAGACTGACATCTTTGTACGGCTCTTTTGGGGTTCCGAGTCTCTTTGGAATTGTGGCCGTGTTTTCCATTGTAGTGGGATTGGTGCTGGCCGCTCTGGTCAAGCCCATCAAAAATCTAATGGGCGGAGTGAAGTAGCGTATGTCAAGTAATGTAAATTCACTACCTCTCCTGTAACTTTGGTACCTGATCCGCCATCTTTCTCTCTGTAATCACTTCAAGAAGCTGCAGGCCCGTTGGCTGCGGAAGAGGAAACCTATGAAACTAAAACTGTTCTCAATCGCGGCGCTTACGCTGGCCCTATTCACTACGGGTGCGTTTGCCGCCGATGTGAGTGGAAAATGGACTGCTGAGACGAAAACCCAGAACGGTGACACCCGTAAACAGACTTTCGATCTCAAACAGGATGGCAGCAAGCTGATGGGTACCGTCTCGGCGCAAAATGGCGAAACCCCGATTTCGGAAGGGAAAGTGGACGGCGACAACGTTTCTTTCGTCGTTAAGATGGAAAGGAATGGCAATGAGATGAAGATGAACTATACCGGCAAAATGGTCGGCGACGAACTCCAGTTGAAAGTCGAAACCCCGCGCGGGACCCGTGAGATCACCGCCAAAAGTCATCCACCTAGTTTGTAATTGAATCAATAGCTTACATCGGGGCGCGAAAAAGTTTTCGCGACCTTTTGATTTTCTGTTGTTTCAAAATTGAAATAGCTGTTATACTACAAAACGTGCTATCTCACGCCAGAGTCTACCTCTAACGTTGGCCAAGGGTGCAAGCCCACGGTAAGTTGCTGTAACTAAACGAATTTAGGGAGGAAACTAACTTGAGAAGACTTGTGTCCCAAGGTATTGTTATGTTCGCGGGAATTCTGGCAACACCCGTTATCCCGCACGCTATCGAAAACCCCCAAATCAAAGATACTAAGTCCGACCCGAGGTTTGCTCTATTGAAACATTTCTTTGAAAACCGCAAATCTCCGGCCAGCGCTCACGTGCAGGATTTCATTCTCGCGGCAGATCGAAACAATCTGGATTGGAGACTGTTGCCTAGTATCTCCGTGGTGGAATCCGGCGGTGGAAAACAATATCAAAATAACAATATCCTCGGATGGGGATCTTGTAATGAAAAATTCTCCTCAGTAAAAGCCGGAATCCATGCCGTGGCGGACCGGCTTTCCAAGTCTAAGCTTTACCGGCATAAGAGCGTAGAGGGCATACTTCACACTTACAATTCCAGCGCGGAATATCCCGCGGCAGTGATGCGGGTTATGTTTGCAATTAGCCCGGTGCTGAGGCCGGACTTGCTTGCGCAGAACTAATTATTGTAGCAGGTGCATGCCGAAATACAGGCCACCAAACACGAGCACAGAAACAACACCCACGGCAGTCCAGCGCAGCCAACGCTCGGTCCGGGTACTCTCTTTGGCTTCATCCATTTTCATTTGATCATCGAGGCTGTCAAACATGGTCAGATCCTCCAGTTTTATTAATCGCCCTGATTTTACGCCTGTTTATCGCGGAATGGAAGGGTAAAGTTTTAGGCTGATCGAGTACGGAAGGAATTGCTGTAGGATAGAGAGTTGCTTCGGTACGGCGGGCAATGGACGGGTGATCTTGATGAAGCCTCGAGCTTCAAAAGGGAAAGCCCGGGGTCAACACCCGGGCCTGTCCATACATTACGAAGCAAGAGGGGTGATCAAAATGATCGCTCTTTCGGTCAAGGTGGTACTGATTTTCATCGGCACCATCGAGTTGACTCTTCTCATTCGTAAAATGAGATAGCCAACCCAGGCTTGGCGAGCGCCAACTCGCTGGGCCTGACCTAAGAATACACCAAACCCCAGTGACGATCAATGGCCAACATTCGTGCCTTTAGACCGACGCTATATAGATTTATAGACCCATCCGCTCGAGTTTGCGGTAAAGCGTCTTCCGTTCGATGCCGAGAATCTTTGCGGCCCGGCTCTTATTTCCCCCCGCTGCCGTCAAAACCTTGCGGATTTGCTCGGCTTCGGTGTCGGCCAGGGTATCTCCCGCGCCTTCCCGAGGATCCATGGATTCAATGGCCGACCGCACTGCCGCCTCGTCAATGCGATTATTCGGCGACAGGATGCTAAGGCGTTCGATGAGGTGCTGCATCTGGCGCACATTCCCTGGCCAGGTGTACTCTTCCAGCGCGCGCAGGCCAGATTCGGTGAGCTTCGCTTCCTGCTGGTAACGTTCATTGCATCGCCTGAGGAACAACTGCGCCAGCAAGGGAATGTCCCCCCTGCGCTGCCGCAAGGGCGGCACTTGAATCCGAATCACATTCAACCGGTACCAGAGGTCCTCACGGAACTCTCCATCGTCCACTAGTTTTTTTAAATCGCGATTGGTCGCCGCGACCACCCGGACATCAATCGCCTTCGCCTTGGTTGCACCCACTGGTTTAATCTCGCGCTCCTGCAGGAACCTCAACAGCTTGAGTTGTGAGTTCAACTCGATCTCACCTACTTCGTCGAGAAAAATGGTGCCACGGTGCGCGGCCTCAAAGTATCCGATGCGATCCCTGTCCGATCCGGTGTAGGCACCTCGCAGCGCTCCGAACAGTTCCGTCTCGATCAACGTTGGGGTGATAGCGCCGCAATCGACTGCCACAAATGGATAATCCGCCCTGGCGCTGTTGCGGTGAATCAATCGCGCGATCAGTTCCTTGCCGGTACCGGTCTCGCCTTCGATCAGCACGGTTGCGTCTTTTGGCGCGGCGAGCGAGATGGTTTTATAAATCGCAACCATACTGGCCGAACTACCAATCATCTCGGTCTCAGGGAGATCCTCTGGTTCGATGTCGTCTTCATGCTGAGCCGTGAAAGAGGCCTCGGCACGTTTTACGATGTCGAGAAGCCGGTCGAGCTCAAACGGTTTTGCAAGATAGTCAAACGCGCCGCCCTGAGTCGCGCGCATCACGGTCTCCATGGTGCCGCGGCCGGTCATCAGGATTACAGCGCAATAAGGATTGGCGTCCCGCGCCGCACGTAATACATCCAGCCCGGTGCGTTCATCCAGATAGATATCGGATACAACAATGGAGTACGGCTGCTTACTCAAGCGATCCAAGGCGTCACGCGTGGAAGACACAGCCTCTACATCGTAGCCTTCCAGTTCCAGAAAGGTAACTACCGTGGTGCGAACCGAGTTGTCATCTTCCACTACGAGCAAACGCGACAATGGAACCTCAATGAATTAGGAATGGATCTCAATTTGAGACTAGTTTGGGCACAGGCGCTGGTTGGGTTACTGTTCCGCGGGGCAATACCATAGTAAAACAAGATCCTTTTCCAGGTGTGCTGGTCACTTCCATGCGGCCGCCGTGATGCTGCACGATCTGCTCCACAATGGATAATCCAATTCCCGTGCCTACCTCTCCCGATGTCTCGGCTTTTTTCGTCCGGTAGAATTTCTTGAATATATTCCGGAGCTCCTTGTCATCCATGCCAATTCCGTTGTCGACGATAGAAAGCCGTAAAGTCTGTCCGTGACCAAGCGCGCGGATGGTGACGATAGTCTCCGGAGGGGAATATTTGATTGCATTGGTCAGCAGATTATAGACGGCGTACTCCATGAGTTCCCGGTCGCCGACTAACGGAAATGTGTCCAACTCTTCTACGCGCAACTCAATTTGCTTTCGCTCAGCGAGAGGTTGAGCGCGCTGGAGGCAGGCCTCAATTACTTGCTGCAATTCAAAAGGCTCCGCCCGAATCTCGCTTTGCCCGTCGGTGAGACGCTCGATGTCGAGAAACGTTTGAATCATCCGGGCAAGGCGCTTGGACTCCGAATTGATCATTTGCGCCATTTGCTTACGCTTTTCGTCGTTTAGATTGTAGCGGCCCATCATCTCACTGGAACCTTGAATCGCGGTCAAGGGCGACCGCATTTCATGTGTCACGAAATGAATTGCTTGCTGATAGCGGGCCTTGTCGGATTCCGACTGGTACAACTGCCGGCGAACCACGAAGTACATCCAGGCGGCGGCGCCGACCACGGACAGCCACGCGGCCAGAACGGGCGCCAGATAGGGAAAGATAACATTGCGTGAGAACGCGATGTGCGGAGCCGCGTGGGCAACCGCGAGCAGAACAGCGCCCAGCAGGTAGGCGGGCCATCCGGTGAAGTAGAAAAAGACGAAGCCGGCTGCGATGGTGATGGCCAAGCAGAAGCCGGCTACCGTTAGATTCGAAGCGGGCTGGAAAAACTGGCCGTGAGCCATGGTTTCGTATGCCTGGGCGTGGATTTCGACGCCAGTCATCGTTTGCTGATACGGCGTCATCAGGCGGTCGCGCGCCTGGGAGAGCGCGGTTTCGCCCACGAAGACGGCTTTGCCACGGAAGCGCTCAGCCAGCGATGCGTCCTGGTTGAGCTGCGTGAGGGAGACGGCCGGGATGCGTGAGGCGCCGCCGGGCAAAGGTTGCAGGTAGCGGATCTGGAGCGCGGCATCGGCACGGCTGACCGGGATTGTAGTGGAGCCTATCTGGAGCGCCTTCGGCGATTCCACGATAAGAGCAGACTCCGGACCGAGAACCGAGAGGCGGAAGGCTTCTAAGGACAGGGCCCAGCGGCGGTCGTGACCGGCAACTTTGTAAAGCACCAGCGTGCGGCAGATGGGGTCGGGGTCGGCGTGGACATGACCTACAGCGGCCGCGTATTTCCGGAAACGGGGCAGCGGATCTTCCCAGCGGCTGGGACTTGGAATCAAGTCGCTCGGCAGGACCAGGTTCGGCGTGCCGCGGAATGCCGTTTCCAAGGCGGTATCTTCCGCGGGATCGGCTTCGTCGGTGAGGATAACGTCAATTGCCACCGCCTTCGGGCGCACGGAAATCAGCCGTTTCATTCCCTTGGCCAGTTCCCGCCGAAGGTGACGAGTGCCGCCGGTTTGCGTCAGGGTGGCCTCATCGATTGCGAGGATAATGGAGCCCGGTTCCCACGGTTGTGGCGGCTGCAATTGGAACATCCAATCGTAGGCGCTGCCGTCGATTCCGCGGGCCAGCGGAGTCCAGCCCGCCGTCATCGCGGCGGCGAAGGAAACCGCCAGCACGCATAGGTAGCCAAGCGTCACTCTGCCTGGGCGTTGAGCCATGGACTCTACTGGTGAGAGGACAGGATTTTTTCAATCTCGTCCACTGTCCTGGGAAGCTTCGAACTCATTAACTGCGCCCCATTCTCAGTAACCAGAACCATATCCTCGATCCGGATTCCGATCCCTTCTTCCGGAATGTA
Organism: Bryobacterales bacterium; assembly: GCA_038200305.1. Taxonomy (GTDB): domain Bacteria; phylum Acidobacteriota; class Terriglobia; order Bryobacterales; family Bryobacteraceae; genus JANXXV01. The sequence continues at coordinate 25,083 of JBBPYD010000223.1, forward strand.
CAAGCCAGGTTCCACCGTAATCACCATATTGGGCGCAAGCGGAAGGGATGGATCCATCGGATCATGCACGTCCAGGCCAACATGATGGCTGACGCCGTGCGTATAGTATTTCCCGAGCGGGTTTCCGTGTTTATCTTTGCCGTGAGAGTTGAAGTAATCGACGGCGATCTGATTAAGGCTGTTCGGCGACAACTTGCCGAGCATCATGCCGGGTTTAATGGCGTCAATGACGGCTTGCTGCGCGCCGAGGACAATCTGATATAGCTCGCGCTGCCGGCCGTTGAACTTGCCACTCGCCGGAACGGTGCGCGTAACGTCGCTGGCATACATGGAGCATTCGGCGGCCACATCCATCAGAACCAATTCACCGCGATCGATGGTGCGCGCGTTTTTCGAATAGTGCAGAATGGCGCCGTTCGGGCCGGAGCCAACAATGGGAGCATAGGCATGGCGCTCGCAACCCGCTCCGAAGTACACTCCCGCCATGGTGGCAGCTACCTGAAACTCCGTTACGCCGGGGCGGATTTTATTCCATGCCGCGCGATGCGCATCCAGGGTGGCATCGGTGGCATGTTGAATGAGGGCGATTTCCGCCGGTGACTTCTTCATTCGCAGCCGCGCAATTGGCGTTTTGGCGTCTTCGAAAACCCGCAAGGGAAGCAATTTCCTCAATGCGTCCGATTGCGGTTCGTCGAATAATGTAAAGATGCGCTTCCCGGCCTCAGCCCACTTGAAGAGGCCGGCCTCGAACTGCTCGACTGGCAGCACGCTCTCAAATCCAGTGGCGGTTTGCACACCGGTGTCCTCTGGGGAGAGCTTCGGTCCGGTCCACTTCTCTTGCTCGCGATTCCGGCGGGGAATCAGCAATACCTCGCTGGATGGCGTCATCACCAGAATGGCGCCAGGCTCGGTCCAACCCGTCAAGTAATAGAAGTTCGCTTCTTGAAAGAAGCCTGAGCGGAGGTCGCCACCATCTTTTTCCACTTTTCCGAACAGGATGGTGACCGCGTCGCCATTCGCTTTCCGGAGATCGGCGCGGCGGTTCCGGTACTCGTCGAGAGAAATTTTGTCCGAGGCCAATGCCGGGAGCGCAAGAAGAGCCAGAACAGCAACGCCGCGGAGACCGGTCATGCAAGAAGTATAAAACAGCCTGCTGTGGGATAATCGCCACATGCGAACCGAATGGGTCAAACAGCGTGCAAACGATAAGATCCCCACACAGATGCACTATGCGCGTCGTGGCATGGTGACTGGCGAGATGGAATTCGTCGCCCGCAGAGAGAATCTGGCGCCGGAGCTGATCCGCTCAGAGGTCGCGCGGGGCCGGATGATCATTCCGGCAAATATCAATCATGCCGCGCTGGAGCCGATGTGTATCGGCATTGCGTCGAAGTGCAAAATCAATTCGAACATCGGAAATTCCGCGACGACGTCGAACATCGGCGAAGAATTGGAAAAGCTCCAGTATTCGGTGAAGTATGGGGCGGATACCGTGATGGATCTCTCTACGGGTGGCGATATTCCGCGTATCAGAAAGGCCATCATTGAGGCATCGCCCATCCCTATCGGCACTGTACCGATCTATGAGGCTCTCACGCGCGTCCGGCGAGTGGAGGATCTGACGATCGGGATCATGCTGGAGGTGATTGAGGAACAGGCCGAGCAGGGTGTGGATTACATGACCATCCACGCCGGGGTGCTCGTGCAGTACGTGCCGCTGGCGCGGAATCGCATCACAGGGATTGTGAGCCGCGGCGGGGCCATTTTGGCCGAGTGGATGGTGAAGAATCACAAACAGAACTTTCTGTATGAGCGATTTGAAGACATTTGCAAGATTTTGCAGAAGCACGATGTCAGCTTCTCACTGGGTGATGGCCTGCGCCCAGGCTGCGTGGCGGACGCAAGCGATGCGGCGCAGTTTGCGGAGTTGAAGACGCTGGGTGAGCTCACGAAGATCGCGTGGGATTACGACGTGCAGACCATGATTGAAGGTCCTGGCCACGTGCCTCTGGACCAGATCCAGTTACAGGTGGAGAAAGAGATGGAGCTTTGCCATGAGGCTCCGTTCTACACGCTGGGCCCGCTGGTGACGGACATCGCTCCGGGCTTTGACCACATCACTTCGGCCATTGGGGCGGCCATGATCGGCTGGCACGGCGCTTCCATGCTTTGCTACGTTACGCCTAAGGAGCATCTGGGGCTGCCGAATAAAGACGACGTGAAGGCGGGGATCATCGCTTACAAGATTGCCGCGCACGCGGCTGATATCGCGCGGCACCGGCCCGGCGCGCGCGACCGTGACGACGAATTGTCGCGAGCCCGCTACAACTTCGACTGGAACCGACAGTTTGAACTATCTCTCGACCCGGAAACCGCACGGTCCATGCACGACGAGACGCTGCCGGAAGAGGGCTTCAAGGAAGCGCACTTCTGCTCCATGTGCGGTCCGAAATTCTGCTCCATGAATATTCACTCGAAGACGGCGGAGTTTACAACGGAGCAGGCGGATGCTGTGCTGGCGGAGTCGGAGACGCCTGGCCGGGAACTGGTGAATTTATCGGGAGATTAGGGGCGGGGATTGTCCCGCAGGGGGCGCAGCGCTATGACAGGTCCAAGCTGATGCGCAGCGCTTGTTCTATTCGCTCGAGTGTTGCTGCATTCACGGCTCCAAGCCTTTTGATGAGGCGCTGGCGGTCGACAGTGCGAATTTGATTGAGAAGGACTACAGATGGCGCCGCTAAGCCGGTAGTGGTGTCCGCTGCGAGCAGGGCATGCACGGGATTGAGCGGAAACCGAACCGTTGAAGTGATCGGGGCAACGATGGTGGTTTGGGTCAACCGGTTCGATATGTTGTTTTGGACGATGAGCGAGGGCCGGGTCTTCTGGATCTCATGCCCTACCGCCGGGTCGAGCGACGTGAGGTAGATTTCTCCGCGCTTTGGATAACTGGTTTTCGCGAGCTTTCGGTCCTGTCGAGTTGTCGCCATTCTTCCTTGTCCACAGCAGTCCAATCGAGCGCAATCTCCCGGTCCAGATCTCTATCCCGGATGGCGGTGATTTCAAGCCGTTTGCGAATTGCTTCCGCACTCTGGGTCGCAATATAGTGTTCGACGGCCCGATTGATGAACTGGCTCCGCTCGCCTGGTTTGGCGACGCGATCAATTGCGCGAATCGTGGTTTCCGGCAAGACGACGTTGATGCGTTTGGTCATGGTGATTCTGGTTGCCAATCTTCATCCACATGATATACACACCTAATGTGGATGTCAATGGCCGGCCTAATTGCTGGGCGGATCTGGAGTGCACGGTGTCCTTCGAACGGCTCTGGAACAGTGGGGAGAGCGCGGCATACCGCCGGAAACTGTCGTCGCGACGCATTCCACCAGTGGCGTCGTTGACCGCTCGCATCCCCTCTGTCCGTACCCGAAGGTTGCCGTATACAAGGGACTGGGAACACGAACGACGCAGCAAGCTTCGCCTGTCGAGCGAGGTAATACGTGGCTGCACGGCCGCTGCGCGAATGCGACGTAGTACATTTGCAACGCCCGGACAACATTCCTAAAACGGGTGGTCGCCCGCGCGCGCGACCCAATTGGTCACGGCTCCTCGTCCGGACCTGATCGGCGCAAGCTTACCGAAAGGACACAGTGCACGCCGGCGGCTCGCGCTCAAAATCCGATTCTTATTATCTAAAAATCATTAACTTGCCGGTAGTCCACGTGTTCGGAATGTTCGGGCAGGGGACTTGACTTGCTGAGGGGAGGGTGACAGTATGATCCTGCTGGTAACATCATTGTGATGCCTACCTGACTAGTACGGATTATTCACGGTGGGTTTTTGGAGGTGCAGATCACATGCGCACGATGCTCAAAGCCTCAATTCCGGTCGAAGCCGCAAAAACGGCCTGTTCTGCTGTTGTAATCGCCTGTTTAGGTTTACTCACAGGCTTGCTTGGAGTTCAACCTTCCTTCGCGCAAGGGAACGCGAGTATCGCCGGGGTTGTTAGCGATAGCTCGAATGCCGTGGTTCCCGGCGCCGCCGTGACGCTCACCAATACCGGGACAGCACGGCAACAAATGGCGACGACGGATTCGGGCGGCCGGTATACCTTCTCCGGGCTGCCGGTTGGCGATTACCGGATCGACGTGGCTCTTTCGGGTTTCAAAAAGATGGCGCAGACCGGCATTAATCTCACGGTGGCGCAAGCTCTCACCGTGAATCTCACGCTTGAGATCGGACAGGTCAGCGACACCGTGGAAGTCTCCGGCGCGGTCAGGAGCCTGGAGACGGTCAGTTCTGCCGTGCGATCAGTCGTCAGTCATGAACTGATTGAAGACTTGCCTCTCAATGGACGCAACGCTCTGCAATTGCAGACGCTGCTTCCGGGAGCAATCAACCAAACCGGCGCGCGGGTCAGCCTCTCTCAAGAGGACGGCGTTTCAGTCAACGGGGCCCGCGGGAACGACAATAACGTGCTGCTCGATGGAGGCCATAACAACGATCTTTACGATGGCACGCCAACGTCGATGCCGAACCCCGATGCGCTTCAGGAATTCAGCGTACTGAGCAGCAGTTTCAGCGCCGAGTACGGACGCGGCGCAGGATCGCTGGTGACCGCGGTAACCAAGTCCGGCACCAATGCCTACCATGGGTCTTTATACGAGTATTTAAGAAACGACAAGCTCGACGCTCGATCTTTTTTCGGCCACGCGGGTCTGGTAAACAAGCCGACGCTGAAGCGGAACCAATATGGCGCAAGCCTGGGTGGTCCGATTATCAAGGACAAGACATTTCTGTTCTTCTCTTGGGAGTCGCTTCGGGAGAGTAGCGCGACTACCAACACGGGTCAGGTATTGCCGACGGCGGCGGAACGCTCAGGAGATTTCTCACAAAGCAAGTCGAAGCCGGTTGATCCCCTGACGGGCTTGCGCTTTCCGAATGACGTGATTCCGCTGAGCCGGCAATCGAAAGCCGCAATCGGCATTGGCAACATTCTGTTTCCGCTGCCGAATATAAACGGCAATCAACTTATCTTCAACGCGCCGGGGAGCGACACGCGCGACCAGTATGTCACCCGGTTTGACCATACCTTCACTTCTAACGATCTCATCTACGTTAGCTATTTCTACTACGATACCTTCACCAAAGCCAACGCCGGGCTGCCACTGTTCAATGGCTTCAATAATTGGACCAATAATCACATCGTCGGCAACTACACGAAGATCGTGTCTCCGAATGTTATTAACGCGCTTACCTACACCTTGAACCGTCTGGCATTTGTCCGGGCGGCAGACCCGATCTTACCCGCCCAGTTCCCGGGCAAGCCGCCGGCGGTGGCGCCCGGCCTGCGCTATCAGGATTTTGGAGTAAACACCGTTGCCCAGAATCCCCAATACCCTTACAGTACGAGGCTTGGTTCGTTTTCGGGCTACTTTGGGACGGGCGGCAACACCTATTTCGACGTGGTTCCGACCGCACATGAGATTCGCGATACAGCGACCGTGACCCGTGGAGCCCACTTAGTTAAGTTCGGTTTTGAGTTTGCTCTTAGCGAGGCGAACCGTCACGAAGTCTACAACGCCGACGGAGCTTCGTTCGATTTCAATGGCAGCCGCGCAGGCAACGGCTTCGCCGAGTGGCTGCTTGGCCTGCCGACGAGCTTTCAGCAGTATTCGACGTTGCGCACCGACAATCAGTTCAAGACCTTCGGCGCTTTCGCGCAGGACGACTGGAAAATCCGGCCCAATTTGACATTGAATCTGGGAATTCGCTATGAGCCGTATTTCGGAATCCATGACGGCCACAACGAGATTGTCGCTTACCGCCCGGGCCAGCAATCGACTCTCTACCCCAACGCTCCGCGTGGGCTTGTGTTTCCGGGCGATGCGGGTATCCCTCCGGCGACTTACAACAAGGACTGGAATAATTTCGCTCCGCGCGTAGGCTTTGCCTGGCTGCCTTCGGGCGCCAACTCGAAAACCACGGTGCGCTCCGCTTACGGAGTTTTCTATAACACTGAGCGCGGGTATCTTCTAAACGAAACTCAGTTGAATCAGCCATTCGTCCTGAATGTCTCGATTCCGAATCCGCCGTCGTTTGAGAATCCCTTTGCTAATTTTCCGGGAGGGAATCCGTACCCTTTTACTCCCCCCACTACCGATCAGGCCCGCAAAGCATATAATTTCATTTTGCCGATGCCGATTTCCCGTTTTTTTAATCCCAATGCCGCAACGCCTTACAATCAGCAGTGGAACTTTAGCGTTCAACATGAACTGCCGGCGGAAATCGTGGTCACCACCGCTTATGTGGGATCGAAAGGCACGAAGCTCTGGATTAACCGGGAACTGAATCCGGCGGCGTTTATTCCCGGTAATGGTCCGGATGGAAAGCCGCTATCGACCAACGGCAACATCGACGCGAGGCGGCGCGACCGGAATTTCCAGGGCATCGATCAAGCTTCGACGTCGGGCAACTCGACGTATCATAGCCTGCAAATCACGGCCACACGGCGGTTTTCAAAAGGCATTTACGTCCTTTCGAATTACACTTTTTCGAAGGCTCTCGATTATGAGTCGCTCGATCGTAACGCCAGCCTGCCGCAAGATCCCAATAATCTCAGGGCTGAGCATGGACCTGCCGATTTCGACCGGCGGCACAATTTTGTCACTTCCTTTATCTATACGATCCCATCTCCCTGGGCACATGGAATAGCGGCCACGTTGACGAGGGGTTGGAGCACGAATGGGATTTTTCGCTATCTGAGCGGGAGTCCTTTGACGATAGCGCCTGGAACGGACCGGGCTCTTCAAGGGGGCGGCAACCAACGCGTCAACGTAGTTGGTAATCCCGTGCTTTCGACCAGCCGTTCGTTTGATCAGAAGCGGACCCAGTATTTCGATACGACGGCTTTCGCGCTTCCCACTTTGGGCACATTTGGAAACGAGGGCCGTAATCCGTTCTACGGGCCAGGCCAGTACAATCTGGACCTGTCGTTCTTCAAAACGACCCAGGTCACAGAGCGGGCGCGGCTGGAATTCCGGTGGGAGATGTTCAACGCCTTGAACCACGCGAATCTGGGGAACCCCAATACCACTTTCAACTCATCGGCGTTTGGCCGCATCGATACCGTAACTGGTCCGCGCATCATGCAATTAGGCTTAAAAGCGATTTTCTAGAGAACACCGATGAACTTGCTTATCCTGTCCATCGCGATTTTGAGTGTGCTGCCGATCCCGAAGCTTGCCGCGCAGAGCGATCAAACAAGCCCAAACGGCAAGGCCGCGTTCCTGGTGTATGTAGGCACTTACACGAAGCAGGAGAGCAAGGGCATTTACGCCTACCGCTTCCAACCCGCAACCGGAAAGTTGACTCCGGTGGGGCTAGTGGCCGAAACCGAGAACCCTTCATTTCTGACCTTACATCCCAATCGCCGCTTCCTCTATGCGGTAAATGAGATCGCGAACTACGAGGGCCAGAAGGCCGGCAGTGTAAGCGCCTTTTCAGTGGACGGGAAAACGGGTAAGCTGACTTTTTTGAATAAAGTGAGTACGCGCGGTACAGTGCCGTGCCATTTGGTTGTGGACAAATCAGGCAAGTGCCTGGTGGTTGCAAACTACGGCAGCGGAAGCGTGGCGGCGTTCCCCGTTAAGGACGATGGCTCTCTGGGCGAAGCGTCGGCATTTGTGCAACACAGCGGCGCCAGCGCCGGCCCGAGGCAGAAAGGTCCACATGCTCATATGGTGCAGCTATCGGCCGACAACCGCTTCGTGCTGGTTCCCGATCTGGGACTCGATCAAGTGATTACGTACCGGTTGAATCCGTTGCAAGGCACCCTGACCGCGGAGGGCGCTCCCGCTGAGGTGACACCCGGAGCCGGCCCGCGCCATCTGGCGTTCCACCCGAACGGCGCGTTCGACTATCTGATTAACGAAATGGGATCGGCTGTTACCGCGTTCGGTTACGACCCGGCTCATGGGGCGTTAAGCCAATTGCAAACTATCTCCACGCTACCGGCGAGCTTCACCGGGATCAACAACTCGGCCGAGGTAGAGGTGCATCCCAATGGAAGATTTCTATACGCTTCCAATCGCGGGCACGACAGCATTGCCGTCTTCGCCATCGACGCCCGTAATGGGACGCTCACCCTGATAGGGCAGGTGCCGACGGAGGGAAAAACTCCGCGCAATTTCGCGATTGACCCGACGGGAGCATACCTGTTGGCGGCAAACCAGGATTCCGGCAACATCGTTCCATTTCGAATCGATGCGAAGACTGGACGGCTTACGCCCACCGGCGGCGAGGTAAAGGTTCCTCAGCCGGTGTGCCTGATCTTCCTGCCATTGCAGTGAACACGTCCGGCCCTCGCGCCTAGGCCGGATGTCTATTTTAGATTTGCCGCAGCAACCACCGCACGGCATTTTTCTGCAGTTTCTCGTACTCTGGATTCCAAAGATCCACCAACAAGTGACCCGGCGCCAGGTAACAAACCCGTCCCTTGCCGTAATCGTAAGCCCATCCTGCAGCGGATGTCGTCCCAAGCCCTCTAAAATCGAGGCCGTCCTCATTCACGCTTTGTAAAAGTAGATACTTCGGATCTTTCTCGTACGTCATGTAGTGCTGCTCGTCAGTCACGACGAAGTCATTCACGCCACGCGTGATGGGGTGTTCCTTATTTACCACTTTTACTCTAAACGGACGGATGGGAGGGTGCTGCTGAGTGACGGCTCCCAACACATCGCGGAAATCGGAATTGTGCGGGCTGATGTAAGTCACGTTGTGATAAAAGAGCACGCCTCCCCCGCCCGCAACGAAATCTTTTACCGCCTTGCCTTGAGCGGGTGTGATCCAGTAATTTGCTTGGCCACCCCACTTGGGCAACTGCGGTTCGCTGACTATCTTGGCCGAACCGAGGTGCGCGAAGGCGGCGTTGCTGCTTTCATCCGGATAACCGTCCGGCCACGTCATGCCATCGCGAAAGACGATCAGCAGTTTGTAGCCTTGTAAACTCTCTGCATCGAGCAATTTGACCTCGTCGCGAAAGTCGATTGCAATCCCGAGATCTTTGCCCAAAGTCTTTCCCAAGCCGGAGCGAATGTAATCGCTATTATGATACCGGTCGCCGATCAGCGCGAAGGCAGTGCCTTTCTCGCGGGCGAAAGCGGTTGCGCCGAACGCGAATGGAGTGGCAATCGCCATATCCCGAATAGCCGTTCGCCTCGTGATCTGTGCCATACTCTGCCTCCGTGGTAATCTGCTTTCCCCCGGGCTAGTGTACTCCATTCCTTACCGTAAAGGAATACCGTACTCTGTTAGGGGTGCACGACAGGAGAATGAGGTAAATCAAACAGCGCTGCTTTGGCGGAGCGTAGCGTCCGAATCTGACAGCGTATACTACTGTCAGATACCCCTATGTCGGAATCTCTCGATCTTTCAGCGCTCCGTATTCAACGCGAC
>JBBPYD010000224.1:0-12160 GCA_038200305.1 Bryobacterales bacterium
TCCGGCGCAGCGGAATTCCCTTTTCCGTCCTGAGCTCTCCCTACTCCGCCAATGGAAATGGAATCGCGCAGGGCGGCGGCCCTCAATACGCCAGTGTCGTCTCCGGGGTACCGCTCTATTTGCATCAATCCATTCCCGGAGTCACGCAGCCTGGAACCATCCAGTGGCTCAACCCCGATGCCTTTGTCTCTTCGGTAGATCCAAGCACGGGCAATTGCGTGGGCGGCGATACCCCAATGGACTGTCAGTTTGGCAATCTCGGCCGCAACGCACTGCGCGGACCTCTGTTTACATCGAGTGATTTCTACGTCACCAAATGGTTTGCCGTAAGCGAGCGTGTAAAGCTGCGCATCGACGGGCAGTTCTTTAACGTCCTCAATCATCCGAATTTCGGTCTGCCCGTTTTGGGCTACGCCGGCATCTCGGGAAATCGCTCCACGCAAACTGGATTCGGAGCCCTGACCTATACAACGGCGCCTCCGACCGGACTGCTCGGTGTCGGCCTGGGCGGCGATAGCTCACCCCGTATGATCGCGTTCCAGGCTCGCCTGGAGTTTTAGAATCACGACTCCAATCCGCTCAAACAAACGTCATCCTCGGACTTGATAGACTACAAATTCTCAACCGCTCAGTTTTGAGGTGAGGTAAGGAATGCACATCGACAACAAAGCCGCAAGCGTAGCCGTCCACATCGCAATTGCGATCGCTGCCGCGGCATCTCTCGCCGCACAAAACGCCGCACCCGCAAATCCGCGGCCGGCGCCAGTCCGAATTAGAATGCCGGCCTATCCATCCCGCCCACCAGCCGATCCAGCCGCCTTGGAGCGTGGCAGGGCCCTGTACGGCGTGAATTGCAACTTCTGTCACGGCTCCGACGCCAGGGGCGGGGAAGGCGGACCGAACCTGCTTCGCTCGGAGTTAGTGTTGAACGACAAAGACGGCGAGTTGATTGCCCCCGTAATTCAAAATGGCCGCCCGGACCAGGGGATGCCCAAGTTCCCCATGACACTTGCGCAAATTTCCGATATTGCCGCCTACATTCACAGCTTCAAAGTCGGCGGCTACGATATTTCCCGGATGACGCCGCCCAGCATCCTTGTTGGCGATGCCAAGGCCGGGGAAGCATACTTCACCTCGACTTGCAGCGGCTGCCACTCCGTTGCCGGCGATCTCAAGGGCATCGGAACAAGGTACATCGATGCCAAGTCGCTGCAAAATCACGTCCTGATGCCCGGCGGCAGAGGTGGCCGGGGCGGTCCGCCCCCAGGCACGAATCTAACTCCCACCGTGACCGTCACTCCGCCTTCTGGACCGAAAGTAGAAGGCAGACTCATCCGCATTGACGACTTCATCGTCACCCTGACGGAAGCCGATGGCGTTCAACGCACGTTCCGCCGGGACGGCGACATGCCCAAAGTGGAAATTCACGACCCGCTCCAGCCCCACAAAGACCTTCTGCCCAAGTACACCGACAAGGATATTCATAATCTGACAGCGTGGCTGGTGACGGTGAAATAAAAATGAAGAATAATTTACTGCTGCTTGCGGCCTTTTTCTGCCTTCTCCCCGGCATCCTGCCCGGACAGATGCTTGATCCTGCCCTGCTCACAAAACCGCTCGGCGAATCCTGGCCCACTTACTCGGGCGATTACTCCGGCAAGCGTTACAGCTCACTCAAACAGCTCAATCAATCGAACGTCAAAAACCTAACGCTCTCCTGGGTGGCGAAGATGACCGGTAGTCCCGGTGCCGCAGGCGGTGGACGAGGCGGATTTGGCGGCGGTCCGCCCACCATCGTCGGCGGAGAAGGTGCGGCGCCCGACGCAAACATGGGCACCTTCGGTGGCGGCACTAACATCCGGTGCTCCATTCTGCAGGTCAACGGCATCCTTTATTTTTCCACGCCTGATAATGCCTGGGCCGCAGACGCTCGCGATGGGCATGAACTCTGGCACTATTTCTGGAAAACCAAAGGCGGCACTCACATCGGCAACCGCGGCCTCGGCATGTGGGGGGACTGGCTGTATATGGAGACCGCCGACGATTATCTGGTGTGCCTCGACGCGAAAACAGGCAAGGAGCGCTGGCACAAACAGATCGCCGATTTCAATCTGCAATACTTCTCCACCATGGCCCCCATCGTGGTGGGCAACCACATCCTGATCGGCACCGGTAATGACCTCGATGAGCCTGGCTACGTCCAGGCGCGCGACCCCGAAACTGGAGATGTTCAGTGGACCTGGTACACCGTCCCAATGAAGAAGGGCGATCCCGGTCTTGAGACCTGGGGCAGCCTGGATGGCGCGAAACACGGCGCCGGCAACGTCTGGATTCCCGGCTCCTACGACCCTGAAACCCATCTCTACATCTTCGGCACCGGTAATCCATCGCCGGCTTATACCAACCCTCCCAGCCGCGCCGGGGACAATCTGTATACCTGCTCCATTGTGGCCGTCAACGTCGATACCGGCAAGGTGGCGTGGTACTACCAGGTGAACCCGCACGACACCCACGACTGGGATTCCACCGAAACGCCAATCCTGGTGGACGGGGATTTCAACGGCAAGCCGCGCAAGATGGTGCTGCACGCCGACCGCAACGGATACTACTACACTCTTGACCGCCTGACTGGCGAGCAATTGGTGACCAGTAAGTTCTCCGAAGCCGCTAACTGGGCCAAAGGCGTGAACGCGAAAGGCCAGCCGGTCCGGAATCCCGAAAAAGATTCCACCGTACCCGGCTCGCTCGTGTCCCCAAATAATGGAGGCGCCACCAACTGGCCGCCACCCGCTTACAGCCCGGACACAGGACTGTTCTACGTTCCAACACAGGAATCTTACGCCATGTACTATCTCACCGAAACCGATCCCCGTGGAGCGATGGGTCTGGGCGGTAAGGACGAAGTCGGCGTCGGCTCGCTCGGTGGGTTTCTTACCGCCATCGATTACAAGACAGGCAAGGTCGCCTGGAAGCACAGGTATCCAGGCACTGGCGGCGGGTTAGGAAACGGCATATTGACCACAGCCGGAAAGCTGCTGTTCGCCGGTGATGCCGGAGGGAATCTGGTAGCCTACGATCCTGCGAATGGGAAGATCCTCTGGCACACCCATCTGGGCCAGATATCCAATGCTCCAGAGACTTACATGCTCGATGGACACCAGTACGTGTTGGTGGCCGCCGGCGATTCTCTGTACTCATTCTCTCTATACTGAGGTAGGCCGGGCTACCAGGTTACGCCGCGCGCGCGCAGCTCAGCTTCAATCTGTGCTGCGCTTTGAAATTGAACGGCATCAATCCCGTGACTCTTGGCTCCCTCAACGTAAGCGGCGATGTCGTCGGTGAAAAAGCATTCCCCTGGCAAGCATTGGGCTTTTTGAATCGCGGCTTCGTAGATTGCGGCGGACGGCTTCAGTGCACCTACCTTGTACGAGAGGACATAGTCGTGAAAATGCCGAAGCAACGGGTAGCGCTCGCCGACCATCTCGTAATGAATTGCGTTGGTGTTCGATAGCAGCAGCAACCGGTACCGCTCTCGCAACGCGGCAATCAGGCTTTCCGGAATCAGCGTGTTCGGCAGGAAGATGCTACTCCAAATGGTGCAGAAATCGTCGTAATCTGCCTCAAAACCGAGACGCTCGGATAGTTCCTTCACAAACGGCCGCGGTTCAATGGTCCCGGTTTCAAAGCGCGTCACCAGGTCGCAGCCGCGCAGCCGCTCCGGGATTTCAATGGCGGAGTAGCTGCACAGCGGTGCAATCCGATGGTAGGCCCGCTGAAAGTCGAACGGGATGATGACTTTCCCCAGGTCGAAAATAATGGTCTTGATCAAGATTCCATTTTCGCACTTAGATTTTTTGCACTTTGATGCTGCCGTTGGAAGTGGAAAGATCCAGCAAAGGCCCGCCTTGTCCGATGGTGCCTTCCAGGTGCGATTTCGACAACTGCCCAGCCTTGACTGTGACATCGAAATCCGTATTGACGGACGAATTGGACGTCCGCGCCCGTAGCTGCGCCCCTGCGTTCGCAGGCAACCGAAGCTGAATGGAGGAGTTGGAAGTGCTGATCCGGATATCGTTGTCCTTAATACGGTCCATGGTCAATTCGATTCCACCGTTGGAGCTTTCCAGCTTCACTGCCTTTTGGGGTTCGGGATCGCTCAACCGTGCATGGATTCCACCATTCGATGTCGTTGCCTCGAACCCGCCTCGAACATTATCGGCCCGGACGCCGCCGTTTGAGGTATGGATGGTCAAGCCGCCGGTTTGATCGTTAATCTCCACACCGCCGTTGCTGGTCTGCACCTCCACCGGACCGTTCACGCGTGTGATTCGGACGGCGCCGTTTGAAGTCTTCAAGCGCGCGGAGCCATCCAGCCCTTCAACCCGGATGCTGCCATTGGAACTGGTGATCCGGTCAAGCAGGCACTTCTGCGGCACGCGAAGAATATACTTTGCACCCAAATTCCCGTGATGGCCTGAAGGTGGCACGGTGCGAATGTTGACCGAATCGGCGCCGGCCACAATGTCGATTCGGATGCTTTTCAAAAGAGCATCCGAAGCAGCGTATTTCGTCCCGATGATGTCGACGGAATCTTTCTCCCACCCGGTAATCTCCACTGAGCCGTTCGTGTTTTCGAGTGTGATGCGGCCTCCGCGTGGCAGCGGATACGTATTGTGAAAGTCTTCCTTAAACCGCTGCGAATCGGAGAAACCAAAGCCATCCATCTCATCGCAGCTCACCAGGGCGAGTGAAACGGCCACCACGAACAGGATACGTATAGAAGTCATCATGATCCACCTCAATTCCTAACCTACGGAGCCGGGCGCCAATTTGTTCCATGATACTCTGGAAAATTAAGCCTCGTTATCCCCTTTTCAATGAAAAAACTGCTTGCACTCAATCGCGGCGAAATCGCGATTCGCATTCTCAGAGCGGCGGACGAACTCGGTCTCCGCACCGTGGCCGTATTCTCTCAGGAAGACCGCCTGAGCCTCCATCGTTTCAAGGCGGACGAAGCGTATCTCATCGGCCAAGGCATGGGACCGGTTCAGGCCTATCTGGATGTGACCGGCATCGTTTCTTTAGCGGTGGAGAAGGATGTAGACGCCATTCACCCCGGGTACGGATTCCTATCTGAGAATCCGGCGCTTCCGCGCGCCTGTGAGGCGGCGGGCGTTACATTTATAGGCCCAAGCGCCGAATTGCTGGAACTGCTCGGGGATAAAACGGCGGCCCGGCGTCTGGCCGAAAAGGCAGGTATTCCCGTGATCCCCGGTACGGAAAACCCCGTCGTAGGCGTTGAGGAGGCACAGAAGATAGCGGGCAACATTGGGTTCCCCCTGATGATCAAAGCTGCCTTCGGCGGTGGCGGCAGGGGAATGCGGGTGGTGGAGAGAGCGGAAGACTTCACCATGCGCGTGGAAGAGGCCCGGCAGGAAGCGAGCGCCGCCTTCGGGAACGATGCGGTTTTCCTGGAGCGGTATATCCGGCGAGCCAAGCATATTGAAGTGCAGATCCTAGGAGATCGCCACGGCAATGTTTTGCATCTCTACGAGCGGGATTGTTCAGTGCAGCGCAGGCATCAGAAGGTGGTGGAGGTGGCGCCCGCTGTCGATCTAAATCCAAAAATCCGGAAGGAGCTTTGCGATGCCGCCGTGCAGCTTGCGCGCGAGGCCGGTTATTTCAACGCCGGCACAGTAGAGTTCCTGGTGGATGCCGACACGGGCAACTGGTATTTTATCGAGGTGAATCCGCGCGTCCAAGTGGAGCACACCGTCACCGAGATGATCACGGGTATCGACATTGTGCGATCCCAGATCCAGGTGGCGCAGGGTCTCGCGCTCCATGGGCCGGAGATGCGTCTGCCCGTGCAAGACGGCGTCCCGGTGCATGGCTTCGCACTGCAATGCCGTGTCACCACCGAGGATCCGGCGAACAACTTCACACCCGATTACGGAAAGATCCACACATACCGCTCTCCAGCGGGCTTCGGCATCCGGTTGGATGGCGCATCGGCATACGGCGGGGCTGTGATCACGCCGTACTACGATTCCCTGCTGGTCAAGGTGACGGCATGGGGCCAGGATTTCGTGCAGGCCTGCCAGCGCATGGACCGGGCGCTCCGTGAATTTCGCATTCGCGGGGTGATGACGAACATCCCGTTCCTCGAAAACGTGGTGAACAACCCCGTATTCCAGGCGGGCGACGCGAGCACAAAGTTTCTGGATGAGACGCCGGAGCTGTTCCAGTTCACGCCTAGAAAGGATCGCGCGACGAAACTGCTCACCTACCTGGGCGAGATCATCGTCAACGGGAACAAGGAAGTTGCCGGCAAGCCGGAACCGAAGGCCGTACGGGCGCCGCAAATTCCGGCGCGCAATCCAGCGGCGCCGCCGGCCGGCACAAAAACCTATCTCGATAAACTCGGCGCTGATAAGTTCATTGAGTGGACGCGGTCGCAGAAGCGGCTCCTATTGACCGACACCACGTTCCGTGACGCGCATCAGTCACTGCTTGCTACGCGCGTGCGCAGCTACGACATGCTGGCGATCGCGAACTTCGTCGCGCATCACATGCATGGTTTATACAGCCTGGAAATGTGGGGCGGCGCTACTTTCGACGTCTCGCTCCGCTATCTATACGAAGATCCGTGGGAGCGTTTGCAGCGGCTGCGGGAAGCGATTCCCAACATCTGTTTTCAGATGCTGCTCAGGGCATCGAATGCGGTCGGGTATACAGCGTATCCGGATAACGTCGTTGAGGAATTCATCAAGGAAGCGGCCGCCCACGGCATCGATATCTTCCGCATCTTCGATTCACTAAATTGGCTGCCGAACATGAAGATCGCGATGGCGACGGCGCGGAATACGGGCCGCATCTGCGAAGCAGCGATCTGCTACACCGGCGACATTCTCGATCCGAAGCGGGAAAAGTATTCGTTGCAATATTACGTGAAGATGGCCAAAGAACTGGAGCGCATGGGCGCACAGGTGCTCGCCATCAAAGATATGGCGGGACTGTGTAAGCCCTATGCGGCTGAGAAGCTGGTGAAGACGCTGCGGGAAGAGATTGGATTACCCATCCACTTTCACACGCATGACACCAGCGGCATCAACTCGGCATCCATTTTGAAAGCCGCCGAAGCGGGCGTTGACATTGCCGATACGGCCCTGGCTTCCATGAGCGGGACCACCAGCCAGCCGAACCTGAATTCAATCGTCGCCGCGCTCGCGAACACAGAGCGGGATACGGGGCTCGATCTCGAACGGCTTAACGAAGCTTCGGATTATTGGGAAATCGTCCGGACTTACTACACCCCGTTTGACAGTGCGCCGAACGCTGGTACGGCCGAAGTCTACCTGCATGAAATGCCGGGCGGCCAGTACACCAATTTGAAAGCACAGGCCGAATCCATGGGCCTGGGGGCGCGCTGGCATGACGTAGCTAAAACCTATGCCGATGTGAACATGGCTTTTGGCGACATCGTGAAAGTCACTCCGTCCAGCAAGGTGGTGGGGGATCTGGCCATCTTTCTGGTGAGCCACGGCACCACGGTGGAGGACCTGGAAAAGCTCGGGCCGAATCACAACCTGACGCTTCCAAACTCGGTTGTGGAAATGTTCAGCGGATCGCTGGGCGAACCGGATGGCGGATGGCCGAAGCGGATGCAGGAAATTATTCTGCGCGGAGGGAAATCGCAGCCGGGCAGGCCGGGTGAGCACCTGGAACCTGTCGACTTCGCCGCTACCAAGGCCGCGGTGGAACAGAAGACCGGCCATGAGATCGCGCGCACCGATCTGATGAGTTACCTGATGTACCCGGATGTTTTCCTGGCGTTCGATCAGGCGCGCTCTATGTACGGCGACGTGAGCGTATTGCCTACGCCGCAGTTCTATTACGGGATGGAGAAGGGTGATGAAACAACGGTTGAGTTGGAACCGGGCAAGACGTTGTTCATCAAGTTTCTCACCGTAGGCGAGCCGCACCCCGACGGTAACCGGACGGTGTTCTTCGAATTGAACGGGCAGCCGCGCGAGGTCACCATCGCGGATAAATCGCTGAAACCGGAATCGACGCAACGCATGAAAGCCGATCCCGCGAACCCTGGCCACGTTGGCGCGCCCATTCCCGGCGCGGTCACCAGCATTGTGGTCAAGGTAGGGGATTCCGTTGCGAAGGGCGATCGCTTGCTAATCATGGAAGCGATGAAGATGCAGACTACCGTCTACGCACCAATAGATGGAAAAGTTTCGCAGCGGCTGGTGAATGTGGGGCAGACGGTGGACGCGAAAGACCTGCTGATCGCGATTGAGTAACGGAATGGGGACGGCCTGGTTTCGAGCCGTCCCCGTTTTGAACTTACGCCTTCGGGGCCTTCGGGCTTACTTTCCACGTCTTCTCGTCGAAATAAAGCACGTGGCCTTCGCGGTACGATTGCACGGCCATTGAAATTAAGACTTGCGCATGAGCGGCGGTATCCACATCGAGTGTCGGCTTTTGGCGGCTGCGGATGCAGCTTAAGAAGTTGTTGATGTGAGTCTCCATCGGATTATCGTTTTCCACCGGGATCTTGATGTCATCCGAACCAAACTTCGCTTTATACTCGGCGCTGATTACGTTCTTCTCAGGCTTGACGGTGATGTAGTCCGCATGGCCTTCAAAGCGCCCGTGCTCCACCATAATCAACGATGCGTCATGCCCACGAATCAGACCGGGAATGTGCTGTGAATTCGCCATGGAAGCGCTCAGCACCATGGAGTGCCCCTTTGGGTAATCGCCCGCCAGATAGAATGTATCCGGCACTTCACGGCTGTCCTTAAATTGATAAATACCGCCGCCGGCCATCACTTTGTGCGGGAACTGCGGTTCGCTCCAGCAAATCTGCATCGGAGCGACCACGTGGAAGAACAGGTCGGTCGCGATACCGCCGGAATAGTCCCAATACTTCCGGAAGCGGAAGAAGCGGTCGGCATCGAAGGAACGTTTGGGAGCCGAGCCGAGCCACATTTTCCAATCGATGTAATCCTCGCCTTTGCCGTCCGGACCTGCGCCCGCGTCAATCGGCCAATTCCATTCGCCTTCGACCGAATTGCGGTGATAGGAGCCCTGGCTCATCAGCATGTTGCCGATCATCCCGTCGGCAATCGCCTTCTTGGCCTTATGCCACTGATCGCCTGAGGTCGTTTGTGATCCTACCTGTAAAACGCGCTTGGTCTCGCGCACGGTGTTCACCAACTGCCGCGCCTCTTCAATGGTGTGACACATTGGCTTCTCAAGGTAAACGTCTTTACCTTTGTCCATCGCCGCCAACGCAATCTTCGCGTGCCAGTGATCCGGCGTGGCCACCAGAACGGCGTCCACATCGTTCCTGTCCAGCAGTTCGCGGTAATCCAGGTAGCCGTCAACCTTGTACCGATCCTGGTTTTTCTTCTTACGTTTCTCGTAGACGTCGCAGACAGCGACGATCTGGCAGGAGTTGTCGCGCGCACCAAGCTTAGCGAACTCGCTGGACACGTAGGAACCGCGTCCGCCGCATCCAATCACGCCGACGTTGATCTTGTCGTTAGCGCCGATCACACGCCCGGACGCCATCTTTCCCGGCCGGGCTGCAAAGGCGGACCCCGCCAACCCCAGCGTAGATCCCACGGCTGAAGCGGTTTTCAAAAAATCTCTTCGATTTACAGATTCATCTTTCGCTGACATGGCTGAATACCTCGATTCGGGTTCGTTCCCCACAAGTCTACTCCTAAGTGGAGGGAATCCGCAAAGGCCAACCAGCGAATGAATTACAGGTTCCCGCGCAAGTCTTGTTCACGCTCAATCGCTTCGAAAAGCGCTTTGAAATTGCCTTTCCCGAAACTCTTGCTTCCCTTGCGCTGAATGATTTCAAAGAACAGCGTCGGCCGGTCCTCCACGGGTTTGGTGAAAATTTGCAGCATGTAGCCTTCGTCGTCGCGATCCACCAGGATGCCCAATTCTTCCAAAACCTCTACCGGCTCGTCGATCTTGCCCATCCGCTGGATCAGGTCTTGATAGTAGGTGTGCGGCACGCGCAGGAACTCGACGCCCTGGTTCCGCAGCCGCGTGACCGTATCGACGACATTGTCCGTCGCCATGGCGATGTGCTGCACGCCGGGGCCGTTGTAGAATTGCAGATACTCTTCGATCTGCGATTTCCGGCGTCCTTCCGCCGGTTCATTGATCGGAAACTTTACCCGGTCGTTTCCGTTCGCCATCACCTTCGACATCAGGGCGGAATACTCTGTGCTGATGTCTTTATCGTCGAAATGTTGATACAACCGGAAGCCCATGATGTCCCCGTAGAATCCGACCCATTGGTCCATCTGACCCCAACCCACGTTGCCAACCATGTGATCGATGTACTTCAGCCCCACTGGCCGGGCTACGCGGTCGGGCGCTTCCACCTTGACGAAGCCGGGAAGAAACACGCCGCTGTAGTTCCGTCTCTCGACAAACGAGTGGATGGTGTCGCCATAGGCCGCGATGGCTGAGATCTTCACCTCTCCCGAAGAATCTTTCAGAATCTCCGGCTTCCTTACACTGACGGCGCCACGCCTGGTGGTTTCCTGGTACGCCGATTCGGCGTCGTCCACCCAGAGGGCAATGTCTCGGACCCCATCGCCATGCGTACGGACGTGCCCGGCAATGAAACCATCGGATTCGAGCGGAGTGGTGAGCACGAAGCGGATTTTGTTCTGTTGCAGCAGGTAGGAGGCTCGGTCGCGCGTCCCCGTTTCCGGACCGCGGTACGCCACCAGTTCCATCCCGAATGCCGAACGGTAGAAGTGTGCCGCCTGCTTCGCGTTGCCAACATAGAATTCCACGTAGTCGGTCCCGTTCAGCGGAAGGAAGTCTTCTTTCTCCATCGCGGGCTTCTGCTCCACCACCTGCTGTTGTTGCATCGCAAGTCTCCTTATACGCGCACTGGCTGTAGCGCTTTCTGGAATGCTTCCCCGCAGACGCGGTTCTGTTCGTCCGTGCCGGTGGAAACGCGAATACATTTTGGCAATCCGAACGATTTTAAATGCCGCACCACCACTCCTTGCTGCAACAGATCCTCTACTAGACCGGCTGCCTGCTCTTCCGAGGAGAGCGCGAGCATCAAAAAATTCGCTTCCGAGGGAACCACCGTCAAGTCCATTTCACGAAATGCATTGGTGAGATAACGGATGCCCCGCGAGTTCAACTCCAGCGTGCGGTGCAGAAATTCCTTGTCCGCCAGCGCCCCAATGCCGGCCGCCTGTGCCATGGTGCTCGGTTCGAACGGAAGCTTCACTTTCATCAGATTGCGAATCAACTCCTCATGCGCGAAGCCATAGCCGATCCGCACGCCGGCAAGCCCATAAACCTTCGAAAAGGTGCGCAAGGTGATCACATTGTCATAACGGTAGTGCATGGAATCCGGATAGCGATTATTGTCCTTGGCATACTCGAAATACGCTTCATCCAGGATGATCAGGACGCGCTCTGGCACATGCCGGTAAAAGGCGTCGAACTCCTGGCGCGTAAAGATGGTGCCGGTGGGATTGTTCGGATTCGCCAAGTAAATGATTTTGGTCTTCTCATTCACCGCGGCCGCAAGCGCAGGCAGATCGTAATGCCAGTTCTTGTGCGGCACGGTCCGGTACACTACGCCGCGCGATCGCGCCAGCACTTCAAACCCCGCAAAGGCCGCCTCCGAAGCGAGGACTTCATCGTCGTCGCAGAGAAAAGCTCGAATGATGTTCGACATGATTCCTTCGGAGCCACTTCCCAGAATCACGTTCTCAATTTTGACGTCATGCTGTTCGGCCAACACCCGCCGCAGATCCATGCCGCCGTTTGGATAGCGGTTCAGATTTCCCAGCGACTGCAGGATGCATTCCAGCGCTAACGGCGAAGCGCCCAGCGGGTTTTCATTGGAAGCCAGTTTGACCACACGGGCAACGCCGTACTTTCGCTGAACTTCCTCAATACTGAGGCCCGGCAGGTAAGGCTGAAGGGATGCGATATAGGGCGGGACGAGCGGCATGGCTTCTATTCACCATTGTAGCTCTTAGCACCACCGTTAGGTAGTGCTAGTCTTATATAACGCAGGATGAGCCTGGAGCCAAGGTGTGTTTCTAACGCAGAGAGAGCCTGAAGGAGATCGAAGGCGGCA
>JBBPYD010000225.1:0-22783 GCA_038200305.1 Bryobacterales bacterium
TGAAGAAGGCGGGAATCCAACACGGAGATCGTGTGGCGTACCTCAGCTTCAACAATCACCAACTGCTAGAGGGTTATTACGGAGTGGTGATGGCGCACGGGATCGTGATGCCGCTGAACGTGCGGCTCTCACCACTCGAACTCATCTGCATTTTGAATCACTCGGGTGCGCGCATCCTGCTGTACGAACCCGATTTCGCCGAACTCATAGAGAAACTGCGCCCCGAGTGTAAGACGATTGAGTCGTTTATCACGCTGGATGGCGAGTATGAAACATTTCTAACGACGGGCGCCGCGGAGAGGCCGGACCCGTTCCGCTTCGATGAAAACTCAGTTGCGGAGCTGTTCTACACCAGTGGGAGCACGGGCACGCCAAAGGGCGTAATGCTTACGCACCGCACGTTGTACCTTCATGCACTCTCCATTGGCGGGCTTTACAAAGAACCGGAAACGATGGTGGATCTGCATACCATTCCTCTATTTCACGCAAATGGCTGGGGACATCCGCAGTCATCTACCATGCTCGGGATCAAGCAGGTGATGGTTAGACGATTCGACCCGGCATTCGTCCTTAAACTGATTCAAGAACACCGGGCCACCGATATGTGCCTGGTGCCGACGATGGCCAACGCGTTGCTGCACTCGCCGGATCTGCAAAATTACGATCATTCCAGTTTGCGGCAAATCATGATGGGCGGCGCCGCTTCCACTTCGGAATTGATCGCTCGCATGGAGGGGGCATTCGGGTGCAAGTGCGTGGCGGGTTACGGGCTTACGGAAACTGCGCCGGTGCTGACGAGCGGCCGCGAGAAAAGCACGCTGTTGGGATTGCCGGAAGACGAGCGGGTCCGGCATCAGGCCATGGCGGGATGGGCGATTCCGGGGTGCGAGGTGCGTGTAGTGGATCCGGAGATGCACGATGTTCCGTGCGATGGAAAGACGATTGGCGAGGTTGTGGCGCAGGGCGATCAGGTGATGGAAGGCTACTTCAAAGACGAGGCTGGGACGGAAGCCGTGATGCAGGGCGGCTGGTTTCACACGGGCGATATGGCGGTGTGGGACCAGGAGCGTTATATCCACATTGTGGACCGCAAGAAGGAGATCATCATCAGCGGCGGCGAAAACATTTCATCTCTGGAAGTGGAGAAGGCGATCTTCGCGCATCCGGATGTGTTCGAATGCGCGGTGGTTGCCGCGCCCGATGAGAAATGGGGCGAGGTGCCGGCCGCTATTGTAGTGCGGAAGCCGGGGTCTGTACTGACGGCGGATACGCTGTGTGAGTTCCTGGAAGGGCGGCTTGGGAAATTCAAGATGCCGCGCATCATTGAATTTTCCGAAGAGCAACTGCCTAAGACCGGAACGGGCAAGATCAGAAAGATGGTTCTGAGAGAGAAGTTCTGGGTAGGTAAAGCAAAGCGGGTCCAAGGTTGATTTCTGTTTTGCTCTGCGTTACGGAATCGAACAAGGATGAAGCGATTGCCGAGTTGTGGGAAGCGGGAACCGCGGGAATCACCGAAGAGAACGATTCGTTGCGGGCGTTCTTTGACGATAGTTGCGATGCGGCTGCGATCCAGCGGCGATTTGCGGCGTATCATCCCGAGGTGAGCCAGGAAGAGGATCGCGATTGGGCGAAGGAGTCGCAGGACCGGTGGGAGCCATTCGCCGTGGGAGAGCGATTCTTTCTTGTTCCGGAATGGCGCAGCGATGTGGCGCCGGACGGAAGAATGCGATTGACCACCTATCCGGGTATGGCTTGCGGCACGGGCACACATCCGGCTACGCAGCTCTGCCTGATGGCGATGGAAAAATATTTGCGGGCCTCGGAATCTGTGCTGGATGTGGGGACGGGGTCCGGGATACTGGCGCAAGCGGCGGTTCTGCTTGGCGCAGGCCGAGTGGCCGCGTGCGACATCGATCAGGACGCCGCGGCGATTGCGCGAGAGAACTTCGAAAAGGCTAACGCGGCAATTGGCGTAGTGGCGGGATCGTTGCAATCGGTCCGGAGTGCGTCGTTTGATGTGGCGGTAGCGAATCTGGATGCGGCGATACTGGCGCAGGTGGCGGCGGATCTGAAACGGGTTTCGGCGCGTTTGATTGTGAGTGGATTTCGAGAGGATGAGATCGATCGCGTCACCAGGGCATTGCAGGTGGACGCCGCGGATGTACTAACGCTAGACGATTGGGGTTGCCTGGTTACCGCTGGCTGAGGCCGCCGTCGATTGCGATTGTCTGGCCAGTCACAAAGTTCGTGGCGCTGAGGAAGAACACGACTCCATCGGCAATCTCATCGGCGGTACCGGCACGTTTTGCGGGGCTCGCGTTGATCATTTGCTGAGCACGTTCGTCAGGCTGCCCGAATGGAATGACGCCGGGAGCAACGGAGTTTACGGTGATCTCCGGCGCCCACGCCTTTGCCAGCGCGCGTGTGAGCATGATGACTCCGGCTTTAGACGCGCAGTAATGAACATGCTCGGCCCAGGGCCGAATGCCGCCGAGCGAACTGATGTTCACAATACGGCCGCCGCCGGTGTTGCGCATGAGCTTTGCGCCTTGCTGGCAGCAGAAGAAGGCCGCTTTCAAGTTGACGTCGTGGATGAAGTCCCAATCGGCTTCGGTGATGTCCATGGGATCGAATCTGGTGAATCGGGCGGCGTTGTTCACCAAGCCGTCCAGGCGGCCGAAGTGCGAATGGACCTGTTCGAACAGACGATGGATTTCGGTCACCTTTTCGAGATTCGCCTGGAAAATGGGCGCATTGCCGCACTCGGCCGATGTCTGTCTGGCTTCGGTTTCGGAGCCGTTGTAGTGGATGGCGACACGTGCGCCTTCGCGCGCTAAACGCAAGACAATTCCCCGCCCTATTCGCTTCGCGGCTCCGGTTACCAAAACGACCTTGCCAGTAAGGGTCTGCATGTTAGACAGTCGGCTCTCCATGCACTTCGATTTCCTCTGCATCCACCCTGGATAATTCCGGTTCCGGAAGTCGACCGGTCCAATTAGCCCAGGCCCAGAAGATTGCCGTGGTTCCGCTGAGGACCCCCGCGACCGCTCCGATGGTGCGCGGGCTGTAGTGTTGCGAGGCGATGCCGGCGCCCATCATGGACATCATCATGACGGACCACGTGAATGTCTCTATGGTGGAGAAGACACGTCCGCGGTATTCGTCTGAAACGTGCTTGAAGAGCTGCGAAAAGTTCAATACGGAGCTGACCGCAACGGCCGCGCGGGAGAGGCCGATGAAAAATAGCGCAGCACCGAATTGCTGCATCTGACTGAAGATGACGTAGGTCACGCCATGCACGATGTAACAGACTACTACGGTGCGCTTGTAGCCTTCGAAGCTTAACTTCTTCCCGATGGTGTGGGCAATGGCGCCGCCGACGAGCAGGCCAAGGCCGGCGCACGCCCAGATGGTGCCGATGCCGCTTGGGCCACGGTCGAAGACCAGCTCGCCGAAGAGGCTGAAGAGGATCTGGGCGGCGCCTCCGCCGGTTGCCCAGCCCACCGCGACCAGAGCGATTCCGAACAGCAGCGGGTTCGCGCGCATGTAGCGCAAGCCTTCCATGTAGTCGTGCCAGGGACGCACCACATCATTTTCGGTGAGTGACTTGCGCTTCGCTTTGAAGGTGCCGGCGGGTACGCGCAGTCGGGAAATACAGAATGCAGAGAACAGGAAGGAGAGGGAATTGAGCACGAATGCCCACTGAAACCCGAATTGAGCGACGGTGGTTCCACCCAGGAACGTGCCGATGGTCAAAGTAGTCCAGCCGGTAGTTTGCGTTAAGGAATTCGCGGTATGCATCTCCTTTTTGCTGGCGATCACCGGCAGAATCGCGGAGCGGCCGGCCGTGAAGAAGGGCGAGGCGAGCATCAGCAGAGCACTCAATGGGTAGAGCAACCACGTATTACGGCCGGAGAGTGCGGCGATGAATCCAAGTGCGACGGCAAAGCGGATCAGGTCGCTGACGATCATGATGCGCTTGCGGTCCATGCGGTCGAGCAGTACGCCCGCGAGTGGCCCGGCCATCACGGCTGGCACCGCTCTGGAGAGCATGATGCCGGTGATGACCATGCCGGAGTGCGTGTTCTGGAGAGCGAGGCTGAACACAGCGATATTGTTGAAGTGGTCGCCGATCTCGCTCACCACCTGGCCCATCCACGTGTACCGGTAGTTGCGGTTGGACCGGAGCAGGTCTACGAATTCCGCCATTACGCGCGCTCCGCGACGAAGACTCCGAGCAGCACGAGGCTACCGCCCATGACGAGAGACATGGTTGGGGTCTCGCCAAGAAGCGGAATGGCCATCACGGTTGCCAACAGAGGCTGGAGGTAGGAAAAAGCGGAAACCCTGGAAGCGGGAATGTAGCTCAGCGCGTAGTAATAAATGATGTAGCAGAGCACCGATGGAAACGCCGCCATATACACAATGCTGGCCCATGCCGCCCAGCTTACATGGCGGAAGGGAAACCCGTAAGCTTGCCATAACGTGACGGGAAGCAGTGTGGCGCCGCCGCCAACGTATGCAAATGTATTGACTGTGATGCTGCCAAATGTGGACGCGACGCGCTTGCCCATTACGGTGAACAGCGCGAATGTAAACGATGCGAGGAAGATGAAGAAATCGCCGGCGAAGCTGGTTCCCGTTCCGTTAGATGGCGCAAACTGCAGCGCGACCACACCTGCGAGTGCAACCGCCATTCCGATGAGTTTGGTTACGCTGATGGATTCCTGTCCAATGGCGGAAGCGATGACCAGCACCAGGATGGGCGTCATGCCGATCATGATGGCTGCATGCGCAACGCTGGTGCGGCTGATCCCGATTACGAAGAAGAGTTGATTCAACACAACACCGAACAGGCCGAGATAGACTAGCATCGGCAAGTCCGCCTTAGTCCAGGTAGATCCGCCTTTGGCCCTGCGCTCCCAAAAATAAATCGGCCAGATAAGCGCTCCGGCAAGGACCGTGCGCAGCCCAGCAGTCATTACGGCGGGGAGTTCCCGGACCGCGAATTTCGCGACAATAAAGTTGATGGCCCATAGCAGGGTCATCAGGCCGATCAGCGAATAGAGACGCCAATGAGACGGGCCTGCCTTCGCGCTTTCATTCAAACCCGGTGCTCCCCGCCAATGGTCTGCTGGCGGACGGTGATGCTGGAGATGAAGTCCAGATCGAGATCGTAGCCGAACCCTG
Organism: Bryobacterales bacterium; assembly: GCA_038200305.1. GTDB lineage: Bacteria > Acidobacteriota > Terriglobia > Bryobacterales > Bryobacteraceae > JANXXV01. The sequence continues at coordinate 5,191 of JBBPYD010000225.1, forward strand.
GATTGCCGCGGATGGCGATGGTGCCGTGCGGCGTGGTCTCTACCGGCGGGACAATGATGTCGCGCGCCCAGTAGCGCTTGCTGGCGGAAACGTCGCCCGGCAAAACGAAGTTGGGCAAGGTGGCAAGCGCGATGTTGTGCGCGCGTCCAATGCCCGCCTCCAACATGCCGCCGCACCAGACCGGAACGCCTGCTTTCTGCGCCACATCATGAACGCGGCGCGATTCCAGGAAGCCGCCAACGCGGCCGAGCTTGATATTGATAATGCCGCAGGCGCGCATTGCGATGGCTTGTTCAGCATGATGAGCCGACCGGATGCATTCATCCAGACAAATTGGCGTGCTGAGCCGCGCTTGCAAGGTGGCGTGATCGATGATGTCGTCGTGTGCAAGCGGCTGTTCGATCATCATTAAGTAAAATTCGTCGAGTTGTTTCAAACGATCCATGTCAGCGAGCGTGTAGGCGGAGTTTGCGTCCGCCATCAGTTTGATATCCGGAAATTCTTTCCGCACCTGGCGGATGACGTCCACATCCCAGCCGGGCTTGATTTTCATCTTGATCCGCTGGTAACCGTCGGCGAGTTCCTTCTCAATTTTCTTGAGCAACTGCGAAACCGAATCCTGCACTCCGATCGAGACGCCGCACGGAATTTCCCGGCGAGCACCGCCACCGATGTGCTTCCAGAGCGGAAGGCCAAGTTGACGCGCTTCGAGATCCCACACCGCGGCTTCGAGTCCACCGCGGGCCATTTTGTGGCCACGGATATGATCCGTGAGCGGGGCGACGTCTTCCGCGCTGGCCAAATCCCGGCCGATAATACGCGGCGCGATGTAGTCTCGCAGCAGCAGCCACACGGCGTCGGTCCACTCCTCGTTATAAAACGGATTCTCCCCCGCGGTGACTTCGCCCCAACCGGAGAGGCCGCCCGAAATGACTTCCACCAGGACGATGCCGCGTTCGGTGGTGCGTCCGAAACTGGTCTCGAAGAAGTGAACCAGAGGCATTCGAAGATGCCGGACGATCACGCGGTCTACTTTGATTCCCATTGACCCAATAAATACGTTCCGGCCTGCTGGGATCGTTCAAACCCGATCACAGCAAGGCCTTTGTCGAAGTGGAGAAGAAATTGTTCGCTAATAGAAAGTTGAATTTCTCGAGCGCGTTTTGGATCCGATTGCCTGAGCTCCGCAATGTCCGACGGAACCGGAATGCGCTCGAGAACCTCATGGCGGGGTGGCATTCGGCCTTCGGCGGCGAGTTCCACGCGGGGACTTCCGATATACCATTCGGCGACGCAACGATCCGTTGGAAGGCCGCCGTGAAGATGACTGGACGTGGTGCCGTACTGGTTCAGCACATAACGCCGGACCACGATACCGAGCCGCTCAATGTTGAAAAACGCATTCTTGATTTCGAGCGGATCGAAGGTCCACTCGATCAGATGGATTTCACGGGCGAGCGCATCCAGGCGCTGCCGGAGCTTCAAAAGACGCCCGACACCACGATTCCGGTAATCCGCCACGACGCCCATCATATGGCTATGCAGGTAGCAGACGCCGCCGGGTTTCAGGCCGGGAATGCAGAGGCAGAAACCAATCATGCGGCCGCCTTCATAAGCGCCGAGCACTTGGCCTCCAATCTTGGTGGCGACGACGAAGAGGCGAACCGGAAGAAGCTCGATTTCCTCAAAGCCCCAGATCTCTTTTTGCAAGCGAACGGCTTCGGTGAGGTCGGCGTGATCGGAAAGCTGGCGAACCTCGATCATGCGTTTTTCTTTGCCTCTTGCCAGAGCTCTTCCATTTCGGCGATGGATGAATCAGTCAATGCCTTACCTTTTTGCGCTAACGTTTGCTCGACGTAACCGAAGCGATGGCGGAACTTCTTGTTTGTTTTACGAAGCGCCTGCTCCGGGTCGACCTTGAGGAAGCGCGCAAGGTTCACGATGACGAATAGCAGGTCGCCGACTTCGCCTTCGATCTCGGCATGGGTGGAGGAAACGCGGGCTTCGGCGAGTTCCCTGAGTTCTTCATCGAGCTTTTCCAGAACCTGTTCGGGGCTTTCCCAGTCGAAGCCAGTGGCGGCGGCCCGGGAACTAATCTGCTGCGCTTCGGCTAACGCGGGAAGTGCGATTGGAATTGATTCGAGGAGCAGTTTGGGCTCCTGTTTCTTTGCCTTTTTCTCTTCGGATTTGATTTCGTCCCAACGTTTCTTGACATCGTCCGCCGTATCGGCTTTGGCGTTGGCGAAAATGTGCGGATGGCGGCGGATGAGTTTTTCGTTGATAGCGTTGAGAGAGTCTTCGATGCGGAAATGTCCTTCCTCGGACGCCATCTGGGCCAAGAAAACCGGCTGCAGCATCAGGTCGCCGAGCTCTTCCGCAAGCTCAGGCCAGTTGCGGGCGTCGATGGCGCCGAGGACTTCGTAGGTCTCTTCCAGAAGATATGGCTTGATGGAATCTAAGGACTGCTCGCGATCCCACGGGCAGCCGCCAGGAGCGCGAAGTTTCGCCATAATGGCGACTAGCCGGTCAAACTTTTCACCTGCGGATTCGGATGTCATCAGATACGTGTGGACTGCGGAAAAACCTTGATTTTTCAGAGTAACATAGGCTCAAATGGCGGCGATGCGAATTCGAGAGATTGAGTGTAATGGCGACATCGGGGAAGTAAGGCGGCTGTTCCTCGACTACGCGGAATCGCTTGGGATTAGTTTGTGTTTTCAAAACTTCGAACAGGAGCTGACGGGTCTTCCGGGCGCGTATGCACCGCCTTCGGGATGTTTGTTGCTGGCGGAATTCGATGGGCGGGCTCATGGTTGTGTGGGGCTGCGGCATCTGGCCGATGGCGTTTGTGAGATGAAACGGCTTTATGTGGCACCCGAGTGTCGCGGGATGGGAGCCGGGCGTGCGCTGGTTACGGCGGTGATGGCAAACGCTAAAGCGATTGGCTTTGAGGCGATCCGGCTGGACACGCTGCCTTCCATGGCCGGAGCGGTTCAGCTTTACCGTTCGTTAGGGTTTACGGAAATCGCACCCTATTGCCAGAACCCGGTTTTAGAAGCTTTGTTTTTGGAATGTAAACTATAAGTGATGAACGATTCCGAAACAGATCAACCGCTTCCGCCGGCAACCTTCGAATTTTTCGTGTTGTCGATGAAGATGCAGGCTGAGATGCACCTTGGGTTGATGCATCTTGGCGATGAGAAGGACCAACCCAAGCCCGATTTCCGTGTAGCCCGGCACTCTATCGATTTGTTGGCGATGTTTGAAGAGAAGACGAGGGGAAACCTTTCCCTGGATGAACAGCGGCTACTTGAAAATTCGCTTACTGAACTGCGTTTTCGTTACGTGCAGGTGATGGAAGCGAGCAACAAGCAATAGATGCCAGGCGTACGTATTACGGTACTGGGTTCCGGGACAAGCTCCGGAGTGCCGACCATTGGCTGCGATTGTAAGGTTTGCACGTCCGACGATACGCGGGATAAACGTTTGCGTCCGTCTATTCTGATCCGCTATGGCGGGCACGGCGTTTTGATCGACACTACGCCGGACTTCCGGCAGCAGGCGTTGCGCGCAAAAATCGAACGGATCGACGCCATTCTTTTTACACATTCGCATGCCGATCACATCATGGGTCTGGATGACATACGGCCTTTCAATTTCCGGCAGAAGAGTGTGATTCCGGTCTATGCCGCCGAGGATACGCTGCAGGCGATCAAGACCAGTTTCCGGTACATCTTTGAAGACAACAATGGATTGCAAACGGCGATTCCCAAGCTCGCGGTGAATCAACTGAACGGCGCGTCATTCGATCTGTTCGGTATGCGATTTACTCCTGTCCCCGTGATCCATGGGAAGGCGGCGATTTATGGATTCCGCTTTGGAGACTCGGCGTACCTCACGGATCATAGCGAGATACCGGAATCCTCTCTGAAGCTGTTGGAGGGTTTGGACGTGCTTTTTCTGGATGCGCTTCGATATAAACCGCACCCGACGCACTCCACAGTGGAGAGGTCTTTGCAGTACGTGAAGCAGTTAAACCCGCGGCGCGCGTTCTTTACGCATATTTGCCACGACTTGAATCACAGGCGAACGGAAAGCCTGCTGCCGCCGAACGTGCGGCTCGCATACGACGGTTTGGACATCACCGCCGGAGACTATCTGTAAGATGTTTCGTGTGTTCTGGAAACTTTCCGAGGTCGGTGCCGACGCGGGTCCTTGTGCTCTGACGATCGGCAATTTCGACGGAGTCCATGAGGGGCACCGGAAGATTTTGCGGAGAGTGGTGGAGCTTGCCAAAGAGCACGGATGGAAACCCTCGGTCTTGACCTTTCATCCGCACCCGGCGACTGTGGTTGCGCCCACGCGTGCTCCGCGTTTATTGAGCACGCCTGAGCAGAGATTCGACCTGATGAAGCGGGAAGAGATTGAGCAAGTGTTTGTGCTGCCGTTCGACCGCGGCTTTTCCGAATTGAGCGCCCAGGATTTCGTGAAGCGGATTTTGGTGGACAAGCTGAATGCCAAAGCTGTGATGGTGGGCGCCAACTTCCGGTTCGGCAACGGCGCATTAGGCGATACTGCACTGCTTCGGGAGTTGGGAATCAAATACGGGTACACGACAGAAATTATCCAAGGGATTGAGATGCGGGGCCGCCTGGTATCGAGCAGTGAGGTCCGCCGGCTTCTGGAACAAGGGTCCGTATCGTTGGTTTGCAGATTGCTTGGAAGGCCGTATGCGGTGGAGGGAGATGTGATTCGAGGGCACGGAATCGGGGCAAAGCAGACCGTTCCAACGCTGAACCTGGACACGAAGGCGGAAATTCTGCCGGCGGTTGGCGTTTACATCACGCGGACCGCGGACCTGGATTCCGATGGCAAGTGGCCATCCATCACGAATGTTGGCTACCGGCCCACCTTTGATGGCGACCGGCTGACGGTGGAGACGTACCTGCTTGGCCCGCTAGTTGGCGAAACACCCGGCCGCATTCGCGTCGAGTTTCTGCGGCGGGTGCGGGAAGAGCGGAAATTTGATTCTCCAGAGACTCTAAAGGCGCAGATCCTCAAAGATGTAGTCCGCGCACAAACGTACTTCCGCAGAACCAGCGGTTTATAATAGAAGTAATCCACCCACAAGGAGCTACAAAATTAATGAGTTTATCCGAAGGCAAGCTGCGTCGCATGAAGCAGCTCTCAGATAACCGGGGGGTTATCGCCGCAGCCGCCATGGACCAGCGTGGCAGTTTACAGAAGTCCATTGCCGCCGCCAAAGGCGCCGACACCAAGAGCGTCACCCCTGAGATGATGTCTGAGTTTAAGACGGCGGTTACGAAAGTGCTGACGCCGCACGCGAGCGCAATTCTGCTGGACCCGGAATTTGGTTTGGATGCCGCAAAGGCTCGCAGTAAGAATGCCGGGCTGCTGCTGGCGTATGAAGCGACGGGTTATGACAACACGCAACCGGGCCGCCTGCCGGATCTGCTTCCGCATGTTTCCGTGAAGCGGATTGTGGACTGGGGCGCGGATGCGGTGAAGATTCTGATCTACTACACTCCGTTTGATGGACCGGAGATCAACGACGTGAAGCACGCGTTCGTGGAGCGCGTCGGCGCTGAGTGCGAGTTCCACCAGATCCCGTTTTTCCTGGAGTTTGTAGGCTATGACCCGAAGGGCGGCGATGAAAAGGGATTGGAATTTGCGAAAATCAAGCCGCAGGTTGTGACAGACTCGATGAGGGAATTCTCGAAGCCACAATACCTGGTGGACATGTTGAAAGTGGAAGTGCCGATCAACGCCGAGTACGTGGAAGGCAGCTCCGTGTACAAGGGCCAGAAGGCTTATTCCATGCAGGAAGCGAAGGATCTGTTCCGCAAAGCGGCCGATGTGGCCACCAAGCCGTTCATCTACTTGAGCGCCGGTGTAGGCAATGCTCAGTTCGTGGAATCGCTACGGATGGCGGCGGAGGCTGGCACGGACTATTCGGGCGTTCTCTGCGGCCGCGCGACCTGGAAGGAAGGAATTCCGGTGTATGCAAAGCAAGGCGCGAAGGCGCTGGAAGATTGGTTGAGCGATCAGGGCGTGAAGAATATCAACGCGGTGAATGAAGCGATCAAGCCGGCCAAACCGTGGTACGCAAAAGCAGGAGTTTCGGCTACTGCGTAATTTCCAATTCGGGGGACAGGGCCACGCTCTGTCTCCCATCTTCTGTAAGCGAATATCCCTCCCATCGCGCAACCACCGCGCAAGCAAGACAGTTTCCCAGAACGTTTACTGAGGTGCGGGCCATATCGAGAATCGCGTCCACGCCAAGGATCACGGCAATGCCTTCCAGCGGCAGATTGAAGGTGGTTATGGTGCCGGCAAGAATCACCAGCGACGCGCGGGGCACGGCGGCGACGCCTTTACTGGTCAGCATCAGCGTCAGCATCATGATCAATTGCTGTCCGAATCCCATGTGCACGCCGGCGGCCTGCGCAACGAACACCGACGCCAGAGCCAGGTACATGGTGGTGCCGTCCAGGTTGAAGCTGTAACCAGTCGGGATGACGAAGGCCACGATGTGTTTCGGCACACCGAACGCTTCCATGTTCTGCATAGCAAGTGGGAGAGCCGCTTCGCTGGAGGCCGTGGAGAACGCGATCACCCAAGGCTCGCGCACCGCGTGGATAAAGCGCTTCAGCGGGATGCGTGTGACGATAACGATGCCGCCGAGCACGACGATCACGAAAATCAACAGCGATCCGTAGAGAGTGGCGACTAGTTTCCCGAGACTGAAAAGCACTCCGATGCCCTTGCTTCCAACGGTGACCGCAATAGCCGCTCCGACCCCTAGCGGCGCCAGGTACATCACGTATCTTGTGTAAGTGAACATCACCTGAGCAAGCGACTCGGCGAATGTGACGACTGGCCTTGCGGCGGCTCCGATGGCCGCGCAGGCCGTTCCGAACAGGAAGCAGAACACGACGAGTTGGAGCACGTCGCCGCGCGCCATGGAATCGATCACGCTGGTTGGAAACGAGTGCTCCAGAATATCCCCGAACTTCATTGGCGTCTTCGGAACGCTCAGCTCAGCCGCCGTGTGTTCGATCTTGAGTCCTTCACCAGGGCGGACCAGATTCACCGCACCCAAGCCGATGAATAAGGCGATTGTAGTGGCGATTTCAAAGTAGAGGATCGCCTTCGCGCCGATGCGGCCCATCGCTTTTACGCTACCGGTGCCAGCAATGCCAGCCACCAGAGTTCCGAACAGCAGGGGCGCGATGATCGACTTGATCAGGCGGAGAAAGATGTTGCTGACTGGGGCCAACTGGACAGCGATATCCGGTCTGGTGAGGCCCAAGACAATGCCGAGCACCATTGCGATGAAGATCCAGGCGGTAATGGAAAGGCGTTTCATCTTTCCCCCCAGCTTAGCTTTTCGCGCAGCACATCGAAGAACAACATCTTTGGAGGCCGGACCAGATACAAGGATCGAGCGGAGCGTTTGCAGAGCACGGCATCGCCGCGCTGTAGCGGCTCGCCGACCTGGCCGTCCACGGTAAGGTAGGCCGATTCATTATGAGCGCGGGAAACAATCTGAATCTCACTCTCGTCCGGAACGATCACCGGGCGATTGGTGAGCATGTGCGGGCAGATGGGCGTGATGCAGAGCGCCGCGACGGATGGAAATACGATAGGGCCGCCGGCCGAGAGCGAATACGCCGTGGAGCCGGTGGGCGTGGAGATAATGAGTCCGTCAGCCTTAAAGGTACACACGAAATGTTTGTCCACGTGGGTATCCAGATCGATCATGCGAGCCAGCGCCGCCTTGTTCACCACCACATCGTTGAGAGCTTCGTATTCGGCAACCATCCGGTTTTCACGCCAGAGTTCGCAATGCAGCATGCGCCGGAGAGCGATGCGATGCTCGCCGCGGAAAGCGCGCTCCAGTTCGGGAAACAGATTTTCAACTGTGATGGCGGTGAGAAAACCGAGGCCGCCCAGGTTCACGGCGAACAACGGAATTTGACGGCCTGCAATGGCGCGGGCCGCGGACAGGAGTGTTCCATCGCCGCCGAGAACGACGATTAGCTGGCTATCGTCCGGGACCAGGTCACGCGGAAAACCGTCGCTGCGGCCTGCATACTCGGCGGTTTGAATGTCATAGCGCACCGCGATATTCCGTTGTTTTAGAAATTCGAGTATTTTTGGGACTAGCGCGTAGGCCTGTTCCACACCGGGTTTCGAGATGATTCCGATTTTGGTTATCAGCGGTTCAGTGGCTTGCATGCAAAAGAAATTCCCGATTTCCTTCCGCGCCCAAGATAGGGCTCTCGATAATAGCGGTGTTGAAGCCCAGCTCACGCACCGCCGTTTCCACCTTGCGGCACGCCGCCTGGTGAAGCGCCGGATCGCGCACAATGCCGCCCTTACCCACCTCGCCGCGGCCCACCTCAAACTGAGGCTTCACCAGTATTACCATCTCCGCATTGTCGCGCAGAAGCGGAGGCAGCACCGGAAGAATTAGAGTAACCGATATGAAACTCACATCGCAGACGGTTATATCGCAGAGTTCGCCAATGTCTTCGGGCTTTAGATAGCGTGCGTTGAGTTGCTCGCGTACGATGACGCGCGAGTCGTTGCGAAGTTTCCAATCGAGTTGGCCGGCGCCTACGTCAACAGCGTGGACGCGCGCAGCCCCATTTTGCAGTAGGCAGTCGGTGAAGCCGCCGGTGGACGAACCGATGTCCAGACACACCTTGCCGTTCACATCCACGTGAAATTCCCGCAGTGCAGCTTGCAGCTTGAGACCACCCCGGCCTACGAACGGGGGCCGTTCCGCCACTTCCACCACGGAATCGGACGCAAATGCCTGGCCTGCCTTTTCCGCTTTCTGTCCGTTCACCATCACGTGGCCGGCCAGAATCAACGCCTGCGCTTTCTGGCGGGAATCGGCAAGCCCGAGATCGACCAGTAACTGATCGATCCGCTGCTTGCGGGGGGATTTCATGCTTTCCGATGAACGATCATGTCTGCGATTTCGTGCAAGCGGCGCGCCGATGCGCCAAACATTTCGAGAGCGGCATGCGCCTTCAAACGCTGGTGTTCGGCCATCTCCCGCGAACGATCCAGACCATATACTGCCGGGAACGTAATCTTCTGCTGCTGCGCGTCCTTGCCGGCAGTCTTGCCGAGGGTTTCCGACGGCTGTTCCACGTCGAGGATGTCGTCCACAATCTGAAAGGCGAGGCCGATGTGCTCGCCGTAACAGGATAACGCTGCAAGCTGCCGGTCATCCGCGCCCGCGTAGATGGCGCCCATGCGAACACTGGCTTTTAGCAGCGCGCCCGTTTTAGCGCGATGAATGGAATCGAGCAGCTCCGGCGTGGGCGGCTTCCCTTCCCCTTCGACATCGTGTACCTGACCGCCGATCATGCCTCCGGCGGTTCCGGCTGCCGTGGAAAGCTCCTCAATCAGACGAATTTTGCGGTCCGCATGGACGACGGCAAGTTGCGACAATACCTGAAATGCGAGGGTGAGCAGCGCATCTCCGGCAAGGATGGCCATGGCCTCGCCAAAGACCTTGTGACAGGTGGGACGGCCGCGGCGCAGATCGTCGTTATCGAGAGCCGGAAGATCGTCGTGAATAAGCGAATAGGTGTGAATCAGCTCGAGCGTGCAGGCCGCGTGCTCAATGCCCTCCGCTTGTTGGTTCACGGTGCGGGCCGCTTCCATGCACAGAACCGGACGCACGCGCTTGCCTCCGGCAAAGAGGCTGTAGCGCATGGCCCGATGAATGTTTTCCGGAGCGGCGGCGGGCGGCGGAACCCAATGTTCAAGCGCGGAATCGATCGACCTTTGTTGAAGGTTCAAGTATTCCGGAAGCGTCATGCTTTCCCAGGCTTGAACGGCTCGGCTTGCATTTTATCGTTTCTTTTAACCAGTACTTCTACTCGCGTTTCGGCTTCTTCCAGTTGCTTTCTGCATACGTCGCTTAGTTGCATTCCTTTTTCAAAGAGTTCCAGTGCCCGTTCCAATGGAAGATCTCCGCTTTCGAGTTGTTTGACGACCAGTTCAAGTTCCTGGAGTCCGGCTTCAAAGCTTGTGAAGAGTTTTTCTGGGTCCGGCATCGATACATTTTACCTTGGATGTTCGGCGGGGGACGATGCCGGAGCCGGACGAGCCGCCTATACCGCTGTATATGCCTGACATATACTGAGAGAAGTGACGGAACGGGACCCGCTAGCGAGTTGTATTGGTTTCGATTGGGATGATAACAATGGCCAGAAGAACTGGGAACGTCACCAAGTCACGCCGGAAGAGGCCGAGGATGTCTTCTTCAATGAGCCTTTGGTGGTCAGGAGCGACATTCGGCACTCACAACGGGAAAAGCGATATTACGCTCTCGGCCAGACAGCCCAGGGCCGGCAGACGTTCATTGCTTTCGCCGTACGGCGGAAACTCATACGTGTGATTTCGGTTCGAGATATGAGCCGCAAGGAACAGGAGGTATACAGAAAACATGAAGAAGCGCATACCTGAATTTCGATCGGAAGATCGAGAGCGGGAGTTCTGGGCGGCCCAGGATTCGACCGAGTATGTTGATTGGTCTCAGGCCAAGCCCCGGAAAATCGCAACCCTCAAACCCACCTTACGCACCATCTCACTACGGTTGCCCGTTTCTATGATCGAAGATCTGAAAGTGCTCGCGAACAAACGCGATGTGCCGTACCAGTCGTTGCTCAAGGTGTTTCTGGCTGAACGCCTGGAGCAGGAGCGCCGCCGAACGTAGCTTGAGGTCATGGATGAATACCGGCGAGAGCTACTGTCAAAGCTTAAAGATATAGTGCTCCTCCTATTCATGACGAAGCGCCACCGTGGGGTCAACCTTGCTGGCGCGAAGGGTAGGAAGAGCTGATGCCGATACCATCGCCAAGCCTAAGAGTACGATGACTGCCGTAAGCGTTACGGGATCGGTTGCGGTTACACGAAATACGACGCTGAAAGTGCCCTACCGAAAAGAGCGGCGCCCGTTGCACCTATCCCTATCCCGGCAACTCCCCACGCCAAACCCTCTTTCAGCACCAAACGAGCAATGCCCGCGCTTGTCGCGCCCAGGGCTACTCGGATTCCAATCTCGTTTGTCCGTTGTTCCACTGAATAGGCCATTAGGCCGTAGAGACCCGTCGCAGCAAGCACAAGGGCAATGCATGCGAAGATTGCGATCAACTCAGTCTGGAAGCGCCGCGGTCTGTCCTGCTCGGCCAGCCGGGCCTCGACCGTCGCGATTTCAAATCGTGGCAACGTGGGGTCAATCGATTGAACTGCCCGCCGGACGGCAGGCGCCAGAGCCCGCGGATCGGCGCCGGTGCGAACGACTAATTCGCGCTCTGTCGCGTACCATTGTTGTGCCGGGGAATAGAACACAGGCATGACGATTCCGTCGCGGTTATAGATGACGTCTCCAACGACGCCAATTATTGTGTCCAGCCGCCCTCATCCATACCGGGAAGCACCTGTTTGAATCGTTTACCCAGGGCGCTATCAGACGGCCAGAAGTGATGGGCCATCTTTTCGTTGATCACGGCGACAGCCGGTTTGCCCGCAACATCCTCATCGGAAAACAGCCGCCCCTCCCGGAGTCGGATTCCGAGTAACCGGAAATAACCCTCACTGACAATGTTCCGTGCGTGGAGCGTCGGGTCCTGAGCAAAAGGCCTGCATTCCACCACGATGTTCTGGTTCGGAGCGTTTCCTCTGAAACTGCCATCAAATCCCCGCTCCACCGCATTCAGAAGCAGGAAGCTGCGGATAAGGAGGCCCGCCCCGGTCAGCAGTACGATCGCGAGTGCATATTGCGTTGCGACCAGCGCGCCCCGAAGGCGTCGCACGCCAGGCCCCGGCGATGAACTCCGCCCGCGATCGTGCAAGCCGGATTGCGCCTCAATTCTGGTGATCTGCAAGGCGGGGAGCAGCCCGAAGATCAAACCTGTAAGCAGGCACAGACCAAAGCTGAAGCCAAGGACGATACCGTTGATCCCGATTCCATTCGAGCGTGGGAGATCCGCAGGAGCGAGTGTCAACAATGAATGGAGACCGCCATAAGCGAGCACAACGCCGCCGATTCCGCCCGCCAGAAGCAGCAAGATACTTTCGGTGGCTAGTTGCTGGATCAATCGCCGCCGCCCCGCGCCGAGAGCAGCCCGAACGGCAAGTTCCCGCCTTCGTGCGGCGCTTCTGGCAACCAGCAAACTCGCGATATTTGAACATGCGATTAGCAATACACACAGAACGGCTGCCCCCAGAATCCACAGAGCGCTACGGACTTGTGGCCCGGCGATTTGATCGAACAACGGAATAACACGTACTCCCAAGCCTGTATCCGTTGCAGGGTGCTGTTGTGCGAGCCTGGCAGAAATGGCTTTCATTTCTGCTCTGGCTTGCTCAACTGGTTTTCCGGGCTTCAAGCGTCCGACGGCGCAAAATGCATCGGCAATCCGGAATTGCTGCATCTGAAACGTTGGCCATCGGGGATCGGCCGTCAGCAGCAGCCACAGTTCTGCCTTCTTGTCTGGAAATTCAAACGATGGTGGCATCACCCCGATGATGAGGGCACTCCGGCCATCGAGGGGAATCGTTTTACCGAGAACCGAGTTGCTTGCGCCAAATCGCCGCTGCCAGAATCCGTAACTGAGGACAGCCACGTTCTCCCCGCGCCGCGCTTCATCGCGAGAGAACGTGCGGCCGAGTAAAGGCCGGGCGCCAAGCAGATCGAAGAAGTTTCCCGACACGATCGATCCTTGAAGCTTCTCAGTTCCGGAATCATCTCGCATCGTGACCTTGGATCCTTCTGGACGTAAGATCATGGCCAGGTCTTCAAACACCTCGGTTTGCTCCCGCCAGTCACGGATAGTGAGAGCCGAAGTCCAGTCCCATTCAATATTTCTTTGAGGGATCGACTTCCACAGCAAACACAAACGATCCGGGGCGCTGTACGGCAATGGGCGTAGAAGCACGCCTTCGATTACGCTGAACACCGCAGTGTTGGCCCCAATCGCGAGCGTAAGCACCAATATTGCGGTGATGGAAAACCCGGGTGACCGGCATAGAACCTTCGCTCCGTAGCGCAAGTCCTGCCACACCTGCTGCAACCCGATTCCGGCATGCACGTCCCTGATGGACTCCCTCACTTGGTCGATACCTCCCAACTCCAACCGCGCAGCACGACGTGCCTCCTGCTCACTCATGCCTGCCGCAATCTTGTGTTCAATCAGAAGGTCCAGGTACGATTGGAGCTCCTCAACTAGGTCCCGATCGATGCAGTCTTTGAAAAAGATGTTCCGCAGTAATCTTGAAATCGTCATCATGAACTGCCGCCTACGACGTCGCTACGATGGCCCAATTGATCGCTGCCGAGACTCGCTCCCAATCCGCCACCTGGCTCTCGATCCGCTTGCGCCCGGCCCTGGTCAGCCGGTAGAACTTCGCACGGCGATTGTTTTCCGACTGTCCCCATTCGGCGGCAAGCCAACCCTTTTCCTCCAGACGGTGCAGGGCTGGAAAGAGCGATCCCGGTTTCACGTCGAAGGTGCCCTTCGTGATCTGCTGGATGCGGCGAGCTATTCCGAGCCCGTGATCGGGTTGAAGGATGAGGGATCTCAGTATCAGAAGGTTCAGCGTACCCTTCAGGAGTTCAGCTCTGGCAGAAGACATGACGTCCTATAGACCTTCTATAGGAATCCTATCGCAAGAATTCGTCCGCAGTCAAGTGAGCCGTCAATATCAAGCTCTCCGATCAGAAGGGTGAGACAAGCCTGGCGTGAGACTTGGGGTCGTCAGCCGCCATTGCTCAGGATTGAGCTTATTGATGAGTTGATACCGGTGAGAGCAACTGCTTGATCTCCGGCTTGTTCAAATCTTCTTTGCGAATCACGCGCGCCGCCAGGTCAACGCGCTTCGGCGGCGTCTTTCCTTGCAGTTTATCCACCAGTGTTTTGACGGCTTCGAAGCCCATTTTATATGGATCCTGCACCACCATGGCATCGATGGTGCCGCCCCTCAAATCTTCAATCATGCCGTCGCTTGAATCGAACGCCACCAGTTTCACCTTGCCTGAGAGGCCCCGTCCTTTGATGGCGAGCGCCGCGCCAACGGAGCTCGGTTCTGAAGAAGCGAAGATGCCGTCTAAATCCGGATGCGCGGTGAGAATGTTTTCCGACGCGGCCATCGCCTTCGCCCGATCGGACATTCCGTACTGGCTCCCCACCACCTGTATATTCGGAAATTCCTTCGCCATCACTTCCGTAAATCCCCGTTCGCGATCCATGGTGGATGCGCTGCCCGGAGCGTGCATGATCATCGCGACTTTGCCTTTGCCGCCCAGCAATTGCCCAAGTGTCCGTCCACCCATGCGGCCGCCGTCCAGGTTGTCAGTAGCAACGTAGCTCAGATAATTGGTGGATTCCACGCCGGAATCGAAGACCGTGACCGGGATGCCGGCCGCGGCCGCCCGATCGAGAGACCCCACCAGTGCATTGCGATCGGAAGCCGCCACCGCGATACCATCCACGTGCTTGGCGATTGCCGAATCGAGAATCTGAATCTGCCGGCTGTATTCAGTCTCCTGCGCCGGACCGTTCCACCGGATCTCAACCCCGAATTCCTTGCCTGCCGCCTGCGCGCCGGTCTCCACTGAGATCCAAAACAGGTGCGAGGTTCCCTTGGGAATCACCGCGATTATTTTCTTGCCGCTCGATTGGCAGCCGCTCACGGCGAGAGTACACGCGATTGCGAACCAGACTAATCTATTGCGCACACCAGCCTCCGTCGATCAAGATATCCGTTCCGGTGACGAAGCCGGCATCATCTGAGCAGAGGAATAGCGCAAGCTGCCCGATCTCCTCCACACGTCCCCACCGGCCCAGCGGGATCTTCGCGATGAACTGTGCGTTCCGTTCCGGATCGTTGAGAATGGGCGTATTCATCTCGGTCGCGAAAGGGCCGGGGCTAATGCCGACGACGGTAATCCCGTCTTGCGCAAGTTCAAGCGCCAGCGCACGCGTCATGCCAAGAAGCGCAGCCTTACTGGATGAGTAGGCGGTGCGCTCGGGAATGGAAACGTGACTCATGATGGAGGTCATATTGAGGATGCGGCCGTAGCCATTGCCCTTCATGTGCGGCACAAAGGAGCGGCACATCAAAAAGACGCTGGTCAGATTCGTATCGAGTACAGTGTTCCATTCGCCGAGCGTGAAATCCGTTACCAGCTTGCGGATGTTCGTGCCCGCGTTGTTGATCAGAATTTGAACTTTGCCCGATTTTGCGGCGACGTCCTTTTCCAGTTGCAGCACCTGATCTTCTTTCGTGATGTCCGCCCGGTAGACGTCCGCCACCGCTCCCAATTCGCGCGCTGCGGCCGCGGTTTGTTCCAGTTGGTTCAGATCCCGTGCAACCAGCGCCAACCGGGCACCGGCAGCGCCCAGCGCCAGGGCCATCGCCTTTCCCAAACCCTTGCTCGCGCCCGTGATCAGCGCAGTTTTCCCGTTCAGTTTTTTGTCATTCATGATCATTTTCGTTTAACCGGCCTGATGCGCCGCTTCCAGGATCTGATCCGCAATGTTCTGCGGACGATCAATGGCCGACATGGTCAGGCGGCTGGTTTCGCCCGCTGTCTCGATGGAAATGTCCCCAATTCCCAACATTCTTTGGCCAAGACTCTGATCCACGCGCACATCCTGCACTTTTTTGATTTCCATGGTCCGGGTGGATCTGCCCAACACACCGGTCTCATACCGGAGCTTGCTTGCCGAGACGGTGAGCGTTGTGAAGGTCAGGCGAAGGTGGCGCAAAACGGTAAAAATCAGAAGCGCGGCAGGAATGAACTGCAGATACACCAGGGTAGGATCGCCGCTTCTCCTGTAAATCTCAATCAGGATCGCAATCACGACGGCTAAAACATACAACGGGATCAGCAGCTTCGCGCTCGGGCGGATTTTCAATTCCTGCATATTGGCTCAGAACGGTTATTGTACTGCAACCTGCAACGCCAAAGAGCTCGATGCAGTACCATTGTTGCTACAAGGAGGATGAATATGTTCCGAAAGGCATTCTTAGTGGGGTGTTTGTGCTGTGCCGCCTCTACCGCGGTATATGCGGACTTTTCATACGAACAGACTTCGAAGGTGACGGGCGGAGCCTTGGCGGGCATGATGAAGCTGGCGGGCGCGTTTTCGAAAGCGGCTCGGGAACCCGTGGTTAGCACCGTGATTGTGAAGGGCGATCAGATGGCCCATATCAGTAAGCAGCGGATCTCCGTCATCGATCTGAAGAGCGAGACCATGACCGATATCGACCTTCAGAAGAAGACCTATGCGGTGATCACCTTCGCCGATATGCAGAAGGCAATGCAGCGCATGCAAGAGAAGGTGGCCGAAAAGAAAGGCGGCGATACGGAAAAGAAGCCCGGCGGCGATAAGGCGGACGTGAATTTCAAAGTGTCATTGAAGGAGACCGGTCAGACCAAAATGGTGTCTGGGTTCAACGCGAAAGAATTTTTGATGACGCTCGCGATGGAAGGCACGGACAAGGAAACCGGCCAGTCCGGCGCGATGACTGTCACCGCTGACATGTGGCTTGCGCCGAAAATTGCCGGGTACGATGAGATACAGGATTTCTACCGCCGCATGTCGAAAAAGATTGCCTGGACTCCGGGCGATTTTGGCATGCCTGCACAGCGTCCGGACATGGCGAAAGGCTTCGGTGAAATCACGAAAGAGGCCGCAAAGATGGACGGTGTTCCCGTATTGCAAATTGTGAAAATGGGGGTTGCGGGCGATGCAATGACAGCAGCGCCTGGCAATGGCAACCAGACGGCGGCCCGTCCACCAGCACCGCCTCCACCGACTGCCGGAGATGTAGCCGGCGCGGCAATCGCAAACAAATTGGGCCTGGGAGGATTTGGCGGCTTCGGACGGAAAAAGAAGAACACCGACGAGCAGGCGCCGCCTGCACAGCCGGCCGCTGCAAATGGACAACCAGCGGATGCGTCGGGCGCGCTGATCGAGATGACGACGGAATTGACCAGCTTCTCCTCCGGGCCGGTTGACCCGTCAAAGTTTGAAGTTCCGGCGGGATTCAAGAAGGTAGAGCATGACATGGAAAAGGCGCTCCGGTAAAGGAACGCCTTTTTCTTGTGCTGCTGGGAATAGAAAGCTACTCGATGTCTTTGCTTCTCTTCTTCCGGTTTCGTTTGCGGGCCAGGGCTTCCTTGGTCCGCTGCTTCTCACCCGGTTTCAGATAAAAGGAGTGGCGCTTGATTTCTTTGATGATGTCTTCCTGCTGCACCTTGCGCTTGAAACGGCGCAATGCGCTTTCTAGTGTTTCACCATCTTGTAAATGTACTTCTGCCAAATAAACTCACCCCCTCCGCTTGTAAAATCAATTCTTTAGTATACAGCATTGCTTGCGAACGTCCCAACCAGAGTCTTGTCTCACACAAGATGAGCCTGGAGCGAGAGGTTGTTTCTCATACAAGATGAGCCTGGAGGAGGAACAATCGGCCATGTTGGGCATTGATAGTCAAAATGCGAGCAGGAGAAGGGTTGAGCCTGGAAGGAATCCA
>JBBPYD010000226.1:0-53777 GCA_038200305.1 Bryobacterales bacterium
CCCTGGCCAGTTCCCTGGGCGCTTCGGCATTACCCGGCGCCAGTTGAATAGCCTTTTGAAATTCGCGGATTGCATCCTGTTCCCTGCCGGCAGTGCCGTAAACCTGCCCAAGAATGGAGTGTACAATCGCGAGACTGCCATCCTCTTGAACGGCGTGCTCGGCATTCCGGACCGCAAGAGCCGCCCACTGCTTGTCACCGGTGGCCCGAGCCTTCCGCCAGTACGCTTCTCCCAGCCCTGCATAGGCGAGCGCGTAGTTGGGATCCTGCGAGGTGGCGCTCTTGAAGTCTTGAATGGCTTTGTCCACGTTGCCGGTCACGTCATAACGCGCCAACAGTCCGCGCCCCTTCAGATACGCCGAGTACGCGCCAGCCGCGGCTGTGTCACCCGCCGCGATCACCGTGCGGGCGGCGGGTGTCAGATCGAAGTTCAGCAACTGAACTACAAGCTTGATAGCTTGATCTCTGGAGGCAATCGGGTTTCGCGGATCGTATACAAATGTCCGGGAACCGAGTTGCCGAAGCTTCACCGCATCCACCAGGTTGACCGTAAACTCGACCTTGTCACCCGCCGGTTGGGCGCTGCCGGTGATGGCGAGATTGACACCGTAGACACGACGGGCCTCTTCCGCGCTGGAGATTCCCCGGCGGCGGACTTCACTGGATGGAATGGCCGTGATCATGCCCTGGAAACGTTCGAAGTCCGATAGAGCCGCGGTCAGAATCTCCACTAGACCGTCGGAAACGTTTCGCGTATTCTCCGTTGCTCCAACGATCTGAAACGGAAGAATAGCAAGCACCTGTTTTTCTTCCGGAAGCTGGCGTACGGCGGAAGGCAGTTCCGTTGAGCGGCGTGCATCCACGAGCTTGTATATGCCGAA
This sequence comes from Bryobacterales bacterium, assembly GCA_038200305.1. GTDB lineage: Bacteria > Acidobacteriota > Terriglobia > Bryobacterales > Bryobacteraceae > JANXXV01. Next base: position 881 of record JBBPYD010000226.1, read on the forward strand.
CGCCGCGGTTGCGAAGATCAGCAGGGCGGCTGCCACGGCGGGAATTTTGCGGCGGGACTTGCCGTTAAGGGCTCCGCTCCACGAATTCAGGACCAGGGTTTTCGTGGTGACTATTCCCGGCGAAGGAACAGCGGCGCTCCCGATCTGGATCCGTTTCAGTTCCGCGGCCATTTGATGAGCGGTTTGCCAGCGCCGTTCCGGCTGCTTCGCAAGAGTCCTCTCCAGGACGCGCTGCAGTTCCACGGGCGTGCCCGCACGGAGCGAACCAACGGCGGGGATCCGATCGAACAGGATCGCGTGAAGCGTCGCCGCGCAGTGTTCGCGGCGGAAAGGAAGAGCGCCGGTCAGCATCTCAAACAGGACCACCCCGAGAGACCAGATGTCGGTTCGATGGTCTACACTGTGGCCCTGCGCCTGTTCCGGCGACATATAGGCAGGCGTTCCCATGGCGCCGCCAACGGCGGACAAGCGGGTTACGTCCGAACACAGAGCAAGCCCGAAGTCCATGATGGAAACGCGCCCGTCAGGACTCACGATGATATTGCCGCTCTTAATGTCCCGATGGACGATTCCGAGTTGGTGAGCGCACTCAAGGCCGCTGGCGATCTGGATGGCGATGTCGATGGCCTGTCCGATACCGAGCGGACCCCGGGCAGTCTTGCTCAGCAGCGTTTCGCCCTCAAGGTAAGCCATGGCGATGAATACTTCGCCATCGGCCTCTTCAATGTCGTAGACCGGGCAGATATTGGGATGATGCGCCAGGGCCGCGGCGCGCGCCTCATTCAGGAATCGCTGCTTGTCCCGATCGGTGAGTGAGCCGGGCAAAAGAAACTTCAACGCGACCGGGCGGCGGAGCCGGGTATCTTCCGCTTGGTAAACAACGCCCATGCCGCCTTTCCCCAGCGGGCCGATAATTCGATAGCGCGAGATGGTGTCGCCACTGGTCACGAAAGCTCTGTTACCGCCGGACTGGAAGAGGGGCCCGGAATGTCCGCAGCATACCCATTGTGGCGTGTTGGCCCAGGGAAAGGGTGGAGACCGCGACGGCGGCCGGAAGTTGGCCGGCGCCGTCAAGCGCGACAAATCCCTTGATGGTCAGCCTGAGCGGATTTAAATCATTTGCAGGGAGGGGGACGATAAACGATTGCGCCAGACCCGGTGTCACTCCGGCGGACAGCACCTTGTTCCCGTCCAGAAAAAAATCCAGTAAGCCGATATTCCGCGTGGTGAGCGTCACATGTACGCCGTCCGGAGCGGCCTCGGGCGGCTGCACTTCAATCCGGTAGACCGTGGAACCGGCGAGCACGCCGCAAGCGAACCGCAGGAGGTCCGGGCTATGCCACATTGTATCCGCCAAGCTTCGCTCATGCAGCACGTCGGCGATTACTCCGACATCTTCCAACGGTTGGCCCTCATTCTTGCCGACTCTGGAGGAACGGCGGACGGCAAGCGCCATGCTTGCGCCGGCAGGCAAATGCGACAACATCAGGCTCGCGGATGGAATTTCTCTCAGCAGGCGCCCATGGCTCCAGACGTTCGCGCCTCCGCCGCCGGTGTTCGGATCGAGTCCAATCACGGTTCCAATCCGGTGGTCCTGAAAGCCGCCGGCGAATATGTCGGCCGCGCTGTAGGTAAGGGCGTCGGTGAGGAGGACCACCGGACCCTGGTAAATCTGCCCGGTGTCGTTCGCCAGATCCGGTCTGGTGAGCGGCTGCCCGCTGGTCAACCGGGCGCCGCCGGGCAATGGTGTGCCTGTGGCGTCGGCGGCCCATGCCTGGAATCCAATTTCGTATTTTGCGGCAAGCTGCCGGCCGCGACGGTCTTCAGAAATTCAACCACCGCAGGCGTATTCGCAAGATGGAACCGGGCGGGCGTAATGGTTCCCGGAGTCAACATCTGCAACATTCTCTCGGCCGCGAGAATGTCGCCGCCGGGGTTGCCGCGTATATCGAGAATCAGTCCATCGGGTGCAAGCTGGTTCATGATTCTGAGAATCCGCTCGAATTCGTCGAGCACGGTTTTCCTGACGTCGAGCGCCTGAAGATTTGCGCCGAAGGTCGCGATACGGATGTACCCGAATTTTGCGCCGTCCTTTTTGTTGGAGGCGAGGGCGGCTGGATCGGTGAAGCCATCCTGCTTCGGGCCATTGGTGTATTGGAACTCGAAGACGTCGGGAATGATGGAAACGTGTTGCAGATCGGGGGCGGCGGGGGCGGCCGGTACGGCGGATTGCCCATACGCGGCTTTCACTTGTTGCGCCTGGTATATATGGTTTCTTTGCCAAAGAACTTTGCCGGCGGTCCGCGTATCGCACGAGTCCTGGCTCATGCTGAACGCATTTCCGGGCAACTCACTCCCGATGCCGAAACCGGTACCGAGCCCCCAGGGGAATTGGATGGCGCGCGTCTCGGTACTTCCATTCTCTTTGTATTCAATGGCGGAAATGAGTTCCTTGTGAAACGGCGGCGCGCCCCACGCAAGGATGCCTGAAGTGGCGGGCAGTTGGAGGGTAAGACGCAATGTTCCGCGGAGAGCCAGAGCGGCTGAATTGGCCGCGGGCCGTAGCTGGGCGACCCGGCTGACGGCGTTTTCCATTGGCTCGCCATCCCAGCTCACAAGCTCGACTCCAGGCTGGAAATGCGGATGCTCAAACCCGCCGCCCCGCACGGTGCTCATGACACTTGTCACGATAAACTGGCGCGTTCCGTCTTGATCGTAGAACCGGACCTGAAACGGAAGAAATGCGATCGCGCCCTGATAAAAGGAAGGCAGGATGTAAGCGGTATGAAGATCCCGGACGTTTGCGAAGGCGAGCAGGATAGACAAATGAAAATCCGTTTCCCCTAACGCGGCAAGCCGATCGCGAACCTGATTCAGTATTTCAAGGGGATTTACATCACCAAACCGGTCCTGCTTGAAGGGGAGGTGCGGATAAAAGTGACCGAGCATCAGCTCTGCCTCATGGAGAATGGTTTCCTTATCCGCAAGGCTCAGCTTTTCCTTTTCGGCCGCGGTCAGGAAATCGCCGAGTGGCTGGATGGTTAGGTTTGGCAGGCCGAGATCGTTTTTTTCCTCCTCAAGAACCCGCCACGCTTTGTGTGTCAGTTCACATGCGTCGTCTATGATCGTCCGATCGGGCATCGGTATACTCCAGAGTCTCGTAAAGTTTCTTGATTATAGGACGAACGGGACGCCGCCCGATGGTGCCGCACCCCAGTGTCATGCTAATCTGAATCCCATTATCGGGACTCATATAAATGCTGCGACTTATACTTTCGACCGTGATAGCGGGCGCCTTGCTTACTGGATGCGCGGCCAATCGGTACGCGGCGCCAATCGGAAAATTTCGGGACCGAACTCATTCGACGATTGGCGTCCTTGGTGAATTTTATGATAGCCGGAACGACTATGAGTTAGATCTCTATCTCAACTCCGTCGCGTCGGATAAAACGCAAAAGCTGCAGGGGACGGATGCATCCGGTCAAGCGACTCCGCTGGGGAAGCCGGCATTTTCTTCTGCCGCCGTAAAAGCGCGTCTGGACGCGTTGGATTTGGTGGGAGTCTATGCAAATCGTTTAGCCGAACTGGCGGGCAGCCCGGCGCCCGCGAGATTCGACGATGCCGCGGCGTTGTTAGGCACAAATCTGGCCTCGCTGGATACGACGTTTAAAACGCTCGCCGGAGAGAAAGACCCAACGGCTAATCAGTTTGTAGGTCCAATCGGTAATTTGATCGGAATTATCGGACAGAAGTTGCTGGAGAGAAAGCGGGATCAATTCATCACGGAGGCGGTGCATGAGGCAACCCCGGAAGTCAGGGTCATTCTTAATCAGGTGAAGAACGATATGGATAAGATCTTCGCTCCACTGACGGAGGCTGGGGAAGCGGAGCGCTTGAGCGATCTGGTGAGGGCCTATAACACTGACGTGGGGCAACTCAGCTTCGAGCAGCGCCAGGACAGAATGAAACAGATCAAGGCCGCCCGGAAGAGCAGGTCAGTGGCGATGGCCTCTGTGCCTTCTTCGCTGGTGACCCACATGATGGAGGCGCATGAGGCGGTGGTCCGGCTGGCAGAGGCTAAATCGCGTAAGGTTCAGGACTTTTCCGCGTTCAACGACGCCCTGGACATGTGGACAACTCAGATACAGCGCGCGGCGGCACAGATTAAGGCGCTGATCGCGTAAGGGGGCGCAAGATGGCTAAAGTGGATACGGTCACGTTAAAAAATGTAATTCTAGAGTGCTTCGATTTTTCGATGGACGGGCGCGTGCCGGAAGCGCAACAGGACACATTCCTGGCTCGTGGCAAGCGGCTGCGAGCGCAACTGGTGAAGTTGTTGAGTGCGGACTTCGACGAAGAGACCGCGGTATTCGTGGCCGCCGGGGTGAAGCTGCAGGAAGTGAATGAACAGCTAGCCAAGGATGCCGATGTGCTGCAGGATATCGCCGGTACGCTTGCGAATGTTGCACGCCTGGTTGGGATTTTCGACAAGCTATTAAATGCGGGCGCCGCCGCCGCTGGTTTAGCGTGAATTTTTGGTATGGGGGTGTTTCCATGTTTGCCAGACCTTATTTTCTCAGGATCGCAACTGTGCTGCTTTGCGGTCTTTTTCCGTTGGTTTCCAAATCGCTCGCGCAGACCGTCACGGGGACGATCGGCGGAGTGGTGATGGACACCAGCGGCCAGATTATCGTTGGAGCCGCGGTCAAACTGGTCAGCGAAACCACCCGGGAGACGCGAGCGGGTGAAACCAATGCAACCGGGGAATTCACGTTTCAGGCCGTGCAGCCGGGCACTTATACGGTGCATGTGGAGAGTGCGGGCTTCCGGGCTTTCGAGAAGACGGGAAATGTGCTTTCGGCGAGCGAGCGGCTATCGCTTGGCACGCTGAGCTTACAGGTGGGATCGGTAAACGAAACCATCAGCGTCACGGCGCAGGGCGCTACGGTGCAGACGGACAGTTCGGAGAAGTCGGCGTTGCTGACATCCAATCAGCTTGCGGGAATTGCCGTTCGCGGGCGCGATGTGACCTCACTGATTCGCGTTCTGCCGGGTGTTTCGTATCAAAGCGAGAGTGAGTCGCCGGGCGGGTCTTATGGGTCGAGCATCCCCAACATTCAAGGTCAACGGAATTCGGTCAGTAGCGTTTCAGTGGACGGGCTGACCGGTAACGACCTTGGATCGCCGAATATCTTCAGCAGCACGGTGAACCTGGATGCAATCGGAGAGGTGAAGATCCTGTTGAACAACTATCAGGCAGAGTACGGCCGGAACGCGGGGGCTTCCATCAACATTATTACGAAATCGGGGACGCGCGATTTCCATGGGAGCGGCTACTGGTATGTGCGGAACAATGCTCTGAACGCGAATGACTTTTTCAACAATCGCAACAACGTGAAGCGGCCGCTGTACCGGTACAACACCGAGGGCTTCACCATCGGCGGTCCGGTTTTCATTCCGAAACTGCTGAACCGCACGAAGGACAAGCTGTTCTTTTTCTGGTCGTTTGAGGACGATCAAACGAAGACCCCGCAGGGGTTGCGGACGTACACGATGCCGTCCGCGCTGGAGCGTAGAGGCGACTTTAGCCAGTCTCTGGATGTGAACGGGAAGCTGATTACGGTAAACGATCCGACGACGGGCAAACCGTTTCCGGGCAACGTGGTTCCGGCGAGCCGCATCGATCCGAATGGGCTGGCGTTGATGAATGTGCTCCCGCTGCCGAATGCGTTTGACCGGACCGTGACTAAGGGAACCTATAATTTTCTGTTCCAGGAGAGCCTGAACGTTCCGAAGTGGAACCACGTGGTTCGCGGGGATTATCGAGCGACCGATAAGGACCTTGTGTATGTGCGCACGAACCTGTGGAAGTCGGACCAGCAAGGATACGCGGTAGCTGCCGGTGGCGCCAACTGGGGACAAACCAAGCAGCACTATACGTACACGGACAACGGCATCGTGCTGGACTACACGCACATTTTCAGCCCCACGATGGTGAATGAGTTTACGGGAGGGGTCCGGCACGGCGTGGAGAAGGGCCCACCGCTTTCCGATGCAGAACTGGCGCGTGTGCAGAAGGCTAAGGTTGGGTTCACGTTGGGGCAGTTTTACCCTGGACAGAATCCGCTGGGCGTGATTCCGCAGGCGTCCTTCACCGGTATTTCGAACCCGCCGGCGATCAGTTACGATCCGCGATATCCGCTGCGCGGCGCGGATACGACCTTCAACTTCAACGACACGATCAGTTGGAATCATGGTTCGCACAGTTTCAAGGCGGGCGTCTTCACGGACCACGCGCGCAATTACGAGGGAGAGACGGGGACCTTCGCCGGCAATTTCAAGTTCGACCGGGATGTGAATAGCCCGCTGGATAGCAACTACGCTTATGCGAACGCGCTGCTGGGTAATTTCACTTCCTATACCGAGTCGAGTTCGCGGCCGAGCACGGAGGGCCGCTTCACGACGCTAGAGTGGTTCGCGCAAGATACGTGGAAGGTGAATCGAAAGCTGACGCTGGATATCGGACTGCGGTTCGCGTGGTTCTCGCAAAATTATCAGAATTCCAAGTTGGCCGCGGCGTTTGCGCTGGACCGCTACAACCCGGCCAAGGCTCCGCTGCTGTTCCGTTCCACTCTTCAAAATGGGAAGCGCGTGGGACTCAACCCGGTAACGGGAGAGGTTGTGCCGGCGGTTTATATCGGCGCGTTCGTGCCCAACACCGGCGATCCGGTGAATGGGATGGTGACGGCGTCGGACCCAACCTATCCGCGCGGTTTTATTGACCAGCAGCCGCCGCTACCTGAGCCGCGCATCGGTTTTGCTTACGATCCATTCGGAGATGGAAAAACGGCCATTCGAGGCGGGTTTGGAATGTTCCATAACACGCGGCCTTCGGGCGGATTGCTGCGAACGGGGTTCACCAACAATGCACCGATTCAGTACAACCCAACGGTCTATTACGGCACGCTGAATACGCTGCTGTCTTCGTCGGGCTTGCTATCCCCGACTACGGTGACAGCGATTGACGAGCACAACAAGACGCCGGGTAGCTACAACATGTCGTTCGAAGTGCAGCGGCAGATTGGGTTTGGCACCGTGGTGAATGTGGGATATGTTGGGACGCTTGGCCGCCATCTGGACGATTTGCGGAACATCAATCTGGTCCCTTATGGCGCTCATTTTCTGGCTGCGAACGCGGACCCGGCGAACCCAAGCACTCCGTTGAACGACAATTTCTTCCGCCCGTATCCGGGCCTGGGGACCATTAATTATCGGGAGAATGCAAGCTCATCGAACTATCATGCGCTGCAGGCGTCGGCGAACCGGCGGTTCATCAAGAGCCTGCAGTTTGGGGTGTCATACACCTACTCGAAAGCGATGGATTTCACGGACACGGATGGCGGCGCGGTGGCGGTGTACCGTCCGTTGCGAGTTTGGAATTATGGCAAGGCCGGGTTCGATCAAACGCACGTATTCACCATGAACTATGTGTGGGAGCTGCCGCGCGGCAGCAGGTTGGTTCCGGGCAGCGTGGGAAGGTTTGCGCTCGATAACTGGCAGGTATCTGGAATTACGGCGTTTGTGAGTGGAACGCCGGCCGGCATCGGACTTGCGACCACAGACTCAGTGGACTTGAGCGGTGGAGGCGACGGTACGCGTGTGATTGTAACGGGCACGGCGCCGAAAGGCTACGGGGACCGGACATTTTCGCAGTGGTTCAATACGAACGTGTTCGCGCGGCCTGCGAAGGGCGATCCGGGGAATGCGCCGAAGGATGTGTTCCGGAATCCGGGTACTGCCAATTGGGACGTCACCGTCTTCAAGAATTTTCCGCTGAAGAGCGAACAGCGCACGTTCCAGTTCCGCTGGGAACTTTACAACGCGTTCAACCATACGCAGTTTGCGGGAGTGGATAACACGGCGCGATTCGATCCCGCCGGGAACCAGGTGAATCCAACATTCGGACAGGTCACGAGCACTCGGTCGCCACGGATCATGCAGGGTTCGCTGCGGTTTCGATTCTAGGCCCCGGAACTTGATTCGGCCTCCGGCTACAACGTGAGTCCGCCGTCGATGGTTAGTACTTGGCCGGTGATGTAATTGTCCGGCTGGAGAAAAAACTGCACGGCGTGCGCGACGTCCGCGGCTTTTCCGAACCGGTTGATAATCCCGTCGTGGAGATAGCGATCGTACTTGCCCGATGCGATGCTGGCTTCCGCCATCCCCGCGGCATTCACGCCGGGGCAGATTACGTTCACCCGGATATTAGCCGGTCCGCGATTCTCTTTGGCAAGGATTTGCGCTGCATGCAGCAAGGCTGCTTTTGGGGCGGCATAGGCAGTGGAGCCGGGGAATAGCGCGGCAGCCTGCATGGTGGATAGCAGCACAATTGCCCCCTGCGTGCCTTTGGCCTTGATACGCGCCGCCGCTTCGCGCGCGAGCAGAATGGGACCGAGATAATTTACGGCGTGAGAGCGAAGCATTGCTTCTTCCATCCGCGATGGATCGGAGACGCGGGCGGGATCGCCAGTGAATATCACTAGTCCATAGATATCGGGGGCCGCATCCAGCAATCGGCGGCGATCTTCGGGCACAGTCAGATCCGCCTGGATTATGCGCGCGATTCCGGCGAGTTTCGTGGCTCGCTCGGCATTGGACCGGTAGCTTACCACCAGGGTGGTGTCACCGGAGGAGAGCAACTCAGCAGCAGCACTGCCCAGGCCACCGGAGCCACCGGCGAGCACGATTTCAGGCATATGTTTCCAACTCTTCGGGATTCTGCTTTGCGAGCGCGACGTAGCCGCACGCGACCACGGCCAGAAACATTCCGAGCGGCTCACTGTCCCCCAGGTTCAGCTCAAAGAATCCTTCAATGAGAATGCCGATCACCGCGGCGATGCCGCCGCATAGAAACGCCTTCTGTGCCGGTGTGGCATCCCGCAAGCCGCGGCCGAAGTCGAACAGAATTTTGAAGAGAAACCACATCACCATCAGCATAGTTGGGATGCCGCGCTCCGCCGCGTAATGGATGTAGATGCTGTGCAGGTGTCCGTAATATCCGTCAGGCAGCGGCTGGGGAATATCCGGCGGCACCCATTTGAGGAAATCGCGATGCACAATTTCAGGCCCCAATCCGAACCACGGGTGAGCCTTGATCATCTCCACACCGGTGCGCATGGTGATGTAGCGGTGCTGGTTGGAATCGAGGGTTCCGTGCGGATGATAGATGGAGACCAGGCGTTCCTGGATATTATGCGGAGCGATCAAGAAGCCCGTGGCGCCGAGCACCGGGAGCAACAGCAGCATTTTCGGACGCCACTGCCAAACGAGGAATGCCACGCCGGCCGCGGTTGCACCCCACACGCTGCGAGTGTCCCCCAGCACGATGGAGATTAGAATTAGCAGCGCAGCTCCGCACAGCGCGATTGTTATTTTCTTAGGCGGCGGCCAGAAAAATACGATCGATAAGACCATCAGCAACGCAAGCATCTGAACCGCTGAAAACGACATCCAGTGGCTCAGAAATCCGGTGATGCGGCTGGCCACGTAGAATTCGTAGAAATTGCGGCCCAGGGCAGCGGCCTGATGCTGCTTTCCCACGTATTGCTGGAAGCTCCAGAGCGCCTGCACGGTTCCGGCCGCGGCCCAGAAGAGCACCAGCGCGCGCAACTGCCGCACTTTGTGAAACGTGTTGTAAATCACGATGAGCATGAGATACACGAAAAATTTCTTCAGTTGCTTTAAGCCGAGCGATGGTTCATCGGATAGCAGCATCGAAATCAGCGTGCCTGTCATGAACAGAACGATGGGCAGCATCACGGGGGGAAACCGCAGCTTGGGACGGGAGAGAACCAGCGCCAGCGTGGCCGCGATCAGCAGCGTGTGGCAGGCGAAGATGGATACCATGTCGGCCACCGCCGACGCGCCCACCAGGTAAAACGCTATGCGCTGCAGAGTATCGCGCGAGAGATTCGTCAAACGGTCTCAGTATACTGGAATCGCCATGCAACTCTACATTCTGCGCCACGGCATTGCCGAAGACCAGAAGCCCGGCGGCAAGGATGCCGACCGCGCGCTGACCGCGGAGGGGAAGAAGAAGCTGCGCGACGTGCTGCGCGTGGCGCAAAAGGCCGGGGTCTCGCCGGGGCTGATCCTCAGCAGTCCGTATGTTCGCGCCGTGGAAACCGCCGAAATCGCGATGGACGTGCTGGATTACAAGGATTCGCTTCTGCGCATCGATGCGCTGATTCCTTCCTCCGGTCCGGAGCCGGTATGGGAAGAGATCCGGGTTCACAAAAGCGCTTCCGAGTTGATGCTGGTTGGCCATGAACCACTATTGAGCACGCTCGCGGGGTATTTGCTGGCCGCGCCTTCGCTCGCTGTCGATCTGAAAAAGGGTGGCCTGGTGCGCATCGATATCGACAGCTTTGGTGCGCAACCGCGCGGCGTGCTGAAGTGGATGCTGATTCCGAAATTGACCTGCTAGGCCCGTGGGGAACAATCCGATCCCTTTTGGCGTCAAATCGCAGATGAACACGTGGCTTGAATCGGTGATGCAAGATCTGCGCTATGCCTTGCGCAGCTTCCAACGTTCGCCCGGCCCCTTGTGGATTGCGGTAGCTGCCATGGCGCTGGGGATCGGCGGCACCACAGCGGTGTTCAGCGTGGTGGACCCGATTCTCTTTCGCGATCTTCCCTATGCGGATCAGGACCGGCTGGTCTGGTTTGGCATGAAAGCGCCGATTAGCAACAACGAGTTCCTGCTTGAGAGTGCGTTCTACAATTTCCGCGAGCATCAGCAGGTGTTTGAAGCCATGACGTCGATGAGCCGCGTGGGCGACTGCGACCTGAACCAGCAGAACCCGCTGCGCCTGGTCTGCGCTCAGGTGGCCGCGAATTTTCTGCCTACGTTCGGACTGACGCCGCATATCGGCCGCAACATCGCGCCGGAAGAAGACGTGCCGAACGGCCCCAGGACCGCGCTCCTTGCGTATGGATTCTGGAAGCGCCAGTATGGGGGCGATGCCGCCGTGCTGGGGCGAAGCATTGTGGTGGACGGAAGAGCCGCGCAAGTTGTGGGAGTGCTCCCTCCTGAGTTCGAATTACCCACCCTCGCCCGCGTAGATCTGCTGCTGCCACAGCAGGCCAACATTGCACCGCGCGTGGACTTATCCTTCTTGACCGTGTTCGGGCGTTTGAAACCCGGCATTTCGGTGGAGCAGGCGAAGGCGGCTCTCTACCCTATTTACCTCGATTCCCTGAAAACCGTGCCGGTTGGGTTCGCGAAGGACGTTACGTTTGCGATTACCGGCCTGCGGGATCGCCAGGTGCGCGAGTATCGAACCGCTTCTTTGGTGCTGCTGGCTTGCGTGCTGGGCGTGCTGCTGATTGCTTGCGCGAATGTTGCGAACCTGCTGCTTGCCCGCGCCGCCAGCCGGGGCCGGGAGCTTGCTGTGCGGGCGGCCCTTGGCGCCAGCCGCGCGCGCATGATCCGGCAAATGTTGACGGAAAGTCTGCTGTTGAGCGTGGTTGGTTGCGTTTCGGGCCTAGCGCTGGCGGCGGGCCTGCTGCGCATCCTGCTTTCGCTTGCGCCGGACGGCATTCCCCGCTTGCAGGAAGCGGCTCTGGATGGGCGTGTTCTGCTGTTCGCGCTCGCTGGTTCGGTGTTCTGTGGATTCCTGTTTGGCGCGGTACCGGCCCTGCAAACACCGCGAGCGGAAATGTTGAATACTGCCCGCGTTGCAGGCGGCGGGATGCGGCTGCGCCAAATGCTGGTGGCCTTTCAGATCGGCGTTTCGTTTATGCTGCTGAGCGGAGCGGGTCTGCTGCTGCAGAGTCTCTGGAATATGCAGCGTGTCCAGCTTGGCATGAATGCCGACCGGCTGTTAACCGTGCGAGTGCAACTGGGACAAGAGCGTTACGGGCGGGCTCCGCAACAGGCGCGGTTTTTTGAGGAAGCGTCCGCGCGCCTCAGCCGGTTGCCGGGCGTGCGCGCATTCGCTCTCAGCGATTCGGTGCCACTATACGGAGGCTCCGCTACAAGAATCTTTTCGAATCTAGAAGTGAGCGGACACGCTCCGCCCGGCCCGAAACGCAGCACTGGCGGCATGGCGGTCCTTCGCACCGTCTCACCTGGGTACTTCAGTGCGATGGGAATTCCAATTCTCCGTGGGCGGGGATTCACTGAGGCGGACCGCGGATCGTCTGAAGAGTTCACAATTCTCGATGACGCCCTGGCGCGCCGTCTGTTTCCCGGCGAAGATCCACTCGGGCGGCGAATGCGCTCCGTTCCGGACAGTTCCTGGCACACCATTATAGGCATTGCGCGTGACGTCAAGAACGCGAGTCTGACCGGCAGAGACGACCCAGAGTACTACCATGTCTGGCGCACCGGACCGGAGAGCGGCCGCGGGAGGGCGCATTTCCTGCTTCGCGCGGAAGCAGGCCCAATGAGCCTCGCCGGCATGATCCGCTCAGAAGTAGCGCAGATCGATCCGGCGCTTCCGCTCACTATCACAACGATGGAGCAGAATCTCGGCAAGCACGTCCAGCGTCCGCGATTTGAAAGCTTTCTGCTCAGCTTATTCGCCGGAATTGGTGTCCTGCTTGCAGCCGTGGGCCAGTTCGGCGTGATCTCTTATCTAGTCACACAACGATCCGCAGAGATTGGGGTTCGTATTGCGCTGGGTGCAACGGGACGCGACGTGGTTGCGCTGGTCCTGCGGCACACTTTGATGTGGACGATGCTGGGCGCAACAATCGGGCTGGCGTGGCGTGGTTCGGCAGCCGCCAACTCGAATCGCTTCTGTTCGGAGTACACGCTCGCGATCTGGCGACCCTCAGCGCGGTATTCGCAATGCTGATCGGAGTATCGCTTGCAGCCGCATGGCAGCCGGTAAGCCGCGCTGCAGGGCTCGACCCGGCGCAGGTGTTGCGGCATCATTGAGGAGTTCTACAGTTTCGTGCGCCGCTTCATATCGAAGCGGTCTCCAGCGGAAAGGAAGTACATCTCCGCCCCGCTTACATAGATGGCGACCTTGCTGGGTCCGATTACCTGGAAGTCCTCGCCATGAACCACAATCGCGGTCCTCTCATCGATCCCGATGCCGAGCAGATCCGGATGCGCTTTCACCACTTCCAGCATGTCTTTCTCGCGCTTTCGAGTGAGCAGGTGCTGATCCACCGCAATGTTCTTCAGAAATCCGAAGCCGGTCTCGTAGCCCTTCGCCATCATGATCTGATTACCCTCGCGAGAGCCCCTGACCATGTAGGAAGCCTGAATGCTCGCGCCGGCCGAAGATCCGCCAATCACACCTCCGCGATTCAATAAACTAAATAATTCCTTTTGCGTACGCGTGTTCAGGTACGAATCCGCCAGATGCCACTGCCGCCCACCGCTGATCCACACTGCGCGCGCATGGCGGATGGGATCGACGAACTTCTTGGAATCGGCCACCTTCCGGTCGTTTGTATGTAGCACTGTGATGTGGCGGAAACCGGCGTCTTTCAGAAACTTGTTGTCCGGCGAGTTCCCGCCGTAAGTGTCTTTCCCGCCGGCGGTGGGAATCAGCACGATAGATGAATCGGGGCCTCCGGCGAGTTCCATAAAACGCGCCGCGATATCCGCGCCCAAAGCTCCGCCTCCAGCCACGATCAGATAGCCGTTCTTTGGACCGGAAGACATTTGCGCCGGCGATAGGTTGACGAAGCAGCACAGGAGCAGAGAAGCGTAGATCCGCATTCCAGTATTAGACCAGACAGCGGTATACAATCGTTGCTGCGCTCATGTTAAGTTACGCCAAAGGCCCGGATCGGCCGCTGTCCCCGCTCACCATCGGCGAGACCCTTGAAGCGGCCGCGGCCCGGTATCCCGATCAACTTGCGCTGGTGGTTCGCCACCAGAACGTCCGTCTCACCTGGGCTGAACTGTTGAAACGTACCGATCAGGTTGCCCGAGGGCTTATCGGGCTCGGCTTGATGCCGCAGGATCGAATCGGCATCTGGTCCACGAATTGCCTGGAGTGGATTCTGCTGCAGCACGCCGCCGCGCGGGCCGGTATCGTTCTTATCAATGTCAATCCCGCGTACCGCTCGCACGAGCTGGCATTCGTTTTAAGGAAGTCGCGCATGCGCGCGATTTTTCTGCAAGAGAAGGACGCCCGCGCTAACTACAATCAAATTCTGGATGAGGCCGCCGCCGGTGAGCCAGTACCGCTACAGCATCGCGTTCTGCTGGGCGGTGCATCGTGGGACAGGATGCTGGCGAACGGCATTGCGTTCGATGCCAACACCGCCAGCTCCGGCGATGTCACCAATATTCAATACACGTCCGGCACCACTGGCGCTCCGAAAGGCGTTCTGCTCACACATCGCAATCTGGTGAATAACGCGGATCTCTGCGCGTTGCGGCTCGGGCTTACAGTGCAGGATCGCATTTGCGCGCCCGTGCCCTTGTATCACTGCTTCGGGTGCGTGATGGCCAGCCTGGCCTCGCTCACCAGCGGCGCCGCCCTGGTGTTGCCGTCGAGCCAGTTCGATGCGCTCGCTACACTGGAAGCGATTCACGAAGAGCGCGCGACGGCGGTCTATGGCGTGCCGACGATGTTTATTGCCGAACTCGATCACCCCGAGTTCCAGCGGTTCGATATGAGTTCGCTTAGGACCGGGATCATGGCGGGCGCGCCATGCCCGGCGGAAATCATGAAGCGGGTGATGACGCGCATGCATTGCCCGCAGATGGTGATCGGCTACGGCCAGACCGAATGCTCGCCGCTGGTGACCATGTCGAACCTCGACGATCCCATTGAACTCCGCGTCTCCACTATCGGCAGTGTTCTGCCGAACACGGAAGCGACAATCGTGTCTCCCATTACCGGCGCGGCCGTTCCTATAGGTGAGCAAGGCGAGATTTGCACTCGCGGCTACCACGTGATGCCGGGGTATGACCGGGGAAGTGGAAGCTACGCGCAAGGCCATTGACCCCGAAGGCTGGCTGCATACAGGCGACTTGGGCGCCATGGCCGGGAATGGTTATTTTCGAATCACTGGACGCGCGAAGGACCTGATCATCCGCGGCGGCGAGAACATTTACCCGCGCGAAGTGGAAGAATTTCTTTACACTCACCCGAAGATAGCGGACGTCCAGGTGGTGGGTCTACCGGACGATCGTCTGGGTGAAACTGTGGCCGCGTGGATTCGGCTGAAGTCCGGCGAGCAATGCTGTGAGGACGAAGTCCGCGATTTCTGCCGCGGCAAGATCGCGCATTTCAAGATACCGCAAAGGATTCGTTTCGTGGAATCTTTCCCGATGACCGTAACCGGTAAGATTCAGAAGTTTAAGATCCGGGAAGCTGAGATGCAAGGTTATGAGTCCATTTTATTGGCCGGCCCGCAGCCGTCTTGAACTTGCATCAATTTGGCTATCACTCGTGTCTTAAGGCGATCATTGGGTCGCCTTGGGCCGCGCGTTGAGCAGGCAAATAACTAGCCAGCGCGGCAATTGCGGCCAGGAGACCCGCACCGGCAACCAGCGTCACCGGATCATATGGCTCCAGCTCGAACAGCAGCGTGCTCGCACTCCTGGCGGCGGCAATGGACAGGACGACGCCGAGCACAAGCCCGATCGACAGCAACAGACCTGCCTCCCCCATGATCAGGCTTAGCACCTGAAAGCGGGTCGCGCCGAGCGCCAGGCGGATGCCGATCTCATTTCTGCGCCTCATCACCATGTAGGAGATCACGCCGTACAGTCCGACAGCCGCCAAAAGCGCCGCTAGAATGCCGAAGAAACCAGAAAAGGCTGCCATCAGCCGCTCGCGCATTAGTCCTTCGCGGATTTGTGTCTGCAACATGCGAAACTCAATCGCAATTTGTGGATTCCAGCCGCTCATTGTTTTCTTGATTACCGGGATCACACCGGCCATCGGAGCCGATGAGCGAACCATGATGTCCAGATCCTGCTCCAGCTTCGGAGCCTGTGAAGCCGGGGCGAAGCTTTGCGGCGGATTAGCCTCGCGTAAACCGGCATACCTGGTGTCCTTCACAACGCCGACAATTTCATACACTGCTTCCGGGTAACCCGGTTCCTGGCCTGTCCGGATTGTCCTGCCAATCGGAACCGTTCCTCTAAGAAACTTGCGAACGAATGTCTCATTCACCACTGCGACCTTCTGCGACTTCTCCGTGTCACGTTCATTGAAATCGCGGCCGGCAAGTAGAGGAATCTCCATGGTCCGGAAGTATCCCGGACTGACCCATGTGACCTTTGATCCGCCTCTTTGCTCGCCTTCGGCTCCCGCAACGCGCACGCTCATGGTCCAACTGGTTCCGCTCAAAGGAACGTTGGACGTGGCAGCAGCGGCTTCCACCCGCGGGATCGCCCGAACCTGTTCCAACAGGTCCCTTTGGAAGGGAATGCGACGTTCATCCGTGATCCGTAGCCGGGTCAGATCTACCGAGGCGACCAGGATTCCGTTTTGTTGAAATCCCGGATTGAGCGTGGCTAGGTTCCGAAAGCTTTGCACAAACAGCAGCGCACCCACCAGCAGGACAAGCGAAACGGCGATTTGCGAAATCACCAGCAGGCGTTGGAACGAGAATCGTTCCCGGGTTGCCGTCAGCCCGCGGCCATCCGCTTTCATGGCCGCGCCGGGTTCCATCCGCAAGCATCGCATCGCCGGCGCGAGCCCGAAGATCACACATGTCAGAATTGCCACCGCCGCAGTAAAGGCAAGCACGCGCCAGTCCATGCTCAGATCGAGCCGCAACGAACCTTCTTCGCCGCTGAGAAACCATACGATACTCTGGCTGAGCATCCTGGCCACGGCCGCTCCAAGCGCCGCCCCCGCCGCAGCCAATAACAGGCTTTCAGATAGCAACTGCCGGATGAGCCGCCCGCGCGTAGCTCCCAATGCTAACCGGACGTTGAATTCGCGTTCGCGCGCGCTCGCCCTGGTCAGCATAAGGTTGGCGAGATTCGCGCACGCGATCAACAGCACCAGCCCGGTAATCCCGAGCAGCAGCCAGAGCGACGTATCATACACCTTGCGCAGGGAACTCACGCCGTTCCCGGCGGGGTAGGCGGCAAGCCGAAGTTTTCTATATGCCTGATTAGTTGTATCTCCATAGCCCGCCGGTACGGTCGCTTCGAAAAGACCGGGGCTGATTGTATTGAAGTGCGCCGAGGCGCGGGCCAGCGTCAAACCGGGTTTCAATCTTCCCATCACCGTCAACCACCACTCATGGCGTCTGTCGAGTGCTTCGTGGTCCCAAATCGCTCGTGCGCAAACAGGCAGTGGCACATCGAAGTTCTTTCCGACCTCGAGTCCGAAGAAATCCGGCGGCGTCACGCCGATCACCTCGAATGGTTGATTCTGAATGATTAACTTGCTTCCGACTGCCGAATCCCGGCCTGTGAATTCGCTCTGCCAAAGGGCATAGCTGATCACTACGCCCGACGGACCACATCCGCGCCGGTCGTCTTCCGGCCTGAACAGACGGCCTTGGAGGGCCGGAACACCCAGGACCGAAAAGAACTCTCCGCTTACCCAAAGGGCCCGCGCACGCCGCGCCTGCGCACCACCACCGATGCGGAAGTCATCGTCTCCCCAGGCGAAGACCCCGGAAAACACCTGTTGATGCTGCCGGATTTGCTCCCAGAGCGGGTTCGTAATCGCAGCGTTCCAGCCGTTGGAGACCCCTATTACGTTGGTTGAGCCGGCAACCCGCACCTCTGCCAGTTCCTGCGGATTCCGTACCGGCAGACTGCGTAAGCGAACCGCATCCAGCAACTGGAAAATCGCGGTATTGGCTCCAATTCCAAGTGCAAGCGACAGAATGGCGATGGTGGTAAAGCCTGGACTCAGACGCAGCAACCGCGCACCAAAGCGCAGATCCTGCCAAAGTGTTTCGACGAATCCAATGCTGTTCATACGGTAGATTTCCTCGAGGATCAAAGTGGGATTGCCAAGCTTTCTTCGCGCCGCGCGCCGGGCTTCCTCGAACGGCATGCCCCGAGCTACGTTCTCCACGGTTTCAATTTCGATATACGTCTCAATTTCACGCGCTCGCTCCCGATCCCAAAAGCTCCGGCGAAGAAAGCGGCTCCAACCCATGGCGGTTACTCCTCAGCCGGACGAAGGACCCGATTGATTGCGCGTACCATCTGGTCCCAGCGGCTCATCTGCTCAGTCAACTGCTTGCGTCCGGCCGCTGTCAACCTGTAGTAGCGTGCCTTTCGGTTGTTCTCCGATGTCCCCCAAAAGGAGGCGATCCAGCCGCGATCCTCAAGGCGGTGCAGCGCGGGATATAGCGAGCCGTGCTCTACCAGAAGAACGTCTTCCGAACGATGCTCGATTACATGCGCGATGGTATGTCCGTGCGCCGGACCAAGAGCGAGCGTCTGCAGAACGAGCATGTCGAGGGTTCCTTGCAACAGTTCTCGCTGCGGTGCGGTCTGCTTTCCTTTTGGCATGAGCTTACTGTCATGATACACCACAAGATCGTCTACCTGAATATGGCTGACTGAATGGGTAGAGGAAGACTGTGCCGATATATTTGCAAAAAGTCTTAGGTAGAGCGTCTGTGGAAGCGTCAGCGGGTGCATTTTTCACGCATGAACTGCCACCCTGCCGCATTGCAATGGAACGTCGATCTTCTTTGCGGACCAATCCGGACGCGCCCAGGTGTCTTCATAGCGAAGCACGCGGAGCCCAGGGAACAGCCAAACCAATTCGTTATTGGCGAATGTACCGGCCGGCCACACCCGCATCGTATCCAGGTGGCGATCCTCCACTAACACCGCTCCACGCGGTTTCAAAGCGCGCTCCACTATAGGTGCAATCGCTTTCATCGGTTCGTAGGTCATCACGATCAGGTCCCACTGGTTCTCACCGAAGTCGAACTGCTCGAACGTGGTCACAGCGGCGGTCAATTTGAGACCGAGCCGAACTGCTTCGCTACGGGCCTGGCTGACTCCTTCCCCGGCAGAATCGAAACCTGTAACGTCCCAACCCTGCTGCGCAAAATAGAGAGAGTTGCGCCCTGGCCCATACCGATATCCAATGCTTGCCCGGCTTCCGCGCCCGAGTCATCTCCACCAGAAAGGCATTCGGCTTGCGCGAGAATACATCGCCGGCTTCTCCACCGTAAATGCCGTCATATTCGCCCGCCTGCCCGAAAGCTAATGCGCAGCAGATCGCCGTCCACAATAGGTATCGCACAGCGGAAGTTTAGCAAATGCCGCCTTGGGTGGCAGGGACCGGTTGCGGCATCGAACAGGCCGTCTGATGCATCTAAGAAAACAGGGGATAATTGTAATAGTGTTCGAACCCGATCCCAAGTTGCAGCGCGATCCGATTTTGATGCCCGCCGATATTCCTACGGGAGTGATTGTTAGTCCCGATATGTACCGGGACCAACGGATTCCCGTCGGACAATCGCGGACCAGGAAATGGCCGGTGCTGGATGCTGCCGGTCCGCCGAAAATCGACCTTGCGGCGTGGCGGTTCCGGGTGGAGGGGCTGGTAGCAAAGCCCATCGAGTGGAACTGGGAAGAATTTCAGCAGCTTCCGCGAGTGAAGGTGTTTTCAGACTTTCACTGCGTGACGCGCTGGTCCAGGCTGGGCAATCTTTGGGAAGGCGTATCGACTCGTGAGCTAGTGGATCGCGCTGGCGGCTTGCTGCCGGACGCCAACTTCGTTGTCGCGTACGGCTACGATTTCGGATGGACCACAAACTTGCCCGCGAGCGATTTCCTGGCCGAAGATGCATTGATTGCCATCGCGCACGATGGCGAGCCGATCAGCCTGGAACATGGTGGTCCGGCGCGCGGAATCATCCCCCGGCTGTACGCGTGGAAGAGTGCGAAGTGGATCACTGCTATTGAATTCATTGAAGAAGACCGGGCCGGGTTTTGGGAACGGAACGGATATCACATGCACGGCGATCCGTGGAAAGAGGAGCGATTCGGGTGGTAAACAGAGATATTCATCGTTGGGGCCGCCGGGCCTGGCTGGGTACTGGCGCGGCGGGACTTGCAGGCGCAGGCTTTCTTTACCGGGCAGCTCCAGGATTTTGGAACCAGTACGCGCGGGAGTGGAAGCGGGATATAGAGAACCCGCAACTGATTCCCGCGATCCAGCGGTGGCCTGACAAGGGATTGTATTCGGCTTGGCTGGGACACAGCACCACGTTGCTCAAAATTGACGGATTCACTATCCTGACGGATCCGGTTTTTAGCGATCGTGCGGGCGTGAATATCGGCGTCACCACGGTCGGAATTAAACGGCTCGTCGCCCCGGCACTGAATATTCCGGCGCTTCCGAAAGTCGATCTGATTCTGCTCTCGCACGCGCACATGGACCATTTCGATTTGCCTTCGCTGCGGCGGCTCCAATCGAAAAAGGTGGATGTGATCACGGCCGCACAGACCAGCGATTTGCTGCGTGTCCCCAAGTTCCGGTCCGTATCGGAATTGCAGTGGGGGGAGGAACGCCGCATTGGTCCAGCGGTGATCCGCGGCCTGGAAGTGAACCACTGGGGCGCGCGGGTCCGGACCGATACGTACCGGGGATTCAACGGCTACCTGATCCAGGTGGGCCGGTATCGCGTACTATTTGCCGGGGATACCGCCAACACGGAAAAGTTGAGAAATGTTGCCGGTTCCAAGCCGGTGCATTTGGCCATCATGCCCATTGGCGCCTACGATCCGTGGATTCGATTCCACTGCAATCCGGAGCAGGCATGGCGAATGTCTCAGGAGGCCCGTGCAGAGTACGTGTTGCCGGTTCACCACTCCACGTTTCAGCTTGGCCGCGAGCCAGTAACGGAACCTCTGGAGCGGCTGCAAGGCGCGGCGGGAAGGGAAGAGCGGCGAATTGTTATACAAGAAGTGGGGCAGGAATTCAGTCTGGTGTAGCGGTGTTCACCAGACCTTAATTGTAAACTAAGTTAGTTCACTTGCCTTCCACAATCGCTTCCGCTTCCATTTCCACCAGCATATCCGGATCGATCAGGCTCACCACCTGCACCATAGTTGCAACCGGCCGGATATCGCGGAAGAACTCGCCGTGCGCACGGCCGATTTCCTCCCAACGGGAAATGTCTGTGACGTATATGCGAGTCCGGATTACGTCCGATAACGCCGCCCCAGCTTTTGCCAGCGCGGATTCGATGTTCCGCAAGACCTGCATCGCCTGTGCGTAGGCGTCCCCTTTGCCGGCAATAGCGCCATGCTCATCGGTTGCCGTTGTGCCTGCAACGTGTACCACATTCCCCACCCGCACCGCGCGCGAATAGCCCACCGCCGCTTCCCATGGCGCTCCCGATGAAATATTCTGCCTCATAGTCCGACTCGTTTCATTACCCGATGTACAGCGTCGAAGATGGTCTCCTCCACTTCCGGTGTAAACGGTCCGGGTTGCCCATAATAGACCATGCTGTCGCGCGCCTCATAGCCCCCTTCGCTTAACACTCGCTTGGATGGGATATAGCACATCACGTCATTTGAATAACCTGCCACTACCAGGTTCTCCTTCGGATATTCATGTTTCGCCCGGAGATCGTAATCGATAACTACCTCGCCGCCAAGGGCGAGAATGGTAACCACCTTCCCAAAACGAATCGCCTGCACAGGGTAGGCGACGCTTCGTACGGGGCGGCCGTCATCATACGCCCGCAGCATGGCTTCGGCGGTCTTGCGTTGCGTAGGATTCGGGTCTGACTTCAGTTTTTCAAAGGTCTCCCGCGTGTGTGGAGCAAATGCGAGATCGGTAAGTTGAAAGGCAGTGCGAATCTTTCCGTGAACCGGCGATAGATGATGGCTGAGCATGTGATTCACCGATGAGCCTAATTCCTTGCCATGCCTCTGCGCCAAGTCCAGAGTACTGCGAGGATTCGGATTCTGGTCGCCGCCGCACAACATAAAAAACAGCGCGGTCACTCCGGGGTGCGCGGCCTCTATTTCCGCCTGGGCGAAGCCGGCATAATCCGCGCTGAGTTTATAGAATTCGCCCGTGAGCGTTGTGTTGTGGCACGCATAACCAAACAGCACGGCTCGTAACGATCCGTCCGGCCGGACAATCTTAAACACTGGCACACTGTGATCGGTTGGTCCCTTCGGATTCACGCCGCCTTTAACTCCATTGGGAGTCATCGCGCGCCGGTTCATGGCAAACCCGGCTTCCCCTACCCCATACAGAATCTGTGCCGGCGCGAGATCCCCAATGGCCGCCGCAATAACAGAAACCAGATCGCCAGTAAGTTTTTGGGCGTATTCTTTGAGTACTTGATCGTCGGCCTCATTTAGATTGAACATAGCGATCAGATTTGGCCGCACAATCGGTCCGGTGTGGGTGTGCGAAGAGTTGAACAGGATCTGTGAGCGATCCAGATTGAACTGTTTCTCCACACGGGCCGCCACTACGTCCGAAATGGAGCGAGGCAGACCGATCAGATCGGTGGTGACGATTACAATCCGAACTCCCTTTGAGTCCTCAATGGCGAGAGCTTTCGCGAAGAGCGGTGCAATTACTCCTTCCGATGGATGCGTACGGCTTGCGTAGCCGGACATCCAGATGGACTGGGCAGGAGTGATATCGATGCGGCCAACTCCGGCCCGGTAATCCGCAGCCAGAGCGCTGGCGGCAAAAAAAAGTACAACTATAAACGGCGCTGTTCTACCCACGATTGACGTGCTCCCAAACAAAGAGTGGTTTTATAGGTAACGAAATCTCGTTCTGAATGTTAGGAGCTTACCATGAAGGACAGCGCCAGGGCATCAACGGATCGCCAGCAAAACACCCTCTTGGCTCGCGGCGCCGCCTATGGTGAGCACCAAAGAGGAAAGCCCCGAGGGCGCGGTGTCCGGCACTCGCAGGTTCACTTGCAGCAAGCCCGCTACTTGCCCCGGCGCACTGCCGGCGTAGAGAACAGCCGCATCCACGCCGCCTACCTGAACGCTCACCGGCAAGGCCGGTCTGGAAGTCACGCCGCTCATAATCCTTCCGTTCACTCCGGCCGGATCCGTTTGGCCATCTCCAGTAGCATAGATAACAACGATGGAACCCCTCGGCGCAGGGGTGTTTTCCGAGTTCAGAGAGGTCCCTTCGTTCAAGACGGCTCCCAGGCCGCCGCCGGAAGAATCTTGTGTGAAGATGCCTGGCGCCGCGCTAACAACGCGCAATTCCAACGGGTTCGACCTTGCGCCATTCGCTTCCACTATGATTTGTGTAGACGAGCGAAGGCCCGTTTCGTAGGGCACGACGGCGCTCACTTGCTTCGACGAGGCGTAGATCAGAGGCGCGGCGACATCGTCAAACAACACGCGCGTGCCTTCGATTTCCGTATCCAGCAAATCAGCCGGGGTGAGCTTTGCGAAGGTCAAGGCATCCGGTCCCAATCCATCGCCGAAGAGTGTGACTATCTCTCCTGGAGCAATTGGACCAGATTGAAGAGTAGCTGCATTTGCGACTGCGTCCAGCGCTTTTGTGGCGAGCGCCGGATTCTGAAAAATTTTCGGAGCGTACAGCGGATCGCCCACCGCGGTCATCACCCAATTGAGCGTGTTTTGGGCGATGTAGAAGCTCTCGCCGAAGTTGTAGCCGCTCCAGAAATGGTCGAATACGTTACCGCCAAGCGCATAGTACTCAGCATACGGTTCGTAAACGGCGCCCCAGGTGGCGGTGACACCTTGCTCCAACATGCGAGGCACCCAATTCCAGTTCCAGCGCCGCAGGCCGAGAGTTGCGGATGCCGGACTTGGATCGATCGGTTTCCTAATTGTTCCCGCCGTGTAGGAGGTTAACTGGGCGCCTACGGCTCCATTCACAAACCGGTAAGTATCGTAAGCACCGGTGTACCAGCCCCAGGCCCACAACGCATTCGGGCCGGCAGAGGGAACCATGTCCCAGGTGTAATTCCCGGTAGTATCCGAGCTGAACGTATCGTTCCAGAGCACGGCTCCCGATTTGGCGGTCACTATCAATCCGTTGAGCCGGTAGTTCCAACACCGGGCGCCAATGGAGATTTTCGTCACGCCCACCGGCCCGCCGCCCGCGTCAGGTGCTTGCGCCAGCACCGTGCCATCACGCGACAGGGAGATCGCCGAATTAGCAAAGCTAATTTTCAACTCCGTGACGGAATTGATGGGTGTTTCCATACTGGAATCCACGGTGGCCTCGGCTTTCGCGGCACTGGCGCCGTCGACAAACTTTTCGAGTGTGATCTTTTCCGTTTTGCTCCAGCCGGTGAACGGTACAAAGGGATACGTGAGTTTAATATATGTCCGTGGATCCGCGCTAGCGAGAGTGATGAAGAGGATGTTGCCGGTATTATTCACGGTCTCATTCTTCAGGCGAACCGTTACGTCGCCTTCCGGAAGTTGTTTCACAGAGAAAGATGTTGCGGCATCGGCGCCGTATGCATTCACGTATACATTCTTGGCAACTGCATCGTAGGAGTAGACCGATGCCGGATGGATTGCCGCGCCGCATAGGGATTGGGCCTGGGTATTGCGAGTTGTTGAGAAACCTTTGCTTTCGCTCAGTACAGAAGCCTTTCGAATATCTTCGTCGACGATGTAATAGCCTCCGTCGGCCGGCGTCCGCGTCCCCTGGTAATCGAAGTAAGCCTTTCCGGCGGCCGTAGTGAGATTGTTCTCGGCGGAGATTGCCTTATCCACCAGTCCCTTCGCGACCATCGCCCCAGGCCCATCCAGCCGGGATACGATGAACATTTTCCAGAACCCGCTGGCATCGCGTTGCGCCGACCAGGCACTGAACTTGGGCGGCCGGCCCCCGGTAGGACCGGCGTAGGGATTCGCAATCCGTACGATGAAATTAGGTGACGCGTACATGCCGGCCAGCACCGAATCCAGAGCGGGAACTTCCGGTAGAATGCTCACTTTCAAGGGGATTCCATAGACCGGGACGATGTAGAGAATCTGCCGCTTCATGGCGCCGCGATTGGCCTCTAAAAATTTCTTCAGCGGCTTCTCGATCTCGCTTTTGTAATCGTCGTAGGAGATGGACTCCTCAGTAGATGTTTTTACATGCAGGATGTTCGCCTTCGGAATGCCCCGCTTCTCCGCGTAATATTCGCCCACGAAGACGCTTGCCCCGGTCTTTCCGGTTCCCGCTTCGGACGGCATGGAATCGTTCACCAGAATTAATACGCGCTCGGCCAGAGGATGAGGCTGCGCTCTCAGAATACATGCGAACACGAAGACGATGGGAAATGTTTTAAGATTTCGATGCACTGAGGGGCTCCGCGAGAAATCGGTATCCGACGCCTCGAACTGTGACTAGATGCAACGGCCGGGACGGCTTCACTTCCATGTATTTTCTGAGCCGCACGATGAAATTATCGATGGCGCGGGTGTCGGTGTCGTCGCGCACACCCCACACATCCTCCAGCATGGCTTTCCGCGAAACCGCCTTTCCTTCATGCTGGATCAAGTATCGCAACAGATTGGCTTCCATGAGCGTCAATGGCAACACCCGATCTCCCACCTGGAGTTCCAGCGTATTGAAGTTGATCGTCTTGCCTGCGAACTGGTAGATATCGTCCAAACGGGGCCGCAGCCATTCTTTGCGGCGCAACAGGCCCCGGAGCCTGGCAATCAGAATCGCCAGTTCGAATGGCTTGGGTAGATAGTCGTCCGTGCCCGCTTCAAAGCCCTGCAACACATCGTTAGGGTGATCGCGGGCGGTCAACATCAGGACGGGGATGAATTGGCCCGATCGCCGGAGCTCCTTCACCACGTGGAAGCCATCGATACCGGGAAGCATGACGTCAAGGACGACTGCATCGAATCGCGACGGCGTGGACGTCAGCAGTTCCAGTGCGGCTTCGCCGTTGTCCACCACGTCCACGCTATATCCCTCGGCTTCCAGGTTAAACCGCAGACCTTCGGCGAGGTGCTGCTCGTCTTCCACGATCAGGATGGCGCTCATCTGGCCGATGCACTCGGTAGTTGGATGGTGAAGGTGCTGCCGTGGCCAGCGCCTGGGCTCTCTGCAAAGGCGCGCCCGCCGTGCTTTTCCGCAATGGACCGGACGATAAACAATCCCAGGCCCGTGCCCTTCACGCGCATCGCGAGCGTACCGGGAATTCGATAGAACCGTTTGAAAATTCGCTTGAGCTGGTCTTCAGGAATGCCCACGCCCTGATCCTTTACCCGTACTGCCACCCGTTTCGCGTCCACTTCCACCACTTCGACAAGCACGCGTACTTCGGCGCCAGAGTACTTGATGGCGTTATCCAGCAGGTTGGTGAGAGCGGCCTTGATTTCGTCGAGATCGACGAGAACGGTCGCCTTGGAGCCCTCCGGCAATGACTCCGAGCAGCGGATGGATTCCGGAGGAAGGTGATGCCGCGTACGCGCTAAGGCCAGGCACTCCTGAGCGATTTCACCCAAATCGGCCAGTGACCGGTTCAGATGCGAGTTGGACCGCCCGGCCCGGCCGGCCCGCAACACCTGTTCAATGGTGTGGATCAACCGATCGCTGTCGGCCAGCATGATCCCGTAGAATTCCTTCCGCTTGGCTTCTTCAATTTCGAGCCGCTGCAGGGTTTCCAGGTAAAGCCGGATGGAAGCGACGGGAGTCTTCAGCTCATGCGTGACTGCGTTGATGAATGTATCGTGTTGCTCGTTGCGGCGAATTTCACGAACCAGAAAGATAGTGTTCAGTACGAGACCAGCGATGATGGCGAGAAAGAAGAGAATGCCCAGAACCAGCAGTGTGATGGAGCGCCATTTGAGCAGAACAATCCAGCTAACGTTCAAGGTGATTGCCAGGATAACCAGGCAAACGCCGAACGTGATGAAGAAAATGATGGATTTACGATGTCCGCTGACATCCATAGTTAGGCCAAGCTTCCGCTTGACACTATTCTACGCCGCGCGGCGTTCTTCTTCACTGCCAGGCATCGCCGCGACTTTCACGTTCTTGGCGAAACCGAGCCGCTGGAGCAAATGGATCTGAATCCAGGTGATGTCCAGTTCGTACCAGGCGAGTCCATGGCGGGCCGAGGTTGGATGTGCGTGGTGGTTGTTGTGCCAGCCTTCTCCAAATGTGAGCAGAGCCACCCACCAGTTGTTCCGGGAATCGTCTTTGGTTGTGAACCGCCGGGCGCCCCACATGTGGGTTGCTGAATTCACCAGCCAGGTAGCATGCAAACCCACCACCACCCGCAGGAAAATCGCCCAATACACCAACGTCCAGCCGCCGAATGCCAGCAGAGTCAGGCCGAGAACTATCAAAGGAACATAGTGATATTGATTGAGCCAAACGTAGAAACGATCTTTGCTCAAATCCGGTGCATATTTGGCCATCGCCTTGGTATCGTTGTGCTTAGCCTCGCCGAACATGATCCAACCCATGTGCGCCCAGAAACCGCCATCGTGCGGAGTATGCGGGTCTCCATCGTGATCGGAATTCTGATGATGAACCCGGTGCGTCGCCACCCAGAAGATGGGTCCGCCTTCCAGGGAAAGCGTGCCGCAAATCGCAAAGAAGTATTCCAGAGCCTTCGGAACCTTGTAAGAACGGTGGGTCAACAGCCTGTGATACCCCATCCCGATGCCAAACCCGATCGCCATCCAGTACAAGGCAATCGTGATGGCGAGCGCCGTCCAACTAAAGTTGAACAGGGCTGCCACGGCGCCTATATGGAAAATCACCAGCACGATTGTGGTTACCATACTGACTTTGCTGTACCTGTTGGCTTTCACTGCCTTCAATTCCACCGTCGCTCCTTCCCAAACAGAATTAATAGTTATCTCTACGGCTAGGCTAGCAAGATTTGGAGGCATTATTTGTAAGACTTATGTAATTGCTCTAAGAGGGGCCGGTTTTCGGAAAATTCGAGCGACGGAACTCCTCCTAAGTAAACGCAAGTAATGGTACTTATACGCGGCGCACCCGTACGTTTTTCCTTGTACCGGCGATCAAGCAACTGCTACCATAACCCGAGTAAGTAGGTCACCTTTTTTCGGAGGAAAATTTGTGAAGCTGCAATCGATGGCGGAGTGTCTGTGCTGCTCGCGGTAAACGCTTGGGGGCAATCAGCCACGTCCGTGGCGGGGATCCTGAAGGAGCAGGTCGGCAAAGCGATTTTTCTGGATACCGATCTTTCGGAACCGAAAGGCCAGGCGTGTGCTACGTGCCACGTCCCGCGCTACGGGTTCAAGGGCAACGGCGATCTCAACGCGGCCGTGATCGGCGGCGCGGTGCCAGGACGATTTGGGACTCGCAATCCACCCAGTGCCGCCTATGCCGTCCTTAGTCCCGCGCCAGGATATCGGAACATTGAGGGCGAGCAAACCTACATGGGTGGCCAGTTCTGGGATGGCAGAGCCGCATCGCTGGAGGAGCAGGCAAAGCACCCTTTCTGAACCCGGTAGAGATGAACAACCCGGACCAGGCCGCGGTTGTCCACAAGGTCTGCCGCGCACCTTATGCCATCTTCTTCACACTCGCGTATGGATTCCAACTCTGCTCCGACCCATCGAAGGTGTCAAGCGCTTATAACGCGATCGCCGACGCCATCGCCACTTTCGAGCGCTCGTATGAAGTGAATCCGTTCAGTTCGCGATATGACCGCTATCTGGCCGGGAAGCTTCAACTCACGCCCAAAGAACAAAAAGGTCTGAAGCTGTTCGAGGGCAAAGCCGGTTGTGCCGGCTGCCACCCCTCGGGAGCCCGGTCGCCCTTTACGGACTTCACCTACGATAACTTCGGCATCCCGAAAAATACCCGGCATGAGGCTACGAAGTTCGCCCCCACCGACTTTGGACTTGGCGCGCGCATTGGGTCCCAGGAAGACGGCCGTTTCAAAGTCTCCACTTTGCGCAACATTGCGATCTCACCGCCGTATGGGCACAACGGATTCTTCCGGACGCTCAAGGATATTGTGCATTTCTATAATACCCGCGACGTTCCCGAGGAGCACTGGCCCGCACCCGAAGTTTCCGCCAACGTGAACCGCGATGAACTGGGCAAACTGGGTCTCACGGACGACGAGGAAGATGCTATAGTCGCCTTCTTGCAATCGCTTACGGATGATGGGAAGGCAGTTCCCTAAATCCAGACGGTTAAGGGCGGACCGAATGAGGAACGATTGGCTTTATACACTGGACGGGATTGATCCAGCCGCCGGCCACAGTTTTACCCGAGCCCACGAAAGATGTCCGGCGTAGGCCGCGCTGAGTGCGGAAAGCTCGGATGCGATTGTGGGAAGGCCATTTCTCCTCGAAATCTTTTCAGTCCAGCGGACATGCTCCGGCCTCTCCGTTACCCCTTCCGCTGCTCAGTCTTAAACCCAATGCGGCTCTTGGACATAGGTGCGGGCAGGCGTTTCAGTTGCTTGATCTCGTCGGCCAGAATGCTAATAACTGAGGCATGCTGCTTCTGGAGGCCTTCCAGCTTTTCCATTCGACTCGCAAGGTCCTTGTGCGTAGCCAGGATTCCCGTTAGCTTTACAAAGGGCAATAACATACTTGACATTCCTAACATTGCCAGCTTACGTTTGGGTTGGCGTGACAGGCCAGAATTGCTTAGGGAGTGAAGCCTACGGGTGTGTTGGTTCAGCCTGAAATGGAGAGAGGGCGCTCTCCGGTAGCGAGTATTCCGCCCTTCGGGCCGGGGATTTTCAAGGCATCCGGGTCTACCGATCCGATGTGATTCATTTGAAAAGCGCAGAACCGAGGCCTCTGCGCTCCGTTCATCGTCTCGATGAGCCCCTCCAACCCCACCTTGAGCGAGGCGAGCCTCTAACAAACACGCGGCAACTCCCCCATCGGACGTGCCGAGGAGGCCCAGAACCGGCCCAGTCGATTTCTTCTATATCACTGCGACCACCAGGCGACGCGCTCGTCCCCACGAAACACACGCGTAGCTTAGTGAATGATGATCGGCGGTCCCGCGCTCACCGTCACGAAGGGCATAATAAAGCGCAGGAACGCGATAAAGGGTGCATTCGGCGGCAAAACAGACGTTTGCCAAGCCCAGACCCACACGAGGTAGCGAGAGCCGGGATTCATAGTCACCAGAGGTGGCGCGAGCGGCACGCCCTGAAGAACCCGCTGGAAGGATACCGGCGGCTCACGTTCATGATGCTCGATGCGGACATCGTTGCAGTGAGTCCGTCCAGCGTTTGGCGCGTCCTCAGCCAGGGCGGCCTGTTATCGAAGTGGAAAGGGAAGCCGTCAAAGAAGGGCACTGGGTTCGAGCAGCCGTTAACGGCTCATCAGCACTAAGCCAAAGAAGAGTATCCGGAAGCGCGGCCACGAATCATCTCCGACAACGGCCCCCAGTTCATCGCCAAGGACTTCAAGGAGTTCATCCGGATCTCGAGCATGACGCACGTCCGGATTTCGCCGTTTTACCCGCAATCGAACGGAAAAATCGAACGCTGGCACAAATCGCTAAAGAGTGAGTGCATTCGGCCCGGAACGCCGCTGTCGCTGGAAGATGCACGGCGTCTGGTCGAAGGCTTCGTGGACCATTACAATAACGTCCGCTTGAACAGCGCCACCGGTTACATCACGCCGAAGGATATGCTGGCGGGTCGGCAGCAAGAGATCCACGCGGAACGCGACCGCAAGCTGGAAACGGCCAGACAGCAGCGGCAGAGTCGCCGCCAGCATCTGGCCTGAGGAGCAAAGGCATCCATCTGCGCAAACTCAACTGGTGGCAACCGACCCCGGTGCAGGCGGGCCTGATCTGGCGCGGAATCTCAACTTCCGGATGGCCGGCGATCCTGCCAGAAACGCCGGTAAATCCTGCGTTTGCGGGGAGTAATAGGGCGAGCTCACATCAACACCCCTGCCCTTGCAGGTTAGGAGCCGGAGGGGCCATTCCGGGAATTCTATACGCTAAGCACGAAGTCCGTTAAAGAGTGCGTAGGAAGGCCAGAAGATTTTCACGCTCCTCCATCTTAAGCTTCAAGCCATATTCGTGACCTTTGATGGCGCGTGTCTTTGTACCCGGCGGGTTCCAGCCGCCGGGCTCGTGCATTTCCTGGAGGCGATCCGGGTCGAACATCTCTTCCAGGCTCGCCGCCGATCCATCGTGCAAGTAATGGCCTCGGTACCATACGCCTTTGAGTGAGGGCACCTTGTAGTAGCCGGTCCCTTTGCGAGTTCTCAACGCGAGGCCCGGGTCAGTCCCGACCGAGACGGATAGAATGTCAAGAGTAGTCGGCACGTTTTTGGGTGGGATGAAGCCCTGAGCCAACGTGAGTTTGTTGCTGGTGTAGAGCGGCGGAGTATGGCACCCAGGGCAACCCTCTCGCGCGAAGATCTTCTGTCCCGCCCGCGACTTCTCATCGAAAGGATTCGGATTCGACGGTGGCTGGAGCGAGTAAATGTACAATGCGAGCGCGTACAAGGCTTCGTCCGGCAGTCTTGCCTGAACTCTCCTGGTATCCGACAAGAGCACGTGATACGAACCAAAGTCAGCCGTATCGGCGAAGCTAACCAAAGCGGCATAACGCATCAGATCACCAATGCCCCGATTTAAATGCGTCGCGGTCGCGTCGATGTATTTGCGATCTTTGATTCCGATCAGGTCCGGCGTTTTGGTCGGGTAGTACAAAGATCCGTTCCAGCGTGTGATAGCGCCGCCCAGCTTGGCTGCGGCTATCAGCGCTCCGTATTCTGCTTTGGTCGTAGTCTTCAGCCGGTTGTCGCTGTCATCTTTCTGCCATGGAACACCGTACGCCTGGTATAACCAGGCCCCGAGGGGCTGCGAGCCCATAAGAAAGGGTGTGGCTCCGGTTACGACACGGTTCACCCCGTGGATTGCATCGATCAGGGGGGCACGGTGATTAGAGTCGCGCCCCCGAGCTACTCCGGCGAGCGAAGGAGCACCGGGGACAGGGGTGTCATCCGGAAGGAATAAAAGATGACAACCGGCGCAGTTTGTGGCCGAAAGGGCGACTCCTTGCGGGGTCGGTATCCAGCGCAAGCCGTAAACTGTACCGTCCGGCAATGGCTGAGTGTTGACCTGTTCGAATGTTTCGCGGCTTCTGGCTGCTGCCACTACCTTCGGGTCGAGAGTGCGCAAGTGGAGATCGTCCGCTTCGTGGAAGATTCGGCGCCCCGCCGCAATCCAGTCGGCCTCGCTTTTTAGTTTTTCCGGTTCAATCAGTGGCTTGGGAGCAGCGTGCTGCAGCATTTCCCAGTAGCCTTCCGGCTCCCGGCCCGGGTAGTAGACCGGATATGTTTGCCGATTCTCGATAGGCAACGCGTAGTACTCTTCAGCGGAAATGTGCGTAGGTCGCAGGTTCAGCTCAGCGAGCGGAGTTACCCAATCAAAGAGGGCGGCCTCATCCCAGGTCTTCGGGATTGTAGGGCGGTATACGGATTGCGGCCAAAGCAATGCAGGTGCGATCGCAGCGCATAGGACAATCAATCTAGTCTTCATCCTGCACCTCCCGTAATCATCCGTAAGCATACCACCACATTATTTTGTAACGACCTAACCGCGCCCACTCGTCCGTTGCCATCTCAAAAAGTCTCTACTCACCTTACGAAACACATGGCTTCGGTTAAATCGCGGGAAGTCGCCTAGCGTTTACGGACGTTCTTAATCCCCTCATCGGGCGCTGCGGGCGAGTCACGCGCAAACCGGAAGTTGAGAAAACCGGGGATCGCGGCGGAGCTACAATGATCTTGCCGGGCGAAACAGAAGCTGACTCTGCTAGGAAGCAACTATGCCGAGGGATAGTTCGGCGGGCTTATCGAGACGATGAATGGAGCGCAGTGGCCTCGCTTCTGCGCTTTTTAAAAGAACCACATCGGATCGGTAGACCCGGATGCTTTGAAAATCCCCGCCCGAAGGGCGGAATACTCGCTAGCGGAGAGCGCCCTCTCTCCATTTCAGGCTGAACCAACACATCAAGAGACTCCAGAAGTTCTCCATCGTGTTCGTGTGGACGTTCTCTTTCACGTACTCTACAGCATGATCGATGACGGCGTGTTGATAATCACCTTGAGACCGTTGTAGGATTTTAGAGCATCACTGAAAATCGCGGAGCCTGCTTCAACATAATCGCGAACACTGTGCTGAAATTCGTTCTTGCGGCGGCTACCTACCGGCCATCGCGCGAACCTTCCCAACTCTCTCGACCATTCCGAGCACCATGGCCTTGTCCTTGCCGCCCGTGCCAGTGATGACGCGCTCACGCTTCGCCTTGTGCATATCACGGGCCTTCCCGCCGATGAAGGTTTCGTCTACTTCAACTTCACCGGACAGCTTACCAAATCCACCTTCTTGCATCGCGAGGCGAATCCGGTGCAGCATGAACCATGCGGTCTTCTGAGTTACTCCAAGGCCACGATGGATTTCGTAGCTGCTGACGCCATTTTTGCAACTGATAATCAGCCACGCAGCGGTAAGCCACTTCTCAAGGGCAATCGGGGAGTCTTCAAAGATGGTGCCAGTCTTGAGAGAAAAAGTGGGGCTCTCATGTCTTGCGTAGCATTTCCAGACGCGCTGTTTGGCAAGGTAGGTAACGTTCTGAGATTCGCAGCGCGGGCATTTTATAACGCCATCACTCCACCGGAGTTGAATCATGAACTCTCGGCAATGCTCGAACTCAGAAAACCAGATGATTGCGTCTCGGAGTGCTTGGCGTTTCCATAAATCAAGTATGTCGGAGCGCCTTGGAATGTCAATTATGTTATTGCCCTGTATAGGCAGCTTAGCATTCAGATTCGAACTTGAGAAGTAGATACCGTGCCGTGAGGTTAACCCAGTAGAGACCGAACGGCTTTTTGCGAGCCGGCCATACTCAGCTTGTGCCTAAATCCAGACGTTTTCAAGCGGAACACCCTGTTTGCAGAGGTCGCACGAAGACGCGTCCTTGTAATACATGCCGTCCATTTTGGCGAGGTAATAGAAAGGCAGGGGGGCGAAACTGGGCGTTCTGGGCGTGGGCTGATAAACCATCACCGCCAGGCCGACCACCTCGGCGCCGTTCGATTCGATGAGCTTCTTCATCTCCGTCAGTTTGTTTCCGGTGCGGAGAATATCGTCCACCAGTAAGACCCTCTCACCCTTGATCTGCTCCAGATACTGCCGGAAGCGCATTGGCTGGTTGTGGTCCTCCCGCTCAGCCCAGTAGACCTGGTGCGCCCGCAGAGCCTCACACATCCCATAGGCCACCGGAAGCCCGCCAGTGGCCGGCGCGACGACGGAAAGCTCTGGAATCATCGCCCGTAATTCCGAATTTGCGCGGATCAGTCTGCTGAGACCCACGCTTAAGACTTTCGCGTGTTGAAAATACCGCATCGCCAACGCGACTTGTAGATATTCATTGGAATGCAAGCCGTTGGGGTAAGCAAAATGCCCCTTGCGCAACGCGCCTGTCTGTTTCAGCAGATCCACCACTTCCTCTTGCGTCGGCACCAGATGCATCAGTGAGCTCCCTTTCCCAGCAACACCTGCGGAATGGTCCGCAGAATGATTTTGCAGTCCAGTGCAAGCGACCAGTTATCGATGTACTGCATGTCCAGCTTCATCCACGTTTCAAAATCCAGGTTGTCGCGGCCCGATATCGCCCATAAACACGTCAGCCCAGGGCGCATGCGCAGTCTGCGCCTTTGCCACCGCTTATAAAGCTCCACTTCGTCAGGCACCGCCGGGCGCGGTCCCACCAATGCCATGTCGCCACGAATCACGTTCCATAACTGCGGCCACTCATCGATGGAAAATTTCCGTATGTAGCGGCCCACCAATGTAAGCCGGGGGTCACCGGGAATTTTGAACACGGTGTTCTTCTGGTTGAGATGCCGCAGCGCCGCCTTCATCTCTTCGGCGCCCTCACACATGGAGCGGAATTTGTAAAATACGAATCTGCGTCCGTTCAGGCCGCACCGCTCCTGACAAAAGATTGCCGGTCCTGGCGAACTCAAGCGAATTGCCACAGCAATCGCAATCATAATTGGCATCAGCAGCACCAGTGCCGCGGCGGCCAGCACCACATCGATCACCCGCTTGACCAGCAACCGGACTTCGTCGTGAGGCGCCGCGGAGAACGTTAACAACGGAGCCGACCCCAGGCGGTCCAGATAAACATCGCTATTGACGTGCGGGAAGAAATCCACGGCGACTCGCGTGCGGACTCCTTCTTCATCGCACAGCAGGAAGAATTCTTCCAACTCGGCCAGCCGGTGGCTGTCGACGGCAAAAATGATCTCGTCAATCACGCGCCTTCGCAGCAGGTCGTTCAACGCCGAAAGCGGATGCACATCGTACGATTTGGCGAGTTGCACCCTGGGGCCGCCTTCATCGGAAAGGAAGCCAACCAGCCGGATCCCGTACCTGCCCGATTGTTCCAGCAACTCACCCAGCTTGCGCGCGCGGACGCCAATTCCCACCACCATCACGTAATGCGGCAGCCCAAATTCCCGGCGGATCAGGCCGACCAGGCTTCCGGCCTTCCACCGGAAAGTACACAGGACAATCCAGCTATAGACGCTGAAGAGCAGCAGGAACGCGCGGCTCAAGTCGAGTCGCAGGAAGTATTCCAGCAGAACCAGGGAAACCAGTCCAATGGCGCACTGCCGGAAGGTGTCGCGCAAAATGATTCGAGGGTGCGCGGAGTCTAAACGGTCATAGACATCCAGCCAGTATCCGAGCACTACCCAGACCAAAACCGCGGCGCCCAGAAGCAGAGCCTTTACGGGCCGCTGGAGATAGAAATCGTTGCCCAGGAAAGGCGCCAACCGGCGTGTTTGGTAGGCAGCCTCAAAGGCGAGAGCCGTCAGCAAAACGTCTGATAAGCCAAAAAGAATCCGTGCTTTACGATGATGTCGGCTAAACACGTTCCCGGATGTCAGAATATCATGGGAGCCAAGCGCGGCGTTACTCGCCGATCACATGCAGAGCAATCCGGCGCCGATTCGAACCGGACCGGTGCTCAAAGACGTAGATCCCTTGCCAGGTTCCCAGCGCCATCTGCCCGCCGATCACCGGTATGGACAATTGCGTTTGCGTCAGCGCAGACCGGATGTGCGCCGGCATGTCGTCCGGACCCTCTGCCGTATGGCGGTAGAGCCGATTGTCCTCCGGTACGATTCGCGCGAAAAAGCCATTGAGATCGAGAAGCACGTCGGGATCGGCGTTCTCCTGAATAGTCAACGATGCCGACGTGTGCTGGATGAACACCGTTAGCAGGCCCGTCGAAATAGATGTGCCGCGCAACCACGTCTCCACAGGACGTGTGAAATCGTACAGTCCCTTTCCATCGGTAGCGACCTGCAGGACGTCCGTGGACTGCTTCATTCCACCGTAACGCTCTTGGCCAGGTTCCGGGGCTGATCGACATCGCAGCCCAGCCGCACGGCGATGTGATAGGCCAGCAGTTGGAGCGGAACAATTTCGAGCAACGGCAAAAGCAGTTCGCTGGTGGCAGGGATCGTGAGGACGTGATCCGCGGTCTTCACCACCTCTTCATCGCCCGCGCACGCGACGGCAATCACGAATCCTCCGCGCGCCTTCACTTCTTGAATATTCGAAAGCGTCTTCTCATACCGGATGCGGCTCTCCTCACTGGCCGGATCGCGGGTCGCTAATACGACTACCGGCAAATTCTCGTCGATCAGCGCATTCGGACCGTGCTTCATCTCGCCGGCAGGATAGCCTTCCGCATGAATATAGGAAATTTCTTTCAGTTTCAAAGCCCCTTCAAGCGCAATCGGGAAGTGAATCCCGCGGCCGAGGAAGAGGAAATCCTTCGCGCGGGAGAGAACGCGAACCAGGTCGTCATAATCTCCCTCGGCCGATAGGATCGATTCCAGCTTGCCGGGAATGCGGAGAATCTCCTGCACCAGACACCGCGAGTCCGGTTCCTTCAGCATGCCCCTGGCCTGTCCCAAATACATCGCCAAAATGAACAGCGCCGTGAGCTGCGACGTAAACGCCTTGGTGGAAGCAACGCCGATTTCAGGGCCGGCATGGGTCAGCAATGTTCCCGCCGCTTCCCTGGTGATCATGGAGCCGACGACGTTGCAAATCGCTAGTGTTTTCGATCCCTTGGACTTCGCTTCCCGTTGCGCGGCCAAAGTATCCGCGGTTTCACCCGATTGCGAAATCACCACCGTCAGCGTATTCGGCAAGATGATGGGATCGCGATACCGGAACTCACTGCCGTAATCGACTTCCACGGGAATGCGGGCCAGCTTCTCAATCATGAACTTACCCGCTAGCGCCGCGTGCCAGCTTGTTCCGCAGGCAATGATCTTCACTTGCTGGAATTCCTGAAACTGCTTCGGCGTGATATCCATCTCATCCAGGAAAATCCGCCCGCTCTCCTGGCCTACGCGGCCGAGAAGTGTGTCGCGCACCGAGCGGGGCTGCTCAAAAATTTCCTTGAGCATGAAGTGCTTATAGCCGCCCTTTTCGGCCATGATTGGGTCCCATAAAATGTGCGAGACCTGCCTTTTAATCGATCGGCCGTTGAAGTCGGTCAGGTGGACGCCTTCGGGAGTCAACACCGCCATATCGCCATCCGCCAAGAAAAACATGTCTCGCGTGTGGCTTAGGATGGCGGGGACGTCGGAGGCGACGAAGTACTCCCCATCGCCAAGTCCAATCACAACCGGCGGCCCGGAGCGCAACGCGACGATCTTGCCCGGATCCGATTTCGCGATAACGGCCAGCGCGAAGACGCCTGCCAGTTCTTTCACCGCCGTTCTGGCGGCCTCTTCAAGATTTCCCGTATAGTGTTTCTCGATCAGGTGAGCGATCACTTCCGTATCGGTTTCCGTCTGGAAAACGTGCCCCTGCTGTTGCAACTGGGTTTTGAGAAAGAGATAGTTCTCGACGATTCCGTTGTGGACAACAACGATGTCGCCCTTGCAATCCCGGTGCGGGTGCGCATTCTCCTCCGTCGGCCGGCCATGCGTGGCCCAGCGTGTATGGCCGATGCCGTACGCGCCGGCCATCGGATTGGTGCGGATCACCTCTTCCAGATTGCGAAGCTTGCCGGAGGCCCGGCGCACACAGAGTTCATCGCCCGCCACCACCGCGATACCGGCTGAATCATACCCGCGGTACTCCAGGCGGCGCAACCCATCCAGAATAATGGGGACTGCTTCACGAGATCCGATGTAACCGACAATTCCGCACATAAGTTTTTTGATTTACCTGCAATTCGAACCCAAGATTTACATTATTGCAGAAGCTCCACCCAGTAGTCTTCAATTACCGGATTGGCCAGGATGTCCTTCGCGATCTGTTCGATTTCCGCCGCGGCCTGGTTTGGATCCGTTCCGGGAGCCAGAGAAATTTCAAAATACTTGCCCTGACGGACATCGGAAATACTGGTGTGGCCGAGTCCGGCCAGCGCGCCGCGGATCGTCTGGCCTTGCGGGTCGAGAACGGTGGGCTTGAGTGAAACGTGAACGCGAGCCTTCATAGGAGTCTCTATTGTAAACCGCGCTCTCGGTTATGGTACAAGTTAAAGAATTGCGGAGGCCCTATCGTTAAGATCTGCGTGCTGGCGAGCAGTAGCTCGGGCAACTCAACCTTTATTGCGACAGAGACCACCCGGATTCTGATCGATGTAGGACTGTGCAGGCGGGAAATTTTCCAACGTCTGGCCGCCATTGGGGAATCGCCGGACGATCTTGACGCCGTGGTGATTTCGCACGAGCATAGCGATCACGTCTCCGGGTTGATCGCGGTTTTGCGCAAGTTGGATATCCCGGTGTACCTGACCCGTTTGACGGCCCCCACCATCGGTTGGGGCGAATACACTCCGAATCTCGAATCGTTTCAGGCAGGTGAGCGGCTCTCGATTGGCGACATGGAAATCGACACGTTCACAATCCCGCATGACGCCATCGATCCGGTCGCGTTCTGTGTCCGGGCAGATGGAGTCAAGATCGGGGTGGTCACGGATCTTGGTTATATGCCGGATTCGATTCAGGTTCACTTGCGCGGCGCCGATTTCCTGCTGCTCGAATCGAATCACGATCTGGAAATGCTGAAGGTCGGCCCATATCCCTGGTCAGTGAAGCAGAGGGTGATGGGGCGCAAAGGCCACCTCTCGAACGATGCCGTCTCCGATTACATTGGCGATGCGATGGACTCCTCGGTCAGCACGCTGGTGCTCGGGCATCTGAGCGAGCACAACAATTACCCGGCGACTGTGGAGTTAGTGGCCTCTCAGGCGCTTGCGCAACGGTCGCTATCCACGCGGTTGGTGATAGCCGAAACAAGGCGGCAATCGGAAGTGTTTTCGTTCTGAGTTTTGAAGCTGATTGATTCCGCAGTCTACGTCAAACCGGCTCAAACCGGTCTAGAGGGAACGACCTCGCAACCAGACGGCGTGCAGTTGCCAAATCCGGGATGACTCCAGACCCGATCGCCTGCACCAGCACGTTGCCGATAGCGGTGGCCTCGGCCGGACCAGCCTGAACCGTGCGGCCCGCCGCATTCGCGACAAGCTGGTTGAGGAGCTTGTTCCGCGAACCACCGCCAACAATGTGGATCGCGTTCAGGCGCGTTCCGGTCAGTGCCTCCAGATTTCCCAGCACTTCGTTATATCGGATCGCGAGTCCTTCCAGAATCGCCCGCGCCATCGCTCCCGGCCCTTGCGGAACAGGTTGATTCGTAGAAACGCAGTACTCCGCAATCTTGCCGGGCATGTGGCCCGGTGCCAGAAACGCATCGGGATTTAGGTACCCGGCGTATGGTTCAGCGGCGGACGCTGCTTGCGTCAGATCTTCATACGAGTATTCGTTTCCTTCCAGCGCCCAGGCACGGCGGCACTCTTGAAGGACCCACAGTCCGGCGATGTTCTTAAGCAGCCGGGTCGTGCCCGACACCCCCGCCTCGTTGGTGAAATTCAGCTCAAGTGATTCCTCGTTAATCAACGGCGCATCGAGCTCCACGCCCATTAAAGACCACGTTCCGGAACTGATGTAGCAGAAGTCTTTGCCCTCCGCCGGGACGGCCGCAACCGCGGCAGCAGTGTCGTGGCCCGCCGATGCGAACACTGGCACCCCGCCCAGGCCGGTAACCTCCGCCACACCGGGCAGCAGCGGCCCAAGACTCGCGCCCGGTTCCACCAGATCGGGTAGCATCCGGCCAGGTAATGACAGGCGTTTGAAGAGATCGGTTGCCCAGCGCTTTCCCGCCGGATCATAAAATTGCGATGTGCTCGCGATAGTCGCTTCGGCCTTCTTCACGCCCGTGAGCCAGTAATTCAGCAGGTCGGGAATCATTAACAATGTCTGCGCCCGGTCCAGCGCACAACTGTTCGCTAGTTTCATCGCGTACAGTTGGCAAAGCGTGTTGATCTGCATGAACTGGATGCCGGTCGCCGCGAAGATCTCTTCACGTGGCACAGCCGCGCACAGCTTCTCAACCATCCCGTTATTGCGAGTGTCCCGATAGTGGCGTGGGCTATCCACCAGCGCTCCATCTGCACCGAGCAGTCCGAAATCAACTCCCCAGGTATCGATCCCAATCCCATCGATGGTGAGCTTTCGCGCACGCCCGGCCACGGTCAAACCTTTTAGGATTTCATGGAAGAGACGGAACATATCCCAATAAAGACCGGTAGGCAACTGCACCGGGTCATTGGGAAACCGGTGCAGTTCTTCTAAGGTCAACCGGCCATCGGCGATGGCGCCGAGCATCACCCGGCCACTCTCGGCTCCAAGATCGCAAGCCAAATATCGTTTTGCACTCACGATTCAATCTACTATCCTGGCCGTGACGATCATGAAGATCGCGCCATCCTTGCCGTCCATATTGGCCTTGCCGACAACTACTTTTTGCCCTTCCTTCACATCGACATCCGTACGGATGCCTGCGTTTGAATAGGCGATTTCTCCCTTGCTGTTCGCCACATAAGGAAATTTTCCATTGATGTTCAAATTCTGTAGGTGAACTACACTTGCCTTCGGTTCAGATGTCAGGGAAGCGGACTGAAAAGATACCTGAAAGAATGCAGGGAAGCCCTCTTGTGAGCGTGGCAGGATTCCGTCGGCCCGGCCCTCGCTGCCTTCGCTGGTCTTTACCAGCATTGTCTCGATGAGATGGTATGCCTGATACACAAACGCTCCCTTCAGTTGCTTCACCACTGGTTCGAGATCGGCAGGAAGTTTCTCTGACGCGGGTTGCGCACCGGCTGAGAGAATCTGGAACGTGAACTCGATGTCTCTGCGCGGATTATCAATTCGCTTCAGGGCCTCTTCCGCCGCCTTCACGTTCTCGCTATTCCCTTGGAGTGCGATAAACCGGCTACCTGGTACGGAACTGTATTTCACCCGGAAGGTGCCCAGGAAGCCGCCGAGTTGATTGATATCCAGATTCTTGACCTCGACAACTCTGGGCTGACTTTCTTGTGCAAATGCAGAGGCGCAAATCGCCAGCAACACGAACAATCGTTTCATCTCTACTCTCCCTTAATCGGTTATCCAATAGATCACTACATCGGGATCGTCCGTCAGCAGCTTCACCACTACCGGCTCTCGTATTTCCACGGGACGCGGCTTCTTGACCCGGCGTGTCCGTTGTAAAGGAGGCTTCATCACAGTCACCGGCGTCACCTTCGGATCACTCACCGCTACCCGCATCACCGGAAGCGGCGCCGGAGCCTGCATCTTCCACGCCATCAACCCGCCTATCACGATCAGCACCGCCGCCGCATATCGCATGAACGGCCAGAGAATACTGCGTTCGGGCCGGAGCGCGGCCATCGTCCTCGCGCGCATCGCATCCACCGCCGTTGTTTCAAAAGGCTCGGAACGCAACGGCACCAGCGAGGCTATCATCTCCGCCAGGAACAAACTGCATTCAGCGCAATCAGCCAGGTGCCGCTCCAACTCGGACCGCTCTTCCAGATCCCCACCCGCATATAAAGCGATTTGTTGCTCTCGGTCCACGCACTTCATGAATGCCTCCGCAGCAACTCATCGATGAACTTCTTCAGCTTCACCCGTCCAGTGCTGATTTGCGATCTTACGGTCGACTCGCTAGACCCAAGCACTGCGGCTACTTCCCTGGTCGTCAGTCCCTCCACGTCCCGCAACACCACGGCCGCGCGTTCCTTCTCCGGAAGCGACTCCAGCGCGTCCGAAACCATTTTTCTTCGTTCAGCCGTGTCCAAGGGCTGGTCGGTCCGCTCCGGAGCGATCAAATCCGGCAATACCGCCACGCGCCTTCGGGATCGAAGCGCATCATTACAGATGTTGAGTGTCACACGATACAACCAGGGTCCCAACTGCCGCGACTCATCGAACGACCGCAGATGTTTGTGCAGTCTCAGGAATACTTCTTGCCCCGCGTCCTGCGCATCTTCCACGTTTCCAAGCACCCGGTACGCCACCCGGAAGACCCCACGCTCGTGGAGACGTACGATCTTCTCGAAGGCGGTAACATCTCCGCGTTTCGCAAGCCGGAGAAGCACGATCTCGCCTCCATCGGCCTGTTCCAGCGAATATCCTCCGG
Organism: Bryobacterales bacterium; assembly: GCA_038200305.1. Taxonomy (GTDB): domain Bacteria; phylum Acidobacteriota; class Terriglobia; order Bryobacterales; family Bryobacteraceae; genus JANXXV01. Next base: position 43,354 of record JBBPYD010000226.1, read on the forward strand.
CGCTCAGTGCGGCCTCGTTTCCATTCACGTCACAAGCATATACGTGGAAACCGGCTGAATCGTTGAGGCAAACCCGGAATCGATATACACTAAGGCCCATGGTGAAGATCACACGCCGGGAATGGACGCTGGGACTTCTGGCCGCTTCGCAGTTGCGTGCGGCGCCGCCGCTCGTTGACACCCACGTACACTTGTTTGCAGACGACCAGAAGGCGTTCCCGTATCATGCAAACGCCACCTACCGGCCTGCCGCCGAACCCCTGGCGCGCTACATCGAGTTTGTCCATCAGGCAAAGATCGATCACGCCATCATCGTTCATCCCGAGCCCTATCAGGACGATCACCGCTATCTGAAATACTGCATGGAGAACGAGCCCTCGCGAGGGTTCTTCAAGGGCACTTGTCTCTTTGACCCCATAGCCCCGGATACACCCGCCCGCATGAAATCGCTGATGGACGAACTCCCCGGCCGCATCGCCGCTCTCCGTATCCACGCGGTTGCGGACCCGAAGTCTTATCCCACCAGGAGCGGTCCGATTCACGATCGCGACCTGTCCTCGCCTGAGATGCTTCGCACCTGGCGGGCCGCGCACGATCTCGGCCTCGCCATTCAAATGCACTTCATTCCGCACTATGCGCCGCAGATCCGGAAACTCACCGAACAGTTCCGCGCCATGCCCGTGATTCTCGACCATCTCGGCAGAGTAGGGCAGGGGACTGCGGCTGAGTTCGATGAGGTGATCCGGCTCGCCGAACTTCCCCAAACATACATGAAGTATTCAGGCGAATACAGGAACCGCAAAGCGGATGTGCAACGTGCCTTCCAGGCATTCGGCTCCGAACGCATAATCTGGGGCGGCCTCGGTATGAACATGGAGGAATTTCGGAAAACCAGTGCGCTGTTTGACTCGGTGTTCGATTTCACCACGCCTGACGCGCGCGCCCGCATTCGCGGGTTGAACGCAATGAAGCTATTCCGGTTTTAGCCATGCGAGTTATGCTTTATGCCCTTCTGGTTTACGCAACTGCTTTTGCGGACATGCAACCGGCTCCTGGATACCGCAACGAGATCGAGAAATGGCGTCTGGATCGGGAAGCCCGCCTGAAGGCGGAAGACGGCTGGCTGTCGCTCGCAGGACTGTTCTGGTTAAAAGAGGGCGGCAACAAAGTTGGTACGGCTGCAGATGCGGAAGTGAAACTCCCTCGCGGACCACTTGATGCCGCAACCATTCTACTGAACGCTGGAAAGGTGCGCATCACCGTGAGATCCGGCGCTCCAGTCACCGTCAACGGCAAGAGAGTTACGTCTGCCGGTCTGCGCTCCGATGAAGGCGGCGCCGCCCCCGATATGATTGGTATCGGGAATCTGAGGCTCTACGTGATCCATCGGGGCAAGAAAGACGCCATCCGATTGAAGGATCCTGAGAGTGCGGCTCGCCGGGAGTTCACGGGACTGAAGTGGTTCCCCATTGTGCCGGGCTGGAGAATCGAGGCCAGGTTCGTCCTCTACGATAAACCGAAAAAGCTGATCTTCGACACCATAGTGGGAGAAAAAGAAGAAGACGACAGCCCCGGTTACGCCGTATTTGAACGGGACGGACAGCAGATCCGCCTGGAAGCCACCAAAGAAGAGGGCGAACTGTTCTTCGTCTTCCGGGACAAGACAGCCGGAAAGACCACCTATCCCGCGGCGCGGTTCCTCAACGCACCCATGCCAAAGAATGGCAAGGTCATTTTGGATTTCAATCGCGCGTACAATCCGCCGTGCGTTTTCACGCCGTACGCTACGTGTCCGCTTCCGGCCCCGCAAAACCGGTTCACGATTGCAATTCCAGCGGGCGAAATGATGTATCACTCGAAGGTGCATCCATAGCTCATCGCGAGAGCAGGCCGGGCGCAGCGTTCTGGCAGAGCGTTGTCCGCTTCCAAGCCGGGAAGATGACGCCTGCGCTAGCGCTGCGAAATGCATTCGGGGTTGTTCTTCCTCTCGCGGTGGGAGTTGCAATTGGCGCGGTTCCCAGCGCGCTTGTGGTGACTACGGGCGCACTCAACGTCTCATTTTCCGATAGCAACGATCCCTATCGCCAACGCGCCGGCCGGATGCTCGCGTCGAGTCTGCTGGTTGGGATTGCGGTCTTCATTGGCGCGCGAAGCAGCCATGATCACATCGTGGCGGTGGCCCTAGCGGCTGTGTGGGCGTTTGCCGCCGGTATGCTGGTGGCGCTCGGGACGGCTGCCGCGGACCTGGGAACCATGAGCCTGGTCACCTTGGTGGTTTTTTCCTCGGCATCGATTCCCGCCGAGAAGGCCCTCTCCTCCGGTCTGCTTGCCTTGGCTGGGGGATTGCTGCAAACACTTCTTGCTTTGGCGTTGTGGCCGGTGCGCCGGTATGACCCGGAGAACCGCGCACTGGCAGAGTTGTATTTGGAACTCTCTCGTGTGGCGGCCTCTCCCATTGAGGCTTCGCAAGCTCCGCCGGCCAGTGAGCAAAGCATCCAAGCTCAGAATTCGATTGCGGCGCTGGGCCGTGGGCACTCGGTGCAAGGGGAGCGTTACCGTTTGCTGCTCAATCAGGCGGAGCGCATGCGCCTGAGTCTGCTTACGCTTGCCCGCTTGCGCGCTCGAATGCAACGGAACAGTGCAAACAGTCCTGAAATTGCCGTTCTGGACCGGTGTTTCGATCTCTGCTCAACCATGCTTCACGCTATCGGGGATTCGCTGGCCTCGGGCCAACTGGCCAGCTCACCTACCGGGTGCCTGCAGGAGCTTCAGACGTTGGCTGAGCGGCTCCGCGAATCTCCTCATAAAGCGGAAAGGCCGCTTCCGGCGGCGCCAAACGAAAGTGAAACTCGGCGGACTTCGCCGCCGGAGGCGAGTCCGTCTTGCGCGAGTCCCATAGGAGAAAGATCGGCATTTGCGGCGGCGATGGTGCTGGATGCGCGATTCCAGATGGACGCACTGGCGGGACAGCTTCGTTCGGCGCTGGATCTGGCAGCCTCCGCGACGCCGGCGGGCCTTGTTGCGTTTGAGCGCAGCGAATCCCGGCGCCCGTGGAGACTGCGCCTCAGCGGAACCATGGCTACGCTGCGGGCGAACCTGAGTTTGCAGTCGGCTGCGTGCCGGCACGCGATCCGGTTGACGGTCTGCGTTGCCGCCGGAGACGCGCTGGCGCGCGGCTTCGATTTGCGGCGGGCCTACTGGCTTCCGATGACTATCGCGATCGTGCTGAAGCCCGACTTCACCGCGACGTTCAGCCGCGGAGTGCTGCGCCTGGCGGGAACGTTCACCGGTCTCGTTTTCGCCACCGCTCTGTATCATCTGCTGCCTCCGGCGCTGGCGCCCCAGGTTGCGTTGATTGGCATATTGATGTTTGTGCTCCGCTGGCTTGGACCCGCCAATTACGGCATCTTCGTCACCGCGGTGACCGCGCTGGTGGTGGTGATGATTGCGCTCGCCGGAGTTGCTCCTAAAGAGGTGATTGCGGCGCGCGGGCTGAATACGGCGGCGGGCGGCGCCATCGCCCTGTTCGCATACTGGGTTTGGCCAACCTGGGAGCGGACGCAGATATCGGAAGCGATGGCTCAACTGCTGGATGCATACCGGCACTATTTCCGTGCTGTACGGGAAGGGTACGTGAGACTGGACGATTCGTTCGCACAGGAGTTGGAGCAAACACGCGTGGCTGGAAGGCTGGCGCGCTCCAACCTGGAGGCGTCGGTAGATCGATTGATGGCGGAGCCCGGAGCCCCGGCGGAGAGTGTGGACTCGCTTAGCGCCATGCTGGCTACTTCGCACCGGCTGATTCACGCGATGATGGCGCTGGAGGCGGGGCTGGTGCGCAGCCGCCCTGTTCCGGCGCGGGACGCCTTCCAAGTTTTTGCCAACGATGTGGAACTGACCCTGTATTACCTTGCCGCGGGGTTGCGCGGTTCCGCGCTCACGCGGGGCGGCCTGCCAGATCTACGCGAAGATCACCATGCTTTAGTGGCGTCAGGCGATTCGCTTACCGAACGGCACGCTCTGGTGAATGTAGAAACCGATCGCATCGCCAATAGCCTGAACATGCTGAGCGAAGAGACTCTGAAATGGATCGCTACCCAGCGCAATGCAAAGCGGAAACGATAGCGGAGTCAATGGCGCCGCAGGTTATTGTGGCGCGGTGATTTCGATTGGTTCGGATTTGGTGCTTTCGTTGCCGCTCTGGTCGATGGCGGAAACCGCGTATCTGTACTTCTTGCCGGGCATAATGGCTTTGTCACTGTACGCCGGTCCTTCCAGTAGATCCGCGATCGGCTGAAATAGACCGGCGTCCAGGGCTCGATACATCCGGTAACCCTTCAAGTCCTCTTCCGTGTTGCGATCCCAGGACAACTCAATTGTATTGAGGCCGGCGAGGCTGGTGAGACCGGCCGGCACTGCTGGCGGGAACTCGTCTTTCGGAGTAATGGTGACAATGGGTGACGGTTCGCTTTCCGCGGTTTTCAATACCGCTATCAACTGATATCGATATTGGCTGCCGTACTGTGCTTCGGCGTCGATGTATTCGGGTTTGTCGACGGTGGCAATTTTCGCCACGGCTGGAGTTTCGGCCAGACGCACGACGCGCCAGGTCTCGCCTGGGCGGGGCTGTGCCTCTTGCCACGTGAGCCGGACTCCGTGCGGATCGGATTTCGGCGTCAAATTTTGAGGCGGAGCCAGCGGCGCAACCACGGAGAGCGTCACTGTATTCGACCAATCGGAATAGCGCCCCCGGCCGTTGTTGATGCGCACGCGCACCGCGGCATCCTGTCCGATCCAGTCTTTCGCGGGCACGTCGTTATGCACGGGGCCAGTCTCTTCGACGGCGATTTCGACCGGTTTGCCGCCGATTTGCAGATCGGGTGGGCCGAGACGCCTCAACACCAGACCTTCCGTTGTGAGTGGCGGGATGGTGAAGCCGATCACGATTCGATCGCCGCGCTGCACAGCGGTGAGGTCCGTAACTGCAACCGGAATGTTGAGCGCGGGCGGGAGCGGGTCCCCTACATAGCCGCAGCCTGTGAGGAGCAGAAAGAGTGCAGCAGATCCCGTAATTGTTCTGACCATCAGAGGATGTATCGGCTCAGATCCTGGTCTTTCACAATGTCGGCGAGTTGGGTGCGCACGTAGACCGCATCGATTTTGACGGTCTTTTTCTTGAGATCGGGTCCGGCGAAAGAGATCTCTTCCAGCAGTTTCTCAAGCATGGTGTGGAGGCGCCGCGCACCGATGTTCTCAGTGGTCTCATTCACTGTGGCTGCGAAGCGAGCAACTTCTTCCAGGGCATCTTCAGTGAAGCTGAGCTTGATACCTTCGGTTTCCAGAAGCGCGATGTACTGCTTAATGAGCGCATTTTTTGGCTCTTTCAAAATGCGGATGAAATCTTCGTGCGTTAGAGATTTGAGTTCCACCCGGATTGGGAAACGGCCCTGCAGTTCCGGGATGAGATCGCTTGGCTTTGAAACGTGAAATGCTCCGGCCGCGATGAATAGAATGTGATCCGTGCGGACAAAGCCGTGGCGCGTATTGACCGTAGTGCCTTCCACGATGGGCAAAATGTCGCGCTGCACCCCTTCCCGGCTGACGTCCGGACCGTGGCCGCCTTCGCGTCCGGCGATCTTGTCGATTTCGTCCAGAAAAATGATCCCGTTCTTTTCGACCCGTTCCAGGGCCACGCGAGTGACCTGCTCCATATCGATGAGCTTCTGTTCCTCTTCCTGGACCAGGTACTCAATGGCTTCGCTGACGCGCATCTTGCGCTTGCGCGTTCGGGGTCCGAAAAGGCCGGGCAAAATGTCCTTGAGATTGATGTCCATCTCTTCGGGACCGGCGGTGGTGGAGAACTCGAAGCTGGGGCCGCGCTCTTTTACGTCGACCTCCACCAAGCGGTCGTCGAGTTTACCGGCGCGGAGTTTTTCACGAAGTTTCTCGCGGGATTTGTCGGCCGTTTCAGTGGGCTCAGCTTGCGGCGGAATCAAGAGATCGAGCAGCCGCTCTTCGGCATTGCGCTCAGCGCGATCCGTCACTTCTTCCAGGCGCTCCTCGCGGACCAGGTCGATGGCGATGTCCACAAGATCGCGGATCATCGCTTCCACGTCGCGGCCGACATAACCGACTTCCGTGAATTTACTGGCTTCCACTTTCAGGAACGGCGAATTGGCGAGACGCGCCAGGCGGCGGGCAATTTCAGTTTTGCCGACGCCGGTCGGGCCGATCATCAGGATGTTCTTGGGCATCACATCTTCGGCCATATCGGGGTCGAGCTTCTGGCGGCGGATGCGATTGCGGAGGGCGATGGCGACTGCGCGTTTCGCATCCGCCTGGCCGATGACATACTTATCCAGCTCGCGTACAATTTCGCGAGGCGTGAGTTCGTCCAGCATCGGGGTTTCTTCGAGAGATTGGCTAGGCAAATAGATGACCATGGCTAACCAAGCTCCTCAATACTGATGCTCTGGTTAGTGTATATGCAGATTTTACCCGCAATCGACATGGATTTCTCAACGATTTCACGCGCGCCGAGTTTTGTGTTCTCAATGAGGGCGGTGGCGGCGGCCTTGGCGAAAGCACCACCGGAGCCGATGGCGGCGAGATCTTCATCCGGATCGATGACGTCGCCGTTACCGCTGACGATGAAAATATTCTGGAGATCGGCGACCAGCAGCAGGGCCTCCAGGTGGCGCAGGGCCTTATCAGTGCGCCAGTCCTTGGCAAGCTCCACAACGCTGCGGGGCAGATTGCCGCTGTGCTGTTCCAGCTTGGCCTCAAAGCGGGCGAAGAGAGCGAACGCGTCTGCGGTGGAACCGGCGAATCCGGCAATGATTTTTTCTTTATAGAGACGGCGGAGCTTGCGGGCCGAGCCTTTCAGCACTTCCTGGCCAAGCGTCACCTGACCATCACCCGCCATAACTACCTTGCCGTTCCGGCGAACACACAGAATTGTAGTGGAGCGGATCTTTTGTGTCATGAATTCGCCTTTATTCTAACGTAGCAGGGGTGGAAGGGCGCACGCGAGTCCGCCACACTTCGGCGAAATGGTGGAAGGCATGCGGGCGGCGGAAGCCGAAGATCATGCGGACAATTTCCACGGCGGACCAGACCAGATAGGCGACGGTGACGTACCAGTGAATGTGAATGGCGAGAAACCCAAGGACTCCGGGGCCGGGGGGCACGGGTGAAAACGCGAACTGAATGGCCCAGAGGGCAAACAGAGCCCCAGCTTCCCACCAGGCGAGTTCCATGTTGATCAGAAACAGCATTCCAATAAACGATTGGCCCAGCGTCATGAGAATTTCGAGTTCCTGCTGATCGTTGAACGGGATGGATGAGACGCTGCCGCGGCTCAGGGAATAGACGATGGGCAGCATGGCAGCCAATAGTGTCCATTGATTGATATTGCTGGAGACCATGTTCATCAGCGCCATGGACGCGCGGTCCACGGTGCGGGCCCAATAGAAGGCGGAGACTTTTTCGGGAAACTCAGAGACGAAGGGCGCCACCCACTGCACGAACACGAAGCTGGGAATGCCGAGGGCCGCGGAAACCGAGAGGAGGCTGCCGAGGAACGGCTCGGCGGTGAAATAGATGAGCAAGCCTCCGCCGAGGAACAGCGCGATTATCAGCGCCGTGCGGACGGGCGGCCGCGCGGTGACGATGGCGCGCGGGATGCGCTCCAAATTCTCAATTCCTTCCTCCTCTTGAGGCGGTAATTTGCTTAAGACGATGAGATAGGCGACATAAATGAGAACGAGAATCAGCGAATCCCAAATGCCGAGGCTCGCTTTGAAATACACGAACGACATGTAGATCAGCGGGAGCAGCAGGCCAACGACTTCAACGCAGTGCTCATGCTCAAGCCGGATGCAGCCCAATGGCCGGTTATAACGGCGGCGATGGAAGAAAGCTGCGGTGAAATAGATCATGGGCCAGCCGAGGCCAGTAAGAAGCCGCAAGGCGCCCGTGAGGTTCGCCAACAGAAGAGGGACTTGTTGCCGCCAGGCGAGCACCGCTTCAACGGCGAATTCCGGCAGGGTTTGCAGCCACGCCAGGATGGCGAGCGCGAATCCCTGGGCGATGAAAAATTGCGCCGATTCGGCGGCCCAGGCGATCAGCATGGCCGAAAGCAGGATGGCTGGAGTGGTCCAAAGGGCGGCGTAGGGGCTGACGTGAACGATCTCCAGCGCCGCCAGGAAGATCAGCGCGAAAACCGGGCCCTGGACAATCTGAACGCGATGCCGGCTAGGCAAACGTGACCTCTTCGCCACGGGAAATCAATGAATGCTTCTGGAACATCTCCCTGGGTTCGGGGAAATCGGAGCGATAGTGTCCGCCGCGGCTCTCTTCGCGGGCCAGCGCGCACTGGGCGATGAGTAGCGCCACGGTATGAATGTTCCGGAGTTCATAATTGGCGCGGGTGGCGCTGGAGAGGGATTGCATCGTGGCTGACGCGAGGGTTGCGCATGCGCCGCGAAGACCGTGAGCGGAACGGATAATGCCGCAGCGCTCCCATGCTAGATTGCGAATGGCGGCTTCGGTAACGTCCGGGAAAACGGGATCGGGAGAGCTTCCGCATTGCGTGGTGCTGGTTCGTGCATCGCACATGGCAACCCCGGCGCGAGCCCCGAAGACTACGCCTTCCAGCAAGGAATTGCTGGCCAGCCGATTGGCTCCATGGACTCCCGTACACGCGGCTTCGCCGGCCGCGAAGAGATGGTGAAGATTCGTTTTTCCGTGCAGGTCCGTGCGGACGCCTCCCATGGAGTAGTGCGCCGCCGGGTGTACAGGAGCAGGGGCCGCGGTGATATCGACGCCGTGTTGCAAGCAGGTGCTGTAGACGCGGGGGAATCGAGCGCGGACAAAGGCAGGATCGAGATGCGTGAGATCCAGGAAGACGTGCGTGGCTCCGGTCAGGTGCATCTCACTGACGATGGCGCGCGAGACTACATCGCGAGGGGCAAGATCGGCCATTGGGTGGTAGCGGCTCATGAAGCGCTCGCCGGCCGCGTTGCGAAGATACGCGCCCTCCCCGCGCAAGGCTTCGGAGAGTAGGAAACGGGGTGCGCCAGGAACGAACAGTGCTGTGGGGTGGAACTGGACGAATTCGATGTCACTGACCACCGCGCCGGCGCGGAATGCAGTAGCTACGCCATCGCCCGTAGCGACGTCCGGGTTGGTGGTCTCCTTGAAAACGCGCCCAAGGCCGCCTGTAGCCAGCAGGACGGCACGCGCGCGGACGCGAACCTGGCGCTTCGCTTCCTTGTCGCAGGCCACGGCTCCCAGGACCTCGCCATCGCAAGCGAGCAGGTCCGTGATGGAGGAGAAGCTTTGGAAACGGATGTTCGGAAGCGAGGCGGCCTTGCGGTACAAGGTGCGTGCGATTTCACTGCCGGTGGAATCGCCATGCGCGTGCAACACGCGGCTGCGGCTGTGAGCGCCTTCGCGGGCGAAGAGCAGATGAGCGCCTTCACGGTCGAATTCGGCGCCCCAGTCAATGAGCTGTTCGATGGCAGCGGGGCCTTCTTCGACGAGTGTACGGACGGCTTCGCCATTGCAGAGGCCGGCGCCGGCGTTCAATGTGTCCTGCTCGTGAAGTTGGACTTCATCGTCGTCACTGAGAGCTACAGCAATGCCGCCCTGGGCGTATTCGGAAGACGATTCGCGCAGGCTGTCCTTTGCGACTACCAGCACGGAGCCGGCCTGGGCGAGTTCAATGGCGGCCCGCAGCCCTGCAACTCCGGCTCCCACTACCAGGAAATCGGATTCAATTGTCTCTGCGGAATTTGGGGGCGGGGGCGTAATAGATCCATACTACAACGGGTCCACTATGCAGACCTCAGCGCCGATGAACTACGGATTCCGCATTCCCTGATAAGCGGTCTCCCGAGGACGGACGCGAACGATAGTGATTTTTCGGCGGCGCTCTTCCACGCGGTAGACGATGCGATACATACCGGCGTACTTTCTCATTTTGACGTGATCGGGCGGGAAGGGATCATCCACCAAGTCATCGATCGTTTCCCGCGCTTCTTCCACCAGCCGGGCATGAGGCAGCTTAACTATCTCTCGTCTTGCTTTGTCTGTCAAAGAAAGAGTCCAGGACTTACCGGCCATGCCGCTTCATGGCTTCCTTCATGACCTGATCGAGAGTGAAAAACGGACCCTTGCGGCTCTCGCGCCACGCCTGCATGTCCTCTTCTGCCTGCTCCGGGCTCTCATCGTCACCGTGCGATGGGTTGCGGAGGACTTCCCGCAACTGCTGGTGTATTGCCGCTTGACCAGGCGTTCAGCTTCGCCCTGGGTTTTAACGACAGCTCGAATTTGCGGAGATTCAGCGATGATTGCGATAAACGTGCCATTTTCCTGTTGAACGCAGACCGTCTGAAAGGATTGATTGGTTTTCACGTCGA
>JBBPYD010000227.1:0-39321 GCA_038200305.1 Bryobacterales bacterium
AGGCCGGAACGCCCAAAGGCTTGGCCGACCTGAAAATCAAGCTGTTTTGCACTCTCTTGCGGGTTCTGGCCGCTCTCTCGCCGCTTTACGAGCTCACAGGAAATTTCCTTGGCAACGCCTTACCCACTCGCGAAACGCGACCCCGTTCGCCTAAATTCAGCCAATGCCGAAACTGGGGATTCTGACACGGGCTGCTAGGACGTGGACCCGCGTTGCCGAGCCGTACTCGGGTGGAGCTAGAGGGGCAACCAAACCTGGGTGTGGTTATCCATGACGTCGGCCCCGGGCGGCATAATGCCGACGATTTCGTGGCGGCGGCCTTCGATTTCCACCTTTTGTCCCACGAGCGGTCGTCCTCCAAATGCGGTTCGCCACAATTCGTGCGAGAGAATTGCGATCGGTGGCGGTAGCGTCCCGGTCCAACGCGCGGTTTCTTCGTCACTGAAGAACCGTCCCTGCTCCGGCTGAATACTAAGCGCCTTGAGCAAATGTGCATCGACGGAGATCGAGCGCACCCGCAAAGGGGTCGATCCCCGGCCGCGAGGTTGACCTCGCCGGTTGTGTACGCCGCGCCGCCAGTCGAATAAGCGCCAACCGCCGCGAACGACTGGTTCAATCTGGCGGAACTCCGTGTACTCTGGCGCAGAGAGCGCATTTCGGGTGCCCCCAATGGCCGGAGATTCTGCGGTCAGATACATCAGCTGATCGGGTTTTGGATAGTCGAGGGGCCGCAGCAGCACTCCATGCACGATCGTGAAAATGGCAGTGTTTGCTCCGATCCCAAGCGCCAGCGTGGCGACGACAACTCCTGTGAACCCTGGACTCTTCGCTAAAGATCGAATCGTGTAACGTACGTCTTGTACAAGATCCTCGACAAAGTTTAAGCGGCGCATATCCCGGCACTCCTCCTTGTATTGCGCGGTGCCCCCGATCATGCGCTGCGCGGCCCGGCGGGCCGCCTCGGGCGGCATACCGGATGAAATGTTCTCTTCAATGAGCTGATCCAGGTGGAAACGAAGTTCGGCTTCGAGCTCGAACTCGACATTCGGACGGCGGCACAGCGATCAAAGCCGCAAGCGGGCTTTGTCTAAAATCCGCATTGCTAAGCCTCCTGGACCACTATGTTGATGGCCGTCGACAGACGAACCCAGTTCGCCAATTCCCTTTCCAGTTGCTTCCGTCCCGAACGCGTAAGGGAGTAGAACTTTGCCATTCGCCCGGACTCGGTCGGGCGCCACGCGGCCTTGATCCAGGCCTGCTGCTCCAGACGGTGTAGCGCCGGGTACAGGGACCCCTGCTGGATCTGGAGAGCTTCTTGTGAAACCTGTTGGATGCGCTTGGCGATCGCCCAACCGTGTTTAGGTTCGAGCGAGATGGTCTTGAGGATCAACAGATCAAGAGTGCCTTGAACAAAATCGGTTGGCTTTGCCATATGCCTAGATTACCGACAATTGTAGACGATCAAAGCGTCGTTGCACAAGCCGGGCCTCATGAGTGACCAACCGACCGGCATCAGGGAAGATGATCTTGGATAGATCCTGACTGTTCGCCCGGCGTCTACTACTGCGAACTGGTGACGCGCTTTACCGGAACTTGAGCCTGTACCAACGCGGTCCGGCCTGGGAGTCTCATTTTCGGAAAGTGGACCTGGAACCGCGGGCTCACCTGTGCCGGCTATGGCTCCTACCTGGTCGGCAAGGGTTTACTTACCACCGACCGAACGCGCATCGAGAAGCCCTGACAATTGGTTTCCGCTGGATAGTGCCTGACCAATACTTAACGGAGGTTTTCGGTTGGATGTGGCTACTACCCCTCAAGCACAATCGCACGCCGTAGTGCGAGCCATCGGAGAAGTTCAACATCGAAATTTGGAGGCCCGACGATCTCGCCCGAGTTACGTTCGACTGTTATCGGATCGAATAACCGCCATCGACACGAATCGTAGCACCGGTAACGAAATCCGACGCCTGCGAGGCCAGGTACACAGCCGTTCCGGCAAGTTCCTCCGCTTGACCCCACCGACCGGAGGGGGTCCGCGCCAGAATCTCCTCGTTCATGGGCATTGTACGTACAGGCGCCGTCATGTCCGTTTCAATCCATCCCGGCGCGATCGCATTGACTTGAATGTTGTGCGGGGCGAGTTCAATGGCCATCGACTTGGTCAGTTGAACGATTGCTCCTTTCGCTGCACTGTAAGAAGGGAAGAGCCCGGATCCGAAGAACGAGTACATGCTGCCAATGTTGATAATCTTTCCACGTCCGCGATTAACCATCGATCCGGCAGCAAGCTTCGAAAGAAGGAATACCGCGTTGAGTTGCGTCTCGATGACGCTGTCCCAATCCTCAGGTGTTTCTTGTAACACCCCGCCGCTGAGTGACACGTTGCCGGCATTATTTACCAGGATGTCTACGGCGCCGAGCTCGCTCTCGACCATATTAAGGGCGGGCTTCAATCCAGCGCGGTTGGTCAGGTCAACTTTCAGAGCAATCGAAGGGACACCGATTGCTTTCAATTCGGAAAGCACCCGCTGGTTCTTTCGTCGTTTCGTCCGAACACTGCGACGGCAGCTCCGGCTTCGGCCAAGCCGATCACAATACTGCGACCAATTCCGCCATTACCCCCAGTCACGACAGCCACTCGGCCGGTCAAGTCAAATAAGTTAAGCGTCTTCATCAAGCAATCCCCTTTTCCGAATATCCGGAGCGGAGGCCGCTCTCGGTCAACAACTTCGTAGGTTCTACGACCGGCAGTTCCGCAGCCGGTCTCAATTCCCAGGTGGCCGTCCTTCGGACAATGTCACGCGCGTTACTTCTTCGCTTCGGGTGCTGGAGCGGCGGGCAGATCGGAGTTGTACGTGTCGACAATACATTTCCACTTCCCGTCAGCCTGCTTCTTCCAGATCTCGACGAGTTTGCCGGTATCACGGACCGGCGGTCCGCCTTTCGGATCCTGGATCGAGAGCGAGTAGGTTCCGTAAAGGTATCCGAGTTCGCCGGATTTCGCGGCTTCGACTCTGGAAACCTTCCAGGACACGGCGGTGTTGGGACCGAGCAGGCCCGTCCAGGATTCCCGGATCGACTTCCGATCTGTGGCGATCGGCGCGTTGGGAGGAAGTAGCACGGCGTCATCGGCATAGAATGCTACGGTCCCGTCGAGATCATTTCTCGCGGCCTTAGCGGACCATTGTTCGTCGAGGGTCTGGATTGCCGACATATCGGCCGTCCGGTTGTCGCCCGTCGCAGATGGCGCGCACGACATATCCACGAAAGCGGACGGGATCAGGACGATTAGAAGCGCAGTTCGCATTTTCATTTTCGCCGGTCAGACTCCTTGTTCCAATTGGCGGCGATACTCGGCCGCATCGAAATGGCCCCGGGAGGAAGCAATCAGGCCGTCGCTTTCCGATACGCCATCGCTCAAAGCCGGTAATGCAGACTCTATGCCCCGTTTCTCCTGGCCCGGTATTCGCGCCGGTAAGAGTCCAGTGATACTCAGGTTCCTCGGCTTGGAGCCGGAGGTAATCCATGACCACGCAAAGATCCGGGAAGGCAGTCATAAAAGACTGCGCCACTTGGGTGATTGCGTCCCGTCCGACAGCAGGAGGACCATCGTTGACACGCAGCGACCCTTGATGCGAGTAGAATGCAGCTACGCTCTCGGGATTCTGGCTGCACCATGCCGTTGTGTAGCGCGCCGCCAAATCCCTCAGGTCGATCAAGCCAGGCAGCACAAAGATCGATTCTACCAAACGAAGGCAACGGAATGGATTACGCGCCATCCGGAAGTTAGCCGCGAGCATCAGTTTGAATGCATAACGCGCGATGCTTACATGTGCGCGGAGCGAGGCGGCAATGCCCGAAGAGCCGCATTTACCGGAAACCGGCGGGCGATGTCTCGGGGCAAATACAGATCCTGTGTAGTCGGCATGTGTTTACGTATCTACGGGCCACTGTTCGGTTCCACGAGAACGGCCAACTCAAATCCTTAACGGAGGTTTTCAGTTGGATGTGGCTACTACCCCTACACGTTGCGCCAAGGATCAGGGCCTTCGTATCGAGCCCGATACTGTTGTGGAGGAATTTCGAAGCCGGTCTAAGCGCGGCGGAAATTCATCGGCAGTTCCCCTCGGTCGCGTCGGCGAATATTAGAACGGTTCTGAACGACGCGGCGAAGCTCGGGCGGCTCTCGCGCACGGTGCGCTGAGTCTTTGCTGTCCGGATTTGATCGTACGATACAAAATCACGGGCGCTGCTTGAGAACGCGCCGGATGTTCCGTTTTCCGTGGAGAACGGCAACGATTTGAAGCGGGGCAGTCTCTGGCCGGTAAACAACGGTGTAGTTGGGATAGCGGCTCAATGTCCAGAAACGGAGTGAACGCGCCGTGAGTTCGGGCCTGGTGTTGCCGCGCAACGGGCCTTCGGCCAGAAATGCGCAAGCGTAATAGATCGCTTGTCTACGCGGTCGGCGGTGGGTTCGCTGTTCTCCGCAAGGTATGTCCAGATATCGAATATATCGGCCTTCGCAAGAGGCGTGAGAGCATAGGCGCTCATCGAGCGGGCGACGAACGCCCTTCACGCCATTTCTTCTTCATCGCCTCGATATCGCGGCGGGCCTGTGTTCCGTCGATAAGCTGTCCGCGCTCAGCTTGTTGATATCCTTCCTCGATGTGGGCCGATAACGCGCGGCGTTCTTCGTCGGTCCAGCTTTCCTCCGCGTCCTGAGCTTCAAGAGCATGGCGCAACACGTCCTCAGCGTTCGTATATGCGCCGCTGGAAAGCCGCTTGTTAATCAGCGTCTCAAGGTCGGGCGGGAGGTTCAATTGCATAGCCGGTTCTCCATTCTCGCCTTCATCGTAGCCTTTACCACGGATCGGGAGCGGCGCTGGTTATAGCTGCGTCATAGGCGGCACTCAGGTGAGCGAGGTCCTCGGTCGGCACCGGACCCGGAACGACGGTGAAGCCAGCCTCATCTAACTCCTGGCCGGCGCCGGCAAACAGTTCGAAGCCGTCCAGGATCGCGCTCGGCCAGTCCTGCATGCGCATCTCGTCGTGCTACTACCCCGATGCCGTTTAATTGTGAACGGTTGCGATAGAGCTGCGCTGATCGATCTGAGAAGTTCGCGAAACCTGCTCTAAGTCGTTTTGCACCATCTCGCGCACCAGCTCAGGAAAACTACACGTTGGAACCCAATTCAAAACCTTGTGTGCTTTAGAGGCATCTCCAACTAAGAGATCGACCTCCGCCGGGCGGAAAAACTGAGGATCGGCTTTCACAAAATCGAGGTAATCCAACCCAACCCCAGCAAATGCAAGTTCACAGAACTCGCGGACTGAGTGTGTCTCACCAGTGGCTATGACAAAGTCGTCGGGCGTGTCTTGTTGCAGCATGGTGTACATTGCTTTTACATAATCGCGCGCATGTCCCCAATCCCGCTTCGCTTCCAGATTACCGAGGTGCAGTTCCGACGCAAGGCCCAACTTAATCTTGGCCACGTGGTGAGTGATTTTACGGGTGACGAATTCAAATCCGCGGCGGGGACTCTCATGGTTAAAAAGAATGCCACCGGCACAGAACATGCCGTAAGCTTCGCGATAGTTCACTGTCAGATAAAAACCGGCAACCTTGCTGATGCCGTACGGGCTCCGCGGGTGGAAGGGAGTGGCTTCGACCTGTGGCGTTTCGCGCACTTTGCCGAACATCTCACTGGACCCGGCAAAATAGAACCGGCACTCGGGCTGCAGTTCGCGCAGGGCAGCCAATAAATAGTGCGTGCCGTTGATATTGGTGTCCATGGTCGAGAACCCGTCGGAGAAACTTTCTCCGACGAAACTCTGAGCAGCCAGGTGATAGCATTCGTCATAGCGCTCACGGCTCAAGACGTGAAAAACGCTTGCATAACTATCCAGACTTCCTGGTTTCAGCGTCACCCTATCCAGCAGTTTCAGGATGCGGTTCAGCCGTTGATCCGGCTGCTCCAGCGCGACACGCCGGACTAGTCCGTGAACTTCATATCCCTGTTCCAGCAAGTGCTCCGCGAGATAGCTTCCATCCTGACCCGTAATACCTGTAATTAAAGCCCGTTTTTTCATGTTTGTTCCAAATCGAAAGATGAGTATAGTGCCGGCTTTGATAGCTGGACGATTCCTATTGCTGGCCGCCTACGATGGCCGGTTGTCCTTGATAGGCTTCGACGACATCGCCGATGGCGCCTTGTAATATCAGCTCGCCTTTGTCCAACCAAATGCCATGGTCGCATAATTCGAGCAGCATACTTGGGGCATGAGACACACAGAGAAAGGTCTTGCGCCTGTGGCGGAAGTCCCTGATCCGTTCGAAACACTTGGCCTGGAAACTTTGGTCGCCAACAGCGAGAACTTCGTCCACGATCAGGATATCCGGATCGGCGTTAATGGCGACTGAGAACGCCAACCGCACAGCCATGCCGCTCGAATAGGTACGTAGCGGTTCGTCTATGAAGTCGCCAATACCGGCAAAATCGATGATCTCGTCAAACATGCGCTCAGCCTGCTTCTTGGTGAACCCAAGTAGAGCGGCATTCAGCAGCACATTCTCAGCACCAGTCAAATCGGGGTGAAAACCAGAACCGAGTTCCAGTAGCGCGGCAATCTTACCCTTCACGTGCAAGATGCCCTCATCGGGTTGCGCGAGGCCGGTGACCAGGCTCAGCAGCGTGCTCTTGCCCGCGCCATTGTTACCCAAAATTCCGACGCTTTCCCCCGCCTCGACGGAGAACGACAGATCCTTAAGCGCGTAGAAAGTCTCGGTTGGACTTTTGTTGCGATCAAACCAGCCCGCAATGTGCTGTCTGATGAGTTTCGGCCCCGTGTGGCGGCGGAACGTTTTCGATACATTCGCACAGGTGATGATCTGCATACTACAAGTAGTTGTAAAACTGCTTTTCGAGTCGATTGAACGTAAACCAACCGATCGCAAGCGTCAGTATTGAAACTCCAAAAAATTTGATCAAAAGGCTCTCTGGCGGAGCTTGCGCTTGCAGGATAATGACTCGCGTGGCAAGGATCAGCGCAGCGATCGGATTGTATTGATAGATTTCTTTGTACTGGGGGGGGATGATGCTGAAATCATAAACAATCGGCACCAGCCACCAAATGACAACATTCGCCGATTCAACTACATAACGGACATCGCGGAGATAAACGTTCAGCGCCGAGAACATCAACGCCAGTCCGCACACAAACACGATCTCAAGGGTAAAGAGGATCGGAAGCCAGACCCAGTGGATATTCGGCGGGATGCGGTAAAGAAATACGAGTACGAGTAAGATCCCGATTTGGATGAGTAGATGCGAACAGTTGGACAGAACGGCGGTGATGGGGATGATTTTCCTGGGGGCGGCAACTCGTTTGATCAGATTGGCATTTTCTACGATCGAACTCGTTCCATTCAGCCAACCAATCGAGAAGAAGTTGAAAGGGACAACTCCGCACAGCAGAAACACGGTAAAGTGCGGGATGGGCGATACGAAAATTCTGGTGAAGACAAAGGTCAACACGAACATCATGACCAATGGATTCAGAACCGACCACAGGACCCCTAAAGACATGTTTCTATAGCGGATTTTAAAGTCTTTGGCGATTAGATTATGAAGGAGAAAGCGGTAATCGCCATTCCACATACGAAGACAAATTTCCTTTCCACTCAGGCAGCGGATAGTGCTGTTGAGTAGCCGAGTAGCACAACTGCCGTACCCGTTTTAAGACTCCAGTATACTGTCTGATTTGCCGGGGTCACAAGTTGGGATCGAGAGTAGTGGTTTAATGTCCGGCTGAAGCAGTCTGCGGGGAAACATCCTCATTTGCCTGGGTATGCGAATATTGATCGAAAAGCTGGCCCCATGGAGTATCGCGCCGCCATTGCTCGAAGACGCGCCGATCCTTCACCGGCCAGCGAAACCAGTCATGATACGCTTCCGAACCGAAGACAAACAGGTGAACCAACGGAGAATGAAAAAGGAACTTCTGAATCCCTTTCAAAGGGCCGAACCAGCAGAAACTGCCGACATGACTTGCTAAATTGCGTCCTACACTAAACTGCCAGTTATGCCCCGCGATGTCAGCTCCTTCAACGCGAATGTCACGGGGATCGCCGATTCCCAAACCCCTTTCGTGAGCCAGGCGGATGTACCCGATACTCAGGGGATCGAACCCCATCAGCTTGGCAGCTACCGCATCGATCGCCACCTGGTCGGAACTGGCAAGCATGATATTTTTCACCTTCGGGCCGCATGGTCCGGGGTCCCGGACCGCCAGCATTGCCGGCCAGCCGGGTGGAAACGGAGAATACCAACGGCCGGGCTCATAGGTCATGAGATCGAGCCGGAAAGGTTCCAAAGCAGGCACGGCCGGCATGGTTAGCATGCCGGCCGCCAGATAACGCGCCTGATAAACGTAGGAAACTTCGTCGGGTATATGCGGATGCCGTTCATACACCACAAAGCTGAGCAAGGCAGTGAGACACGTAATCCACACTGCCGCTCCCAGGGCGATGGAGCGCCGTTGTGAAAGCGTGTCCCAGTAGCCCTCCATCCTGCCCAGCGCTTCATCCGGAACGTACCACGCGATGAGCACTGCATTCCCGAGATTGACCAGCTCCACCGTGAGTACAAACGCTGTTTCGTAAGAGTAGAACGCCACATCGCGGCTCATGCAGGCTGCCGTGGCGGCTAAAGCAGCTAGAATCGCGATCATCTGCCATGGTTTGAGCGCTCTGCGCGCCCAGTTTCCAATGACAGTCCACTTTCCACGAAGGCCCATTAAGACAAGCGCCGTCTGAATCGCGAAAGAAGCCAAAACCAGGCCATGTTGGAGCGAAGCGATTTCCGCTGGACTCTTGTAGTGCTGGAAACGGATCGCGGTCCCTGCGCTGATCGTCTGAAGCGCAGCGGCTTGGCCTGCGGCAGCCACCGAGAACCACCCCGCTGCCCGCATCCATCTTGTACCGGAAGCGGCTGCCGCAGCTGCCATCGCAACCACCAAGGCAGCGGCAAAACAGAAACCGAAGTCAGCAATCCTTCCCGGTCTCTAAACCCCGGCCAAAAGACGGCCCATGCGAGGAGCCCAAGAGCGGCCCCGGAATAGAAAATACGAATCACGCGTGGCCTTTCGCAACCTGGTAGGCCGCCGCGGGCGCCGCAGCCATGGCGCTCCGTTGATCGCGGCAAATGTACATGAGATGCGGATAAGGCAAATAATCTGTAATAGTATGTTGGAAGACTTCAAACCCCAGGTTTTCAAGCAGAGACGAAAGCTCCTGGCGTGGCCAATAATGCACCGGTGTTTTGTAATCCATCATCTTGTCGAGCACGTAGGTGAACCAACGCTTGTAGGCCGGATTGGTGTCTATGTCCTTCACTATCAGCCGGGAGCCGGGCGAGAGGCAATCTGAAACACGCTCGAGCAGGTTCCGGATCACGGTGCCCGCGACCACCACACCGAAAACTCTCAAGGTGTTTGTGGGTGTCTGGAGTGCCCAAGGGAAAATGACCGCTCATCTCAGCGACCAACAGTACGCCGGATTTCACCGATACGACTGTGATCAACGCGAATTCGACCACCATTGCTGTTTATACATTCAGATTCAACGCCGCCTCGAACGGGCAGACGCTGACCATAACGTATACCCAGAACGATGCAAACGGCGGGAACGTCACTTTGCAGGCAGCGGCCCTTTCTCCTTAACCCTACCGGCCATTGCCAGATAAATAGCCGCAACGGCGTGAGCGCGAGTAGCTTCCCTTGGGCAAGCGCGGGAACCCCAGCCAACAATTTCTATCACTTGGATGTTTTCAGTCGAAAAGCTGATTAGGCTGCCCCAGGGGGGGCCTGAGCTCCGAAACAGCATGAATACGGCTGCGAAACTTTATATCGGTTGCGTCTGCGTCCTTGGCGGCGCCGCGCTTGTGGGGGCGGCGGCGCTTTCCCATTTTGCCGACGTCCCTCACATGCTCGTCTATCTGGTCGCCGCGGTGGTCAGCTCGGGTCTGAAGATTACGCTACCGTCCATCACCGGCACCCTGTCTGTAAATTTCATTTTCATCCTCGCCAGCGTTTCGGAACTGACCATTCTTGAAGCCATTGTGGTCGGCTGTACCGCCAGTGTTTGGCAATACATCTGGAAAACCGGAGAGCGGCGCGAATGGGTAAAAGTCAGCTTCAACCTGGCCAGCACGGCGGTATCGGTGACTGCCTGCGCTCTCGCTTATTCCACCCTGAAATCTCACTTGCAGTCCGTGCCGCACGCGGGAATTCTCGTCGCCGCCGCAGCCGTCTACTTCCTGTTTAACACCGGTACGATAGCCGTTGTGATTGCCCTTACCAGCGCGAAGAAAGTTTTGGCCACATGGCGGGAGTGTTACGCATGGTCGTTCTCGTTTTACCTGCTGGGCGCCTCTGTTGTCGCTCTTCTAGGCGGTTGGAGCCGCTTGATCGGGCCGCAAACCTGGCTTCTTGTCCTGCCCGTCATCTACGCCCTGACCCGAACCTACAAGTTGTATGTCGCTCGCGTGCAAGCTGAGCTTCGCCAAGCCCAACTCAAGTCGCAGTTTCTGGCCAACATGAGCCACGAGATTCGCACTCCCATGAATGGCGTGATCGGCATGACGACGCTGTTGCTAAATACCAGGCTGGACCCTGAACAGCAGGAGTATGCCGACACAATCCGGCGCTCGGCCCAATCGCTGCTCAGTGTCATTGACGATATTCTCGATCTATCCAAAATTCAAGCCGACCGCATGCAGGTGTCCTTCAGCCACGTGAACCTTTCCCACTTGGTAACCGAAGCCGTCGCAGTGCTGCGGCCCGATGCGGTTACAAGAGGCGTCGGTTTGGCGGTTGAAATCGAGAGCCTGCTTCCGGAGTACGTATCGGCCGATGGGGGCCGCATTCGGCAGGTTCTCCTGAACCTCATAGGAAATGCGGTGAAGTTCACGCGGGAAGGTGTTGTAACCGTGCGGCTTCTAAGCGGGATGCAGGCCGGTCACGTGCGATTCGAAGTGACAGATTCAGGCTGCGGCATCTCCGCGGAAGACTGCGGGAAGCTCTTTCAACCGTTCACACAGCTAGACAGCACAGACCAACGGCAGCACGGCGGCACCGGGCTGGGACTCTCCATCTCGAAACGGTTGGCCGAGCTCATGGGCGGTACTATGGGAGTGGCCAGCCAACTGGGCGTTGGTTCCACATTTTGGTTCGACCTCCCCCTTGCCGCCTCGGAAGAGGAAACTGTTCCGGCCGAACCCGAACCAATCCAAATATTAGTCTCTGCCCAAATGGACACTCAGGATGCCCCTGCACGTGTTTTGATTGTCGAGGATAACCCGGTAAACCAGCGTCTCGCCATGAAGCTGGTCCAAAACCTCGGCTACTCCGTCGAGACGGCAAACAACGGTCAAGAGGCGGTCGATAAGGTCATGGCTTCGGAATATTCGCTTGTCCTCATGGATTGCCAAATGCCTGTAATGGACGGATATACGGCAACACGGGAAATCCGCCGCCGCGAACAAGGCCGCCGTACCTCGATTCTCGCCGTAACAGCCCGGGCCATGAAGGAAGATGAGGAACTGTGTTTCGCCGCCGGCATGGATGCCTATCTGAGCAAACCCATCGATCTGAAGAAACTGGCGGCCAAGCTGAGCGAATGGAGCGGCAAGGATTCCCGCGTTCTGGCCGGCAAGAGAGGAGAAACCAGTGCGGCCTGCGGAGAAAGTTAAGCCGGGACAGGCACACTTCTTTATGGCGGCGTTGATCAAGCTGGTGCTTTCGTTGTTTTTCACCGGATTCGCGGCGGTATGTTTGGTCGTGCTCGCGCCTGGTTTTGGAACAGACGAACGGGAGATCGACCCCCGGCTTTCGGCGGAATCGATCCAGTACCTGAAACGGCAGGGTGCAATTGGCAGCATCCCTTCCGCCTATTGGGGCGTGCTTCAACGAGCGTGGTCGGGCGATTTCGGCTACTCGGCGATGCTGAACCGCCCTGTAGGCGATCTCATTGCAGAACGATATGCGGCCACCGCCGCCATTGCCGGCGCAGGCTGGGCGGCCGGGTGGAGTCTCGCCTTTCTTTCGGCGGCGCTTGCCTGTGTGTTCCCGCGATTCGTCTTCCGGGAAACCGCAATGCCGATAGCCGGTGTTCTGCTTTGCATTCCTTCCGCCCTTCTCGCATTCGGCGTAGCCGTAATTAGAGCGCCGGCATGCACGGCTATCGCCGCCATCGTATTCGCGCGTATTTATCCGATACTCAGCAATCTCTTCCGGGCATCGCAGGAGTCCTGCTATGTGAAAGCCGCAAAAGCTCGCGGGGTGGCGGAGCGGCACATATTCCTCAGCCACATCCTCAGCGCAACCCGGGAGCAGTGTATCGTCCTCGGGGGAACCTCCGTTGCGATCGCCATAGGCGCGGCTTTGCCGGTTGAAGTTTTAACTAACAACGCCGGCATCGGACAACTGGCCTGGAAGGCGGCTACGGCGCGGGATTTGCCCTTGCTTGTGAACCTCACGCTGCTGATCGCAACGGTGACCATGTCCATCAACACGGGCGCCGACCTCGTTGCGGGTTATTTCCGGCGGAGTGCGGCATGAACGTTAAGAGGCGTTTTCTATCCGCTTTGCCGAGACGGCTGGCTCTGCTCTTGCTGCTGGCGCTTTTGGCGGCCGCTTTGCTGGCTGGGCGCATCGCTCCCGCGCGATACGACGAACAGTTCCGCGACTATCCTAACGCCAGGCCGTGCGCCCGGTTTCCGCTCGGCACCGATGAGCTGGGCCGGGATCGCCTGTCCCGCCTTCTTTACGGCAGCCGTGTATCCTTGCTGCTTGCTCCGGCCGCGGCTGCTCTCGCTACCATCACGGCTCTTGCGATAGGACTGACGGCTGGATACGGCGGATGCCTTGCCGAGTCGGCCGCCCTCGGTTTCACAGATCTGGTGGTCTCGATTCCATCGCTGTTGCTCCTGTTCATCGCTCGCGCCATGTTGCCGTTGAACATCACTCCGATGGTTTCCGTGGGTTTCACTTTTCTCCTGCTGGCAATTCTGGGCTGGACTTCCGGAGTACGCGTCATTCTCGCCGCGGTCGTGCAGGCTCGCGATTCCGAATACGTGCGGCAAGCCCGTGCGCTTGGTTGCCGTCCTTGCACGATCCTCTTCCGGCACACGGCAGCCGCTGTTCGTCCGATCGCCGCCGGGCAGTTTTGGATTCTGGTGCCGCTTTTTCTCGTCTCGGAAGCAAATTTGGGAATGCTGGGACTCGGCGTCACAGAACCGCTCCCTTCCTGGGGGAACCTGCTGGCCGAGATGCAGACAGCGGCTTCTCTCACGGACGCTCCATGGCTGCTGGCTCCCGCTGTGTTGCTGGTCGTGGTGCTCTTGAGCCTCCAAAACGTTTTGCAATCGGGAGAGATGCATTGAAAATAAGAACGTCTTTTATACTTGCATGTTTTCTGATGGCAGGCTCCCTGGCGGGTGGCGCCGATTCAAATCAACTGCGTCTCTGCCTGCGAAGCGATCCGAAAACATTCGATCCGTTGCTTGTCGACGAGGAATCGGGTGAAACAATCCGGTATCTCACCGCAGGTGTCCTCATCCGGTGGAATCGCAGCACCCAGAAGTTAGAGCCGGAACTCGCCAAATCCTGGGAAGTTGCCGGGCAAGGCCGGCGCATTCGCTTCCTTTTGAGGCCTGGGCTCCGTTTTTCGGATGGCACACCGCTCTCCTCCGAGGATGTGGCAGCGACGATAAAGCGAATGATGGATCCGGGCACACACTCTCCGATAGGCGACTCCTTTCGATCCGGCGGAGGCGCGGTGAAAACCATCGTCGAGAGCCCTGACCGGCTTTCCGTCATTTTCCCCTCCGCGGTTGCGAATGTCGAGCGGCTGTTCGACCAGGTCGGCATCGTCTCAGCCAAGCCCCGGAACTCGCGCGCTGTGCTTGGGCCGTTCTCCGTAGCCGAGCACAAGGCCGGCAGCTACGTACTACTGGTCCGGAATCCGAACTATTGGAGACGGGATGCGCAAGGAAGGCAGATGCCCTACCTCGATTCCATTCGCTTCGATATCCAGAACAACCGCGATCTGGAGACCCTTCGTTTCCGCCGTGGCGAAATCCACATGATCAGTGGATTGGACCCGGTGGCTTTCGAGCGGCTAAAGTTGGAAAGCCCCGGCAAGGCTCTGGATGCCGGCGCCACGCAGGACAGCGAAATGCTCTGGTTTAACCAGGTGAAGCGCGCTCCCCTGCCGGAGTATAAGAAGGCCTGGTTTGCTTCGCGCGCGTTTCGTAGAGCCATTTCGGGCGCGATCAACCGGCAGGATATCGCCCGCCTTGTCTATGCGGGTCACGCCAAACCGGCCGCTGGACCGTTCTCTGAAACGAATCGCCTCTGGTACAACCGTCAGGTGCAGCCGCATCCGTACTCACCCGGCGAATCCATGCGCGCGCTGCAACAAGCGGGATTCCATCTTAGCGGCAAGCAGTTGTACGATTCCAACGGCAATGCAGTCGAGTTTTCCGTGATCACAAATTCCGGGAACAAAAGCCGGGCTCGAATCGCCTCACTGCTGCAGCAAGACCTGGCGAAAATTGGCGTCAGACTGAACGTGGTCCCACTCGATTTTCCCGCTCTGATCGAAAGAATCACCCGGACCTACGCTTACGAGGCGTGCTTGCTTGGACTCATGAACATCGATACAGACCCGAACGGGCAGATGAACGTCTGGCTAAGTTCGGCGGCGAATCACCAGTGGAACCCGCTGCAAAAGTCTCCAGAAACACCCTGGGAAGCGGAACTGGACCGCCTCATGCAAGTGCAGGCATCCGCTTTGGATGTCACCAAACGCCGCACCGCCTTCAACCGGGTGCAGGAAATCATCTCAGAGCAAGTTCCCTTTATTTATCTGGTTCACAAGAATGCGCTCGCGGCCGTCGACCAGCGCCTTCGCAACCTGGCGCCTGTGCCCGAACCGCCGAATCTGCTCTGGAATGCCTACGAGCTTCGTTTCGGGGCGCCCCTCAGCCCCGGCACGTAAACCATGCAGCCGCTTCTTTCCGTTGACCTGTGCGTCAGCTACGCCGGCAAGGCTAATGTCCTGCGCAACCTGCACTTCACAATAAATTCCGGCGAAATTTTGGGATTTGCGGGGCAGAGTGGTTGCGGCAAGAGCACTTTGGCGTTTGCGCTCATGCGGCTGCTGTCCACCCGGACTGCCTCGATTCAGGGATGTGTCGAGTTCCGGGGTCAAGATCTGCTACGCCTTTCCGAGAGACAGATGCGCGGCATCCGGGGACGCGAGATCGGTATGGCGCTACAGGCAGCCGCCTCCGCCTTGAATCCGTACTTGCGCATAGAGACACAACTTAAAGAAGCGTGGAGAGCTCATGAGAAATCTCCGTGGAGCGCCGGACGCTTACGCGCAGTCGAGACTCTCGCCGCCATGGGCCTGGTATGCGACTCTGCTTTTTTGCGCCGCTACCCTGGGCAGATCAGCATCGGCCAGGCACAGCGCATCGTGTTAGCGATGGCGATGATGCACCGGCCAAGTCTGCTGATCGCGGATGAACCCACCAGCGCTCTGGACCTGATCTCTCAAGTGGAACTATTGAAGCTCTTGAAGCGGATTAATCGGGACTTCGGGACGGCGATCCTCTATATCTCGCACGACCTCCCCACCGTGGCTTCCATCTGCGATCGCGTGTGCATCCTTCACAACGGGGCTATCGCGGAAACCGGGACGCCCGCGGAACTCTTCAGGAAACCGGCGGACGGGTTCACGCAGAGTCTCATCAATGCTTATCAGGCCCTCCATACCGGTACCGGCATGCACACTTCAGTTTTGCCTTAGCCCAAATCATTTCAAAGACCTAAGTAAAGAAAAGCTCTTGCTGAATCCGCTCAGGCCGAAGAGATGAGTATCTCAATCTCTCTTTTGCAGGAGCAAATATGAAAACATTCTGGAAGGCAGCTGCATCGCTCAGCGTGCTGGCGGCCGTTCTAAACGCACACCCAAAGATCTCCAAGGATCTGGACAACGTCCAGAAATCCACGGCCGTCGACGTTATCGTTCAGTTCCGAAACGCACCTACCGCCGTCGAGGATACAAAAGTCGAAAAACATGGTGGACTGCTGAAGTCTGCGCTGAAGCTGATCAAGAGCGCAGCCTACCGCGTGAACGTAGATGAGTTGCAGTCACTCGCGAACGATCCGGATATCATCTATATTTCGGCGGACCGCCCGGTTAAGACGACCATGGACTACGCCAACCCAACTGTCAACGCGAATTTAGCGTTTTCCGCCGGCTACACCGGTCAGACGGTTACGGTGGCGGTGATTGATAGTGGCATTAAGACCGGAGCCGATCTGCAGGACAGCATTGTGCCCGGCGGGGTTAAAACTAACCGTGTAGTGTACAGCGAAAGTTTTGTGCCGGGAGACAACAACACCGATGATGCCTATGGACATGGGACGCATGTTGCAGGCATCCTGGCAGGTGACGCAAGCAATTCGACAGGCCCCAAGTACACCAGTACCTTTCGTGGTATCGCGCCCGGTGTGCAGTTCGTCAACCTTCGAGTTCTCGATGCGAACGGCGTCGGATCCGATAGTGCCATTGTCTCGGCAATCGCGCGCGCGATCGAGTTGAAAGATCGTTTCAAGATTCGTGTGATTAACCTTTCCCTTGGCCGGCCTGTATTCGAATCGTATAAACAGGATCCACTCTGCCAGGCGGTCGAATCCGCGTGGAAAGCCGGCATTGTCGTCGTGATTGCGGCGGGAAACGAAGGCCGCAACAATAGTTTCGGCACGAACGGGTACGGCACCATTACGTCACCGGCGAACGATCCCTATGTCATTACGGTTGGGGCCATGAAAGACATGGCTACTGTCAGCCGTGCCGACGACCAAATTGCCAGCTACAGCTCGAAAGGTCCCACGGCGATTGATCTTGTTGTGAAACCGGATATTGTAGCTCCCGGAAACCGGATCATCTCTGTTTCGGCGGGCGGCTCTATTGTTAAAGAATCTAGCCTGGCCCTGAACCTGATCCTCGAAAACTACTACATCGCTAAGGGGAGTAAAACTAACGCGGCCGCCAACTACTACAGGCTCAGCGGCACCAGCATGGCCGCTCCGATGGTCAGCGGGGCTGCCTCGTTGTTGCTCCAGAAGCATCCATCGTTAACGCCCGATCAGGTGAAAGCGATTCTGATGAAAACTGCGGCGAAGAGTTTCCCCTCTTCCACTTTCGTGTACGACGAAGCTACCCGGCAAACTTTCGTTAGTTACTACGATATCGCGACCATAGGAGCGGGCTATCTGGACGTGTGGGCCGCTTTGAACTGCACCGATGTACCGGCGGGTTCCGCGCAGTCTCCCACAATGGGCTACAACGCGGTCACGGGGAGTCCGGAACTGCTGCGCGGAGATTCCGCGGCTTGGGGTTCCTCTGGACCGTACTCCCTGTCCGCCGTTTGGGGAGCTTCCACGTTCGCGAATGGCAACTCGGCAGCCTGGGGTAGTTCCAGCATAATGGCCAATTCGGCAGCCTGGGGCAGCTCCGCTTCCTGGGGGAGTTCGGCTTCCTGGGGGAGTTCCGCTACGTGGGGCCTAAGCACCTTCTTAGGTGGTGAAAAATGATCCCTTCCATGTGGAATAGCAGAAGTTCAATAGTCTGGGGGAGGTAGGCCAGCAGTAATCCAGGGTTGCCGCCGCGAGCGCGCCGGCAACCAAAATTGGGTGAAGGATAAGATAGAAGTTACCCTCCGGTTTTTCGGGGAGTCTCTTAGATACACCCATGAATCGTTTGCTACCTATCCTCGCCGTGGTGGCTGTCAATTCCACGACTCTTTCGGCCGGATCGCAAGATGTCCTTGCATTTGTTCAGAAAAACTGCGTTGCCTGCCATAATTCCAGCGTCAAGTCGGGCGATCTGGACCTCAAAACACTACAATCGGCGAAAACCTTCGATGAGAATCGCGAGTTGTGGGAGAAGGTTGCCGATAAAATCAAGGCGGGGCAGATGCCCCCTCCGCCAATTCCCCGCCCCGAGGCAGCAACCACGATCGCTGTCACCCACTGGCTGGAAGCCGAATTCGACCGGCAGGACCGCATGGTCAAACCTGAGGCAGGACGCGTTACCGCCAGGCGGCTTAATAAGGCTGAGTACAACAACACAATCCGCGATCTGTTGGGCATTGACATCCACCCCGCGGAACGCTTTCCAGCAGACACCGCTGCCTTTGGTTTCGACAATATCAGCGACGCGCTGAATCTCTCCCCCGCGCTGCTTGAGAATTATGTGGATGCGGCCGAACGTTCGGTACGCACCGTTCTCTTCGGACCGGAAAAGCTGAAACCTTCCGCCGTACACCTCTCCGCGCCCATCCGGATCAATGAGGTCCGCGGCCAATCGCAATTGCCCAAGGATCTTTTCAATTACGACTACACCGGCCTGAGCACGCGCCACTCCGCTCACTTCCTCTATCATTTCCCTGTAAATGCCGAGTACAGCTTCCGCCTCGTGCTCAATGGGCACCGCCCCAACCAGTCCGAACCTGTACACCCCGCCTTTTTCATTGACGGGAAGATGGTTAAGGAGTTTGAAGTCGACGCCACTGATCTGGAAGGTCAGGTTATCGAGCTCCGAACGCGGGTCACAGCAGGCGAGCACCTGCTATCTGAAACGTATCTCAAGAATTACCACGGACTCCCGCCATCCTACAAAGGACCCGAACCGTCGAAGCGGCCTCCAGAGGCGCTGATTTCGCCACGCGGGAAACTAACCGAAAAAGACATTGAAACGTTGCGGAAGTACGGCACCAAGATCAAGACGGATGCTATTGAAACCCGCGTCGACAACCGGTTTGAGTCGCTCGATATCGGCGGCCCGTTCAATCAGGCCGCTACCGCGTCTCCGGATAGCTTGCGCAAAATCTACGTGTGCGGACACGCTCCGGGGAAACACACAGGCGCATGCGCCCGGCCCATCGTCGCCAGCTTCGCGGGACGTGCATTCCGCCGCCCGGTTACGTCCACCGAAGTGGACCAGTTCGTCCGGTTCTTCACTCTCGCCCGCAAGCAGGGCGACTCATTTGAGGAGGGGATTGCCATGGCTCTCCATGCAGTGCTGGTCTCACCGGATTTCCTGTACCGGATCGAGCGCGACCGGCCAGCGCCGGCAGGAAGTTCGTCAGCTCCCGTGGGCCAGTATGAACTCGCCTCGCGGCTTTCGTATTTCCTGTGGAGCAGCATGCCGGATACGGAACTTCTGCGCGCCGCCAGCCGGGGCACTCTGCGCCAACCCGCCGTGCTGGAAGCTCAGGTGAAAAGAATGCTGCGTGATCCAAAGGCTTTCGCGCTGGTGGAAAACTTCGCCGGCCAGTGGCTACAGTTTAGGAACATCGACGTGGTACGGCCGGATCTGGAACGCTTCCCTGTATTTGACGACGGCTTGCGCCTGGCTATGCGGCGCGAGACTGAGTTGTTCATTGAGAACGTAATCCGCCAGAATGGCAGCGTTCTGGAATTATTAGACGCCAACTACACATTCGTGAATGAGCGCCTGGCGCGATTCTATGGCATTCCGGGCATTACGGGGCCGGAGTTCCGCCGCGTGGATGTGAGTAACACTAATCGCGGCGGTGGCATCCTGGCGCAAGCCAGTATCCTCACGGTGTCCTCGTATTCCACACGCACCTCGCCGGTGCTTCGCGGCAAATGGATTCTGGAAAACCTGCTGAACGCCCCGCCACCGCCGCCGCCGCCAGGTGTGCCACCTCTCGAAGAAAACAAGACCGGCCAGTCCGCTACCCTGCGGCAGCAGATGGAACAGCATCGCAAGAGTCCCGCGTGTTCATCCTGCCATTCGCGCATGGACCCGCTCGGTTTCGGCTTGGAGAACTTCAACGCCATTGGCGCCTGGCGCACGGAAGACGGTAAGAATGCGCTCGACGTATCCGGCTCTCTGCCCGATGGCCGATCTTTCCAAACACCGGCGCAACTGAAGGCGCTGCTCAAGGACGGCCATGACTGCGACGCTTACATTCGCGGCCTTACCGAAAAATTATTGATGTACGCCCTGGGCCGCGGCCTGGAGCGTTACGACCGCCCTGCCGTGACTGCCATCGCCGCCAAACTGTCATCGCAGGATTACAAGTTCTCGCAGTTGGTGTTGGGAATTGTGAACAGCCTTCCATTCCAAATGAGGCAGTCCCACCAAACCAGTCAAATTGCATCTACCATGGGAGAGAGATCTAAATAATGTTCCTCACAGGCAAACACCTCGACCGCCGCACTCTACTGAAGGGAGTGGGCGCTGCCATCGCACTGCCGTGGCTTGACGCAATGCGGCCCGCGATGGCCGCTCCCGCAAAGCTCGCCAATCAGGCGCGGCGCGTGGCGGTGGTGTATGTTCCCAACGGCATCGTGATGAAGGATTGGAAGCCCGCGGAAGTGGGCGGCGAGTTTGCCTTCACCCGGATTCTCAAACCGTTGGAACCGTTCCGGGATGACATTGTTGTGCTCTCCGGACTGGCTAATAACGCGGCGAACAAGGCTCGCGGGGGCGGCCATGCCAAGGCATCGGGAAGCTTTCTCTCAGGGACACCGCCGAAGTTCACGGCCGGCGCCGATGTACACGCCGGCGTGACGTTCGATCAGCTTGCGGCAAAGCATTGGGGGGCGGAAACCCGGGTCCCTTCCCTGCAGCTCGGGTGCGAGGATTCCCGCATGGTAGGCAACTGCGATACAGGCTCCAGTTGCGCTTACACGAACAGCCTCTCATGGAAGGATCCCGACACACCACTTCCGGTCGAAGTGAATCCGCGGTCGGTGTTCGAGCGTCTGTTCGGCACGGTGGACCCTAGTCTTCCGGCCGGCGTCCGCGCACGCCGCGCCATGTATCGCAAGAGCATTCTCGATCAGACAGCCGAAAACACGCAACGCCTGACCGCCGGTTTGGGACCTGCCGACCGCCGCAAAATGGATGAGTATCTCACCGGTATTCGCGAGGTGGAAGTGCGTATCGCTTCCGCTGAGAAGGATCCGGTTACGCCGCCTGCGGAGAAGCCTTCCGGAATTCCTTTCGATTACGCGGAATACGTGAAATTGATGTTCAACCTTCAGGCGATTGCGTTCCAGTCCGACCTCACACGAGTTTCCACGATCATGCTCGGCCGTGAAGGTAGTGTCCGCACTTATCCCGAGATTGGCGTCCCCGATCCTCATCATCCATTGACCCATCACCGCGGCCATCCCGACTTCATCGAAAAGGTGACCAAGATCAATTGTTTCCACGCTGAGTTGTTTGCCTGGTTTCTGGAACGGTTGAAGTCCACACCCGATGGCGATGGATCTCTACTCGATCATTCGGCCATCCTGTATGGCGGGGCGCTCAGCGATGGCAACGCGCATTCCAATGTCGATTTGCCCCTGGTGCTTGCCGGTCATGCCGGCGGAATCCGCGGTGGGCGGCACGTAGCATCCGCATCGAATACTCCGGTATCGAATCTGTTTGTACATCTGCTGAACAGCGTTGGCTTGGAGACAGAGCGCTTCGCGGATAGCACCGGTCAACTCGACTTGCGCACTTAGCGGTTTGGCCGGATACCAAACTGGTGAGCAAGCTTTATTCTGGATCGAGCGAGGGCCAACCCGGAACATGTGCGCTTGAACCCAAGCTTACGATGAATTAGGTGCTCTCAATCTCGGTCGGTTTGCTGAAAGGCTCCATTTCGCCGATTGGCCGCCCAAACGCAATCTTCGGGTAAGTATTGGTGAACGTATCAACCATGACTTGCAAGAGCCGCGGTTCTTCGGGCCGTTCCCAAAGCCAGCGCAAGGCAGCGCCGGTTTGGCCCGGAGTGTCCACAGTCATGGAGCAGATGCCATAAGCCGAGGAAATCTTTGCGAAGTCGGGTGCCGAGTAGCCCCAATAGGTAGACTGATAACGGCTTTCGAAGTAGCTCTCTTGGAACTGCCGCACCATGCCATGGCAGCCATTGTTGATGACGACCAGCTTAATCGGCAGACCCAGTCGAACAATTGTCTGTAATTCCTGGATATTACACTGAAAAGCTCCATCGCCGGCGATCAACACGATGGGCTTGCCAGTCACACTCAAAGCGGCACCGATGGAGGCCGGAAGTGCAAATCCCATGGAACCCATGCCGCCGGAAGTCAGGAACCGCTGTTCGGCATGCAGTTCCAGGGATTGCGCGGCCCACATCTGGTGCTGTCCCACATCCACCACATATGCCCCCGCAGCGGCGCTCTTTGCCGAAAGTTCGTGCATAAACAAGTTGGGATTAATGGTTTGATTGCAGTCCAGTTCCGCAGTGTCGGGCCATGCGTTCCGCAGTTGCCCGATCTCCTCTAGCCAACCTCCCCACAGTCCTCGAACGCGTGCCCGGATCTCTTCGGCGAGTTTCAGCAAGTGCGGTAGGAATGCACTCAGCTCCGCTACAATCGGGACACAGTCCTTGAGGCGATTGTTGATCTCACCTTCTTCACAGTCGACATGGAAAATTGTACGGCCGGCCGTGAACAGATCGGTCTGCGATCCGGTTTGACGCACATCCAACCGGCTGCCCAGAACAAGAATCAGGTCAGAGCGGCTGAGAGCTAAATTCGCCCAGCGATTTCCGTAACTGCCGATCATGCCGACCCTCAAGCCATGGCTGTAAGGAAGTGTATCCAGCGCCATTAAAGACTGGACGACGGGAATACCAAGAAGTTCAACCGCCTTCCGAAAGACCTCGATAGAACGGGAGGCGCGAATTCCCCCCCCAACCAGAATCACCGGCCGCTCAGCACGTAATAGAGCATCGCGGAAGGGTTGCAGATCAGGGGCCGAGTGGCCAGCGTTCCCCGGCTCATGAAACTGCTGGTTCAATACCGAATCGTCCAATGTGCATCGCTGCACATCCATTGGGATATCAATCAGGACCGGGCCTGGGCGTCCTTCGGTCGCGATCGCGAAAGCCCTGTCCAACGCCAGAGGAATCTCTTCGGGTGAATTGATTTTGATGGCTTCTTTCGTGATCGGGCGGGCAATGGAGACAATATCCGTCTCCTGGAAGCCTAACTGCCGGATCTTTCGATCACCCTTCTGTTCGTTTCTGTTTACCTGCCCGGTAATGAACACCGCAGGACTGGAATCAAAATAACAACTACCTATCCCAGTGAGCAGGTTTGTGGCGCCGGGGCCGCTGGTGGCGGCTGCTACTCCGGGTATTCCCGTCATTCGGCCTACGGCATCGGCGGCAAACGCAGCCGCCTGTTCATGATGGACACTGATAACCTGGATCTTCGCAAGACGGTTGAGCGAGTCCAGCAGGTGAGTGATCATTCCACCGGAAAGCTCAAAAACCTGGCGCACACCCTTTCGCGCCAGAATTGTACTGATGTAGTCGGTAACCTTGATTTCGTTCACTTCAATCCGCGACCACTCGTTTTGTGCGTTCTCTAAGAGCATCTAGTTGGATTGACCATTATAGTCGACGAAGGATCCCTCCGCCTAAAGTTGAGGGAATGCGCTGTGTTAAGCTAGCAAATTCCCAGGGTCCGCCGCGTTATCAGCCAAGTACCATGAAGCAAATCAGTATTGTCACCCCGTGCTACAACGAAGAAACTAACGTGCTGGAAGTGTATCAACGGGTTAAGGCGGCTTTTGAACCGCTCGTGCTGTATGATTACGAGCATATATTTATAGATAATGCGTCGAGAGATAATACGGCCGGCATACTGAGATCTATCGCATCGCAGGACCGCCGTGTCAAAGTGATCGTGAACGCTCGTAATTTCGGCCATCTGCGCTCTCCAATGCACGGCATGTTTCAGGCGGGCGGGGATGCTGTGGCTCTGCTCTTTTCCGACCTTCAGGATCCTCCCGAACTCTTAGTGGATATGATCGCCCAATGGGAGAAAGGCGTTCCGGTCGTTCTAGCTATTAAAGAAACCAGCGAAGAGAGCGGGTTCATGTTCTGGCTTCGTACCCGGTACTATCGACTGGTTAATCAGTTGGCTGACTTGGAAACCTATGAGCACTTCACCGGCTTCGGACTCTACGACAGGAAGGTCATCGAAATTGTTAGATCCTTTAACGACCCATACCCCTATTTCCGGGGAATGATAGCCGAAATAGGGATGCCGCACGTAAAGCTAACGTACCGGCAAAAGCGAAGGACCCGGGGAGTTACTAAAAACAACTTCTATACTCTCTATGATATAGCGATGTTAGGGATCACCAACTTCTCAAAAATTCCGTTACGGCTTCTCACTCTGTTCGGATTTGCTTGTTCCTTTGCCAGCATTTTATTATCAGCGGCTTATTTGATATATAAACTCTTGTTTTGGAATAGCTTTTCAGTTGGCATCGCGCCCTTGGTGATTGGGATCTTCTTTATCGGATCCATCCAGTTGCTGTTTATCGGAATTTTGGGGGAATATATTGGCGCTGTCCATACGCAGGTTATGCGGCGTCCTCTCGTAAGCGAGAAGGAGCGGATTAATTTCGAAGCATCAAACTCCTCAGAAACGGGACAACGGTCGACATACTCGGCAACATGACCGCGGACCCAAATTGGAGAAGTTTTAAATCGTTATGAAAGCTATCATTTTATGCGGTGGCCAGGGTACGCGGCTACGAGAAGAAACAGAGTTCAGGCCGAAGCCGTTGGTCCCGGTCGGCGAGCGGCCAATCGTCTGGCATGTCATGAAGATCCTGTCGCAAGCTGGAATCCGGGACTTCGTACTTTGCCTCGGCTACCGCGGCAACATGATCAAGGACTATTTCCTGAATTATGAGGCGATGAATAATGATTTTACAATCTGCCTTGGGAAGCAACACACCATTGAATACCAGAATTCTCATAGCGAACAGGACTTCCGCGTTACCCTGGTAGACACTGGCCAACAGACGATGACAGGCGGGCGCCTGCAGCGGGTCCGGCGCTATGTGGAAGGGGAGACTTTCATGCTCACCTATGGGGATGGGTTAGCGGATATCGATATTAAAGCCGTTATCGACTTTCACCATTCTCACGGCAGAATAGCGACAGTTTCAACGGTACGTCCGCTATCGCGTTTCGGTATCATCGACATTGGTTCCGAGCATGAAGTGACGAGCTTTTCGGAAAAACCACAGAGCGAGAGTTGGGCCAACGTCGGTTTCCAGGTGTTCAATCCGGGTATTTTCGATTACCTTACTGGCGATGACTGCACTCTTGAGCGCGAGCCGCTGGAACAACTGGCGGCGCAGAGACAACTCATGGCCTACCGTCACGACGGTTTTTTCTTCGCAATGGATACCTACCGCGAATACCAGTATCTGAATGAACTGTGGGCGTCGGGCAAAGCTCCGTGGAAGGTATGGGAGTGAATTCATTCTGGCGGGATCGGCCTGTCCTGGTAACGGGCGCATCGGGACTAGTCGGCGGATGGCTGGTGCAGCGCTTGCTCAACGCGGGCGCGGATGTTATCTGTCTGGTCCGCGACTGGGTGCCGCAGAGCAATTTACTACAGCAACAAACTCTCGAAAAGATCAAGATTGTCCGGGGCGATTTATGCGATCAGGCTTTGGTAGAACGGATACTGGGTGAGTACGAAATCGATACAGTAATCCACTTGGCTGCCCAAACGATTGTGGGGATCGCCAACCGTAACCCAATCTCGACGTTCGAAAGCAATATTCGCGGAACCTGGATACTGCTTGAAAGTTGCCGCCGGAGTCCGGCTGTGAAGCAGATTGTCATCGCCAGCTCCGATAAAGCGTACGGCGATCAGGTGAAGCTACCTTATGACGAGACTACGCCTTTGCAAGGCATTCATCCCTACGACGTAAGCAAGTCTTGCGCCGACCTGATTGCGCAAGCTTATGCCCATACCTACCGATTGCCAATTGCGATCACCCGTTGCGGAAATTTCTATGGCGGTGGAGACTTGAACTGGAGCCGCGTGGTGCCGGGGACAATTCGATCTCTCTTCAGGCAAGAGCGTCCGATCATCCGCTCAGATGGCACCTACATAAGGGATTATTTCTATGTGGAAGATGGCGCTGCGGCTTATATGCTGCTCGCCGAAAGTTTGGCGGCGAACCCAGATCTTCGCGGAGAAGCCTTTAATTTCTCCAACGAGATTCAGGTAACGGTTCTAGAACTGGTTCGGAAGATCGCGCAACTGATGGGGTCTACTTTGGAGCCGGAGATCCGCGGTGAGGCCGGCAATGAGATCCGGCACCAGTACTTAAGCGGTGAGAAGGCCAGAAGGATTCTCAAGTGGAGCCCCCTTTTTACGTTGGATTCCGCACTTGAGAACACGATTCAGTGGTACCAGGAGTTGTTGAAACATGGGTGATCGAGCCCAAGAAATCAGGGATCAGATTCGGTCACTTGTGACTGAATACCATGAGGCCGCGTTTACTAAGGGCAAGTTCGTGCCGGGCGAATCGGCGATTCCGGTAGCCGGACGAGTCTTCGATGGCGCCGAGATTCGGAGTTTGGTCGATTCCGCACTGGATTTCTGGCTAACGACCGGGCGATTTGCAGCGCAGTTCGAACGTGAGCTTGCCCGATACTTCGGCGTTCGAGGCGCCGCTCTGGTGAACTCGGGCTCTTCGGCGAATTTGGTTGCGCTCTCCTGCTTAACCTCGCCCAAGCTGGGAGCCCGGCAACTCCGGCACGGCGATGAGGTGATCACGGTTGCGGCCGGGTTTCCGACGACAGTTAATCCAATTGTCCAGAATGGGCTTGTCCCAGTATTTCTAGATATTCACCCCGAAACTCTTCAGGTCAAAACGGATGACTTGGAAAAAGCACTCAGTGATCGAACGCGGGCGGTAATGATCGCCCACACGCTGGGGAATCCATTCGATCTTACGGCAATCACCAAGTTCACCAGAAAGCACAATCTATGGCTCATCGAGGATTGCTGCGACGCTCTCGGGAGTACATTCGAAGGACAAAAGGTGGGTACATTTGGAGATCTGGCCACCGTCAGCTTCTATCCCGCGCACCATATCACGACCGGTGAGGGAGGCTGCGTACTAACCGATAAGCCCCTGCTCAAGACCATTGCGGAGTCGTTTCGTGACTGGGGGCGGGATTGCTGGTGCGATCCAGGAAAGGATAATACCTGCGGCAAGCGATTTGAATGGGAGTTGGGCACGCTTCCCTGCGGCTATGATCATAAATATACCTACTCGCACATCGGCTATAACCTGAAGCTGACTGATATGCAGGCGGCCGTGGGCGTGGCGCAGTTGAGCAAGTTGCCAGAATTTATCCAATCGCGGAAACGTAATTTTCAACGGTTGCGATCGAAACTTGCGGTTCTCGAGGATGTGCT
Organism: Bryobacterales bacterium; assembly: GCA_038200305.1. GTDB lineage: Bacteria > Acidobacteriota > Terriglobia > Bryobacterales > Bryobacteraceae > JANXXV01. Next base: position 27,373 of record JBBPYD010000227.1, read on the forward strand.
GATCCTCCCGGAGGCGACGCCGGGGTCGGATCCAAGCTGGTTCGGTTTCCCGATCTCCATCCGGCCAAACGCACCCTTCACCCGGAATCAGTTGATCCGTCACTTAGACTCGAATCACATCGGCACGCGCTTGTTATTTGGCGGCAATCTCACTCGCCAGCCTGCCTACCGGGACGTTGCTTACCGCGTGGTTGGCGATCTGGCCGGGACCGATTTCGTGATGCACCAGACGTTCTGGATCGGCCTCTATCCGGGACTCACCGATGAGATGTTGGATTTCGTGACATCCTGCATCGAGACCTACGCGCGTTCCGCCGTTTATGCCTGAGCTTCCGGCTTGTGACCTGTCCGAAGTTGTTGCCCAAATCGAACCGTTGTGGAAAGAACTGCGTGGTGGGCGAATCTTTCTTACGGGCGCCACCGGCTTCTTCGGATCCTGGTTGCTGGAGAGCTTTGAACTGGCGAATCGACTATTCGAACTGAACGCGTCAGCCGTCGTATTGACGCGCGATCCCGAGGCTTTCCGAGTCAAGGCTCCTCATCTCTGGAATAATCCTGCCATACACTACCATCGCGGTGATGTCCGCGAGTTTTCGTTCCCGGAAGGATCGTTCTCTCATGTAATCCATGGTGCAGGCGATAGCCGCGCGACATTGGCGGAGGATAGCCCGTTACTGGTTTTTGACACGATGACGCAAGGCACCCGACGCGTATTGGATTTCTGCTCGGCCGCTGGCGTTAAAAACCTACTATTTTTAAGCTCCGGCGCTGTGTATGGAGCCGCACCCGATTCCATCTCCCACGTGACCGAGGAGTACCGTGGCGGCCCCGCACCCGAAGATTTCCGTTCCGGATATGCGCAAGGAAAGCGCGTTGCGGAATTCTTGTGTGCCGTCTATAGCCGGAAGCTCGAAATGCAGATTGCTGTGGCCAGGTGTTTCGCCTTTGTGGGTCCCAACCTCCCGCTGGACGGGCCCTTTGCGGTAGGGAATTTTATCCGAGATGCACTCGGCGGAAATCCCATTCGGATTCAGGGCGATGGTACTCCGGTTCGTTCTTATCTGTATGCAGCGGATCTGGCCGTTTGGCTTTGGACGCTTCTATTCCGTGGCGGCGGAACAGTATTCAATGTAGGCTCGGATGAGGCAATCACAATCCAGGAACTGGCCGTCAAGATGGCGGCGCTTGCGCCATCAAGGGTGCCCGTCGTTGTTAACGAAGATGATCGGAACACAGCGATGCGGTCCACTCGCTATGTCCCCTCCATAGCGAAGGCTCGGGAACTAGGGCTGTGCGTCAAAACGCCTCTCGACATTGCTTTGAGAAAGACTATGGCATGGTATGCGGCTGCTGTTTAGCCGTCAATTTAGTGGAGGATTGTAGTGAGTAAAGTTCGACAAGCCCCTGTCAAGCATGGCACGATTTCCGCCGTTGAGGACTCGGTGTCAAGGCGCCCCGAGACAATCGTCAGTCCGTCTCTTGAGCGCAGGCGTAGCAGATGGAATATCCCGGCAATAGTTCCGTACGGGGCAACTGCGATTCTAACGGTGCTGTTTTTATTTTACTTCCTTAACCTATGGAATTGCGATCTACGGACGCCGATCGATGTTCCCGCTGGCGATTACTACATGTCTTCCGCCATTGTGAAAGGGGTAATGCAGAATGGGTGGTATACAACAAATCCGAATCTGGGCGCGCCGCATGGTCTGGACTTTCAGGACTTTCCGATGGCGGAAGGTCTACATTTTATCTTTTATCAAATCGCAGGTTTGCTAGGCATTTCCGTGGCTCTCGCCATTAATATCCACTACATCCTTGGGTATATCCTGATCGCGTTGACGTCGCTCTACGTGTTTCGACGATTCCGGCTTCCTCTTGTGCCTTCTATTGCCGCGAGTATGCTCTTCGCATTTATGCCGCATCACTACATGCGTGGGGAATATCATCTGATGTTGAGTTCCTACTATGTGATTCCACTCACCGTTTTAGTGATACTTCAAGTCAGCCAGGGTCAAGCCTTTATCGAACCCACGTCTTCACCGTCTCGTTTTCCTTATCGCTTAACACGGGAGGGAGCCGCGGCTGCGATTATCTGTGCGATGACCGGGTCCGCGGGTATTTATTACGCATTTTTCGCGGCAGCGTTTTTCGGTATTGCTGGCTTGTATGCCATCGCTCGCCGGCCCTCATGGAGACAGGCGATCACAGCCAGTTTACCAATCGCAACACTTGGAGCCTTTCTGGTTCTCAATGTCTCACCGACACTCATTTACCAGATGCGGCATGGAGCCAATCCCGAGGTTGGCAAACGGATCCCTATTGAAGCGGATATTTACGGCATGAAAGTGACCCAGCTCTTATTGCCGATCACAAATCACCGTCTTCCGAGTTTTGCGCGCATGAAGGCCCAGTACCTGGCGGCGACTAGTCCCTATCTTCCGAACAACGATCTGACTGTTACCCTCGGAGCCATCACGAGCATTGGGTTCCTATTCTTAATAGCTTGGCTTTTATGGGGTAATGAGGCCAGGCGCGACGGTCAGATTCTTACTCCGTTGAGCATTCTGAACGTTTCGGCAGTATTAATTGCAACGCTGGGCGGGTTTGGATCGTTATTTGCTTTTGGGATTTCACCCCAAATTCGATGTTATCACCGGATCAGCATCTACATTTCATTCTTTGCGCTGCTTGCTCTCCTGATTGCATTGCAAAAATCTCAGGCGTTGTGGTTCGGATCCGGCTTTCGAGCCAGGACCTTCTATCTGGCATCGGGCGTCATCATGTTTGCTGGTTTGTGGGATCTGACTCCGGCTGCATGGGCAAACCGCGCCGCCATCCAAAATGCTTTTGCGAGCGACCGCGATTTCATCAGGTCCATTGAGAATGCGGTGCCCAGGGCATCAATGATCTATCAAATGCCCTATTTCCCCTTCCCGGAGTCTCCCCCCGCAGGCGGGATGGTTGACTATGATCCATTGCGTGCATACCTTCATTCGGACCATCTTCGGTGGAGCTATGGCGCAATGAAGGGCCGCCCCGCTGACAGTTGGCAGAAAGCCATTGCTACCAAGACAGGTTCGGAACTCCTGACAATCCTGGCAAGTGCAGGGTTTCGGGGTATCTACATCGATCGTTTCGGATATGCGGATCGGGCCGTGGATCTAAGTGGAAAACTTGCCTCATTGTTGGCGGTTCAGGCTCTCGAAAGCAGGGACAAACGTTTTGTGTTCTTCTCAATGGAAAAATACATTGCCGAACATCGCAAGCAGGCATCACCGGAGGAATGGTCCCGCTTACAACGGGAGAGCACCAAACTGCCGCTCGGCATATCTTTCAGTGGCTGCAGCGGCCTCGAAAGCAGCCCGGCTCAGAATTGGCGCTGGTGCGCGTATGACGGCGAAATACAGATCTCCAACCCGGACGTGCAGCCGCATGAGGTATCGCTGAGAATGAACGTGAAATCGGGTTTCCCAGAATACGCTGATTTTGACATGGAAGGACCCATCTCAAAAAAGCTTCAGATCAATCATCTTGGACAGGATATCGTTGAGAACTTAGTAGTGCCGCCCGGCCGGCATTCAATCCGGCTGCATTGCAATGCTAAGCGCATCGAATCGAAAACCGACCCTAGGCCCCTGGTGTTCGCCATAATGAATTTGGGTATAATCGATAAATAAATAGGGAAACTGTAGATGATCTTCCGGTCGTGTTACTGAGCTTATTTGACTAGCGGCTGCAGAATTCTCCGCGCCTGTTCTTGAATGCCTTTCTGTGATCGATTCTCAATCGCCCTTGTTTTATTATCCATGCGTGCGCGTTGCTCATTGCAAAACTCCAGAGGCTAGTGCCCGACTGGAGCGTGCGGCCATAAATCTGTGCATTTAGACTGTCGTCCATGTAATATCCGCTGAAGAGGATAGGCGATAAGAGAAGAGCACTTAGACCGAGTGCGAGAAAGGAAGCTTTTGGAAACGAGAAAGCCCGTTCCGGAAGAGAGCTTCGGCGGAACCTGGGCGTCATTTTTGGAACAATCTACTTCCTTCAGCGGCAACTTCAACGACGATGCCTGAGATTGCAGTTTATTCTGTTTGGTGTGTTTCACTTGATCCGTTCCGAGGAGCGAATAATTCCTCCGATGCTCGTGCGACCGTATCGATAATCGGCATTCGCGCATCTACCCCCATCTTGACGAGGATGCGGCCAACCTGTTTGGCGTAACCCAGAACAGGCTTCAGACTCTGGACCTCGTTGACAAACTCCAGAAACGCTTCGGCGTATCGCGCGGGACGGCAATGTTCCTCCGCGAAGCGTCGGCCCCGGTCGGCCATTTGCCTACGCTCATTTTCATTTGAAAGCAGAAATTCCAGAGCCAGCGCCAAATCCTCTTCTTCATTCATCAACGAGATCTTACATACGCAGTCATCCGGTAATTCCGCATAACAGCCTGTATTCGATACGATCACCGGCTTTCCGTAAAGCAGAGCTTCCACCAATGATGCCGACGCCCCCTCTATCGCGGGCACTCGCAAATTGATACATAAATCGGCATGAGTTAGATAAGCGTACAGTTTCTCATCAGGCTGATAACCGCACAATTGAACGACATCCTGCAAGTGATTCTGGCGGACTAGCTCGTCTAACTCGTCCAGGTAGGCTTCCGAGCCTGATCCTAGGACTAGGTATTTCATTCTCTCCGCCAGGTCAGGCGCTCGAGCCAGTACCCGGATTACTGAGTTAATGCGTTTATTAGGATTGACGTTGCCTACAGTAATGACAAGCAGTTTGTCGGCTGGTATACCGAGATCCTCGCGAGTGAACACCGGATCGGAGTGTGGCAGGTCATATGCTAGATGAACACTGCCCACCGGGCCAGGAAACACCGCTAGGCACTCGCGGAGAAATGTGGAGTGGACAAACACTCCGTAAGCCCCGCGAACGGCGTCCTCAAAAAATGGAAAGTTCACTACTTCGTCTGTGTTCCAAACTCCTCTTCGTTGCCCGGCGAACGCCTCGCGGGCCATCGCCACCGCAGTTCGACCGTAAAGCCGTTCGATCGCTGCGGTGTACAATTTGGCACTTTGGAGATAATCAAGGTAATAACCAGCAAAGAAGTGATGCATCACATAATCGTGCAGGATAACGATTCCCGGCACGCGTTGCGACGCGTGGTATATCTCACGGTGAAATGGAAGATGATTCCCCAAATTGTAGACGACACAATCATAGCCTGAAAGTAGTTCATCCTTGATGTCGGAAGCTAATTCGTACCGGCAAATTGGCAACTTCGAAGCGACAATCGGGCCCTCGTCACAGACCCACAAAGTTACATCGGCTAATTTCGCCAGTTCGTCAGTCACCACTTGGCTGTGCTTCCCGATTGCACTTATCTCAGAGAATGGTGTGAACCAGGCGATCTTCATTCTGTGAGACACCTTATGACTCGATTCCACGTGATGTCCAATGTGGTCAAATTTTCCCAGCCTGCCTCACCCATGCGCTTTGCGGCAGTCTTATCCGCCGCTAGCATGTTTATCGATTCAGCTATCGCCCTAGGGTCGGGTGAAACGACGCAACCTGTGGAGCCGTGCTTCACCGTAAGCAGTGTGCCGCCCGAATCAGAACAAGTGATTACCGGTTTTCGGGCGTGGTACGACTCTAATGTTACATATCCATAGGAATCCTCGTCGTAGGGCGTGTACGCGCAAGCGAGAGCGGTACTGAACAAAGAGACTTTCTCTTCCTGGGAGATGAACCGAGGCATTACATGCACCCGGTCCTGCAGCGAGTCCTTCTCGATCGCCTTTTCAATGTCGGCAAGATCGGCAGTAGATTCTGGAAGCCCAGCAAGTATGAGCTTCACTCCCGAGGTGACGTATTTCATGCTTTGAACGACGAGCAATTGCCGTTTCCCTCCCGAGATGCGGCTAGGGTAAAAGATCGTGTCACCATAGCTCGCGCAAAAAAACTCATCCTGGTGTTCCAAAGGAGGGTAGAGGACCTTGGAATCGAAACTATTGAATTTCTTCAGTCGTTCCGAAACAACGTGAGAATTCGTGTAAATCTGGGGAAGCGCTCCAAACAACGCATTGTCCGATTGATGAATGACGTCGCGTATCTTTCTTCCCTCGTCCGAATCGGGAATGTCCTGATACGGTGTGCCCCACAGGTCGTAAGCTTGTCGGAACTGATGCAAAAGCCACAGCCGTTTATTGGGATGAGGGATGTAATATGCCGGAAACTTGAGCGCGATGACCCGGTCCGCATTGGGAACTCTCATCAACTGGCAAGCCAGCATGCTCTCGATGATCCTGGCCGATGGATGCCATTGGAAAGGAATTTTCATCACAATTGCTTCGTGACCATGCTCGATCAACTTGTGGCGTAACGACTCCGCCAAATACTCAGCCCCACCAGAAGCGAATGGGAGACAATTATTAACGATCGCGATCTTCAAGACAAGAGCCTTCCAATAACCTTGTCCCAAGTGATTCCTAGCTCAGTGATCCGTTGGGCACCTGCTTCGCCCATTCGGCGCGCAGAATCACGGTCAAGATACAGGCGATCTATCGATTCGGCGATGGCCACCGGGTCGGGGGCCGTCAGGAATCCATTCTCTCCGTCCCGCACAAGCTCTTTTGTTCCGCCGGCGTCGAAAGTAGTAATTACAGCTTTTTTCGAATGATGCGCCTCGAGTGAAGGATATCCGTACGAATCCTCATCAAATGGCATATAGATTCCCGCGAGACACTTCGCAAAGAGGTTGATTTTTTCCTGCTCGGAGATCCATTCGGATAGGATAGTCACTCGATCGGCCAAACCACGATTTTCAACCAAAGCCCTGAGTTCGGTGCCCGCTTCCGGATAATCAGGTTTGCCGGCGATTACTAGCCGCACGCCGGTTCTGGTGTGACTAAGGGCCTCGATGGCAAGCCACTGCCTCTTATGTGATGTCAATCGGCTAGCGTAAAAAATATAGTCCCCGTACTCATCGGTACGATACCGTTCGGGGTCGAGTAAGGGTGGATACAATACTTCCGAACTTACGTTATTGAACTGTTTCAATCGATTCGAGACAACCTGCGAGTTGGTGAAGATTCGCCTCGCCTCACTGAATGCTAAGTTGTCCGCATCCCAGATCATATTCCGGTAGCCCCAGCCTTCAGGTGTATCCGGAATATTTCCATACTCCGTTCCCCAAAGGTCGTAGGCCGCGCGATGATGATGAATGAACCACAATACCTTACGAGGGTGCCGAAGGAGATAACTAGGGGTCCTTATTGCGATTAACCTGTCCGCATGCTCGGAAATATTAAGCAGTCTGAGCGCGAGCATTTGCTCCGGCATCTCAGGATGATGAGAATGAAACGGCAGCTTAAGTACTTCCACATCGTGACCATGGCGCCGAAGCATTTCGTCCAGCCAATCAACAATGAAGGTGCTGCCACCCTCAATGAACGGCAAAATGGTACTCGCGATGATTACTTTCATCCAGCCGCGACTGCTTCCCGGAGTTGATCACCGATGTACACAATTTCTTCCTCTGTCAGCAAACCGTGAGTCGGCAGATTGATCCCGCGTGAGGCAAGTTGCTCGGCAACAGGGTAAGCCCCATCCGGCTCGCGGTAGACGGGCATGACATGCATCGGGTAGAAAACAGGCCGTGTTTCAATTCCGGCATCCGAGAGCTTTGACATCACAGTGTCACGATCGCGCTGGCTGCCGTTCTTCAGCAGGATTGTATACATCCAAAATGAGTGTCGCGCCCAAGGCATTTCGACGGGTAGTTCGATCCTTTCTTCTAATCCGCGCAACTCCCGGTTATATATATCCGCTACATTACGCCGCATCGCGAGATGTTCATGAACTTGTTCCAGTTGTGCCAAGCCGATAGCAGCCTGAATATTGGTCATGCGATAGTTGTAGCCCACAATCGGAAACCAATATCTCCGGCCCAAGTCCATACCCTGTCCTCTTAGCAGGCGCATTTTTTCGCACAGGCGGGCATCACGCGTGGTGACCATGCCACCTTCACCCGTCGTCAGCACTTTGTTGCCAAAAAAACTGAATGTCGCGATGTCCCCAAACGATCCTACCTTCGAGTTTCGGTATAGCGCTCCATGCGCCTCAGCCGCATCCTCCACAACAAATAGCCCATGCTTGCGAGCGATTCGCAGAATCTCATCCATATCCGCGGGGTGGCCATACAAATGGACAACGATGATTCCTTTTGTGCGCGGCGTGATCCGTGCTTCAATGCACGCTGGGTCGATGTTCATCGTCACCGGATCTGAGTCGGCCAGCACAGGCGTGGCATTGCAATACCGGACCGCATTTGCAGTGGCGACGTAAGTTAATGTGGGTACAATCACCTCATCGCCTGCAGCCACATCAAGCGCCATCAATGCGAGATGCAGCGCGGACGTTCCGTTATTGCAGGAGAGGGCATATGGAACTTCGCAGAATTTCGCGAACTCCTCTTCAAACTTCGAGATGAACTTTCCTACTGAGGAAATCCACACAGTGTCCAGGCATTCTTGAACGTATTTGACTTCATTTCCACGAAAGCAGGGGCTCGCGACGGGAATGGATGCCTTAGTTTTAGCACTCGTCATGGGAAATATCTCCGTGCCGCGTATTCTTAATAACGGCGGGAACACCTACAGCGGTGACGTGGCCGGGAAGGTCGCGGATGACCACCGCGCCTGCTCCTACAACAGTCCATTCTCCAATCGAGATCCAGGGAAGCACCCGGCATCCGACCCCTAAGAATGATCCTGGCCCCACCCGCACTTGACCGGAAAGATTGGACCCGGGCCCTATGTGAGCGAAATTTCCAATCTGGCAGTCGTGGTCAACTGTCGCTCCGGTATTCACAATTGCTCCATTTCCGATAACAGAATCCACATTGATCACAGTGCCGGGCATGACCGCAATCCCCTCCCCTAGCGTAACCCGTGACGATAGGATCGCTCGAGGACTGATTGCATTCACCGGTGCAAATCCGAGTCCAATGATTGTTTTCGTGATCTTGTAGCGTATACCGTTTTCCCCCACTGCTGCAACTGCATTTCGGACTCCAGAACGGTACAGCGAGGGCAACAAATCATCGTTTCCGAGAATTGGCACACCGCACACCTCCGTCCCAGCCGGATCGGCGCTCGTGCAACCTACGACATTCACTGTCCCCATCTCAAGCAAAATGTCGATAATTACCTTTGCGTGTCCGCCGCTACCTAGCACAACAACATCCAATTTGGTCTTACCCATGCTTGGGCTGCATCCACAAATTCGCTGAGAAACAAGAGATAAGATCTGCTCGTTTCGCCTCCATCAATTCGCTCGTGAAATCATCGACGCGAAAGATCTTGAATTCTTGTGCGATGAGTTCGTCGAAGAAACCGCCTGGGTCCACCCCTGCCCGCTCTAGGTTAGAGGGCGCGAATTCCATAAATATCGTTATATTGGGGTTATTTGCCAAGATCTCGTGCATACCCTTGAGTATCCACGGCTCGGCGCCCTCCGCGTCGATTTTCATGACGTCTATGGTCCCTACGTCGCGCAAAACGTCGTCAAGCTTTACCGTATCGACTTCGGTAGACCCGGCGGATGCTTCAATGTTTCCGAAAATACTGTTCAGGCCCGTTCTTTGGGACAGCTTTAGCATAGTGTGGCCTTGGCGGTCGCTAACGGCAGATTGAAACACCTTTACCCGGGAATCGAAGCCATTCAGTTCTAGGTTCAGCCGCAAAATGTCGAACGTGGCCGGTGTTGGTTCGAAACTGAAAACCCGTCCTGTGGGGCCAGTGAGCAACGCTCCGAGAAGTGTGTAGATTCCTATATGAGCGCCCACGTCTACTACGGTCATTCCTTCCCGCACGGTCTGTCGAAAGCGCTCGGTGAGGCCCTTTTCCAATGTTCCGTAAAATGTAAGATAGGAAACGAGGCGCACATCGTGTGATGGCATTGCCAGCAGGAATGGATCGATACGCGCTACGGTAATCCCGTTCACATGCAGCACCGGTGGTTTGATGCGGGCCGCGGTTTCAGCAATTCGGGCACTTAGCTCCTGCCTCACGCCATCGAGATCTACGCGCACTGTTTCAAGCCGATTCGCGAATTCGAGCGTATAGGCGGCTCGTTGATCAATCTGAGTAGTCAACCTCGATACCGCTTCTGTGAGCAGGTCCTCCAGCCGTGAAGAACGCCTTTCAGCGGAATTCGAGGCAGCTTGAACGACGGCGGACATTGAACGTAGCGACTCGCGCAGATCACGTTCTACCTGGTTGAGCCGCTTTGACAGTGCGTCCAGGTTAGCGTTCATTCCCGATTGCAGTGCTGCGGAAGCATTCTGATCGACATAGTGGACGTAAGCGGTGGCCGCGTAAGCCTGCATGGCTGGGCGCGCCAGAATTCTCCGCACAGACCGGAAAACCCGGGTGGCCAAACCGATCCTCTTCTCCCGTATTTCGGTGATGTTTGCGAGGTCGCCCGTAAGTAGGGGTTTCCGGGGCTTAGCTTCTTCAGAGTTCGTTAGGCTCGTCAGAACCTCTTGCCGGGAGCACGTTTCGAGCGCGCACCAGAAGTTGACAAATCCCTCCAGGTCCGGCTCTCTTCCAAGGATGGTCTGATAAGCGTTTCGAAGAAACGTGCCGCGGTCGGATATGTCGATAAGGCAGTTTAGGTTCATCGGATAAGAAGGTATGGACACTGATTGGGGAGACCACACGCCCGAAAAGTTCCGGTCGCCCTGACGCGCTTCTTCCGATTGGGTCAGATTATATATGAATGACTGCCTTGGCACCCCTTGACACAGTTGTTCGCATGCGGCTTCAAAGCCCTCTAGGTCGGGATCCCTGCCAAGAATGAGTTCATATGCCCGCTGGACGAAAATAGCGTCCGTTCCGGCGGCACTCAATTCAGAAACGTCTACTGGTATGCCCATCGGAGACAGCCTTAGGGATTCGTCATCTGGCGTTTTCACAAGCCCATCTATGAGCCGCTTTTTAAAGAATTCAGCCGTTATTTCCAAGTTTAGGTATTATACTGCAGCGCTGGTATCAAGCCTGCTTAATCGTCGGGGTCCCCTGAACCTTTCCATATGCCCTGGCAAGTCTCCGGCGTAAGCACATAATAGCTCGTATCGCCTATCTCTTTCCAGCAGGCAAGATTGCTGCCTTTCGGTGGATTCTTAGTCAAAATGCACTTGGCGCCGGAAGCAGCCATGACTCGCAGAGCGGCGTCTTGAGTAGGACGGTTGGACGACCAGAACACATCGGCATCCGTCGAAGGAGGGGTATAGGTCAGGGAATCAAACGTGGATGCGGGAATTTCGGCGGCGATCCGGAGTCTGCCGAGGCGCGCCCAGTAGGCTTCAAACGAAGACCCGATGTACCCCACCCCGGTTCCCGGCGGCACTCCCATGCGGTGCAGGGTGTCCGCCACGCTTGCTTCCGTATCGTCCTTGACGCCGTAACGCGCGTTTTCATAACTCCCGAGAATCACCTGGACCAGGACAGTGAATATAACCGCCATGCTGATGCGCGATGCAATCCGGACGGTTTGCGGCGTATCGGGAACTCGAACCGCGGCCAGTACAGTTACCCAGAGCACGACCAGGAATGCGGCTATGAATCGGGTATCGGCGGTAAGGATTGCGTACATCGGCAGGGGAATTGCGGCTGCAAAGAGAATCGGCCAGTATGTCTTCAGATTTGCGGCCGATGCGGCCGCGCTTAAGCTGTACAGCGCCAGAAAACCAACCAGGGGCGCTGCCAGCGAAACGAACAACAGGGATAAATAATGCATCGCCGACCGGTTCAGCCGATGCAGTTGCTGCTTCAAATCGAAGCGCATCTTCAGCCCCTCGTTCCAGTAAGAGGGATCGGACCAGGCCGGATAGGTTCCGGAGACCGGTTGAGCAAACTCATATGCCGCCGGGCGCTCAAAGAT